>DASYPN010000303.1:0-9879 GCA_036006625.1 Pyrinomonadaceae bacterium | reverse complement strand
GGTCGCGTTCGCCATGTTCACTGCGTCAGTTGGAATTGCCGGTCCGAATGGGTTCGAGAGAAAGAAGACTGTCTTTAGATCGAAGAGTGCATTCAAAACACATTGCACTGCCAGGAAGCTCACGAAGAACGTTGCGACCTTCGCACTCGCGAATCTCGCAATCAAAACCAGACCCACCGAGATAAACAGGCCGGCGAAAAGCGTAAACGGAATTCCCGACCACGCACTCATCGAGAAGATCGGTTTAATAAATCCGAAGATCATTGTCAGGGCGAAAACAAAAATTCCGCAGCACAGCAGTACGATGCGGGCCGTGACGGCTTTCCGAATCAGAATCAGCAACAACGCGCCGAAGGCCATCGAACCAAGATAGCCTGCACTCGAGATAAAGACTTGGGAGATGAGTCCGCCTTGAGTCGTGTAGGTTTCACCGCTCGCGTTTGTCGCCACACTCAGGCTGGCGACGGAGTTGCCGGTCAACAGGGCCGCGAGGGCGTGTCCGCCTTCATGTATGAACGTCACGAAAATCCGGAAGGGATAAGTTAAAAACTCGGCAAAGGGAATGAACCAGAGCACCACGGAAATCGTGGCGGCGATGAGCAGTGTCATTGCCTGAGGTCGCGCGTCTTGTGAAAGCCTTAATCTCATCTTTAACTCTCCGGTAAGTCGGCGGATTTGTGACCTTATTTTAGTCCCGGGATGCATAACGCACAATGCTGCTGGGAGGTTCCCGTCGGTTCCACAGATTACGCCGGTCCCCGGGAGTAGTCGCCTGACTTGCCCCCGGTCTTGCTCTCCAATCGCACGTCCGTAATCGTCATCCCTTTTTCCAGAGCTTTGCACATGTCATAAACAGTGAGTGCGGCGACGGAGACGGCGGTCAACGCCTCCATTTCCACACCTGTTTGAGCATTTGTCGACACCTCAGCTTCGAGCGAAACGCCGTCGTCGTCGACTTTCGCGTGGACGTCGATGTGGGTTATCGGCAACGGATGGCAGAGGGGAATCAAGTCTGAAGTTCGCTTTGCCGCCATAATCCCCGCGAGACGCGCTGCTTCGAGTGGATCGCCTTTCGGCGTCCGGTGCTCACGCAAAGCGGCCACAGTGTCGCTCGTCATCAGGACCCTTGCTGACGCGACCGCACGGCGCGACGTGATCTGTTTGTCTCCCGTGTCGACCATGCGGACCCGGCCCTGGTCGTCAACATGCGAAAGCTGTGTCATTGCCGGAAGTAGATAACAAAAACAATTGCCAAGCAAGTAGTTCTCGACATCTGACCGTGTTTACGTCTATCCTGCGAGCGACCGGGACGAGAGCCTCATTCGGGTTGCTCTCTTTCTTCCCAAATCTCGAGCCTGGGTTAGTTCTTAGCAGTAAATCAAGCGGTCAGAAAACCAAATCGCCGAGCGTGACGTACATTAATCGGCATTAATAGGATTAGATCGTATTTATTCGACTATTTGAGATTCCCCGGAGGTTCCCCTGTGTTTGAGACGGATAAAGAAGTACTCGACTGGTATGAGAAGCACCCCCGGGCTCTATCAAAAGAGTACGTCAACAGTATTGAATGGAATCAGATCAAAAACCACGAGATCAATCCCGCCTTCCTGCCTGTGCTCGTTTACATGCGCGACATCGAGTACTTCACCGACATGTACTATCAGGAGTTGCGACGAACGCCGACGGGGAAGGATCCGATCATCAGAAAGTTTATGGATCGCTGGAGTATCGAGGAGCTCCATCACGGCAACCTGCTGAACCGGTTTCTCGAAGAGGCTGGATACCCGACCGGAAAAAATTGGCAGGCTGAAGCGACGCGTAAGATTCCGCGACTCTATCTGATTGGAAGTTACCTGGTGGACCATGCGTCACGTCCGTTTGGAAAGTATTTTCACGGCGCGCACATGGTTTGGGGAGCAATCAACGAGATCACGGCGATGAACGCCTACCGGCGACTCTCGGATCTCGCCGGACATCCCGTGCTGAAACAACTCTTGATCGGAATTGTTCAGGAAGAATCGATTCATTCGAGTTTCTACTGGAACGTCGCCCGCGTAAAGCTGCGCGAAACCGAGTTTTCGAAAAAGCTGGCGCGCTTCGTCATCGGAAAGTTCTGGTCGCCTGTCGGAAATGGAGCCAAGCCGAAGGGCGAAGCAGACTACGTTATGGCGACGCTGTGGCCTGGTAAAGAAGGGCTGGATCTGTTCGATCAGAAGATCGGAAGTCGCATAGAACTGCTGCCGGGCTTCGTTGGTTTCAAGGGATTGACTGAACGAGTCGCGCCGATCGTGCAGAAGTGCGCGACGGTGAATCTCGTTGGTGCGTTGTGTGCTTCGTTGTGGCTTTGCTAGTTAAGTGTTAGTCAGGCGGAGCACGGTTACCAGTGACCCGGCTTCGATCGATTTGACGCTTGCTGGGACGACAAGCAGTGCAGTAGTTAACGCGAACGCGACAAAATCCGACGAGCCACCCCACTTCAACGGAAACGCGATGAGCTCTGCATCGTCGTTTGTCGTTAGCTGCGCAGGTAAATAACTTTCCCGATCTGTTGTGCCCTTAACACTTCGTGCAAGTGCGGCGGTCTCACGTTTCAACGTGGGATCCGTTACGCCCTGCATTGTGAGCAGTGCTGTTCGTGCGAACAGATTGAACGTGACTGCGACTGAAACGGGATTACCTGGCAGTCCGAAGACGAGTGTGCCGTTTTGCAAACGTGCGAAGACTGTTGGCTTGCCGGGACGAAGTGCAACGCGCTCGAAAAAGATCTCTGCATCGAGTTCTTTTAGTGCAGACTTCGTGAGGTCATAAACACCCATCGACACGCCGCCCGAAGTAACGATCACATCGCAACGTTCGGCAGCCTCAGCGATTTGTTTTTTTAAGAGTGAAGTTTCGTCGCCGGTAAGTGGCATGCGTTCGACAGTCGCGCCTGCCAACGCCGCGTAAGCACTGATCGTATAGTTGTTGGAATCACGAATCTGATCCTGGCCGGGTGTTTGTTCGACTGAAACTAGCTCAGTCCCGGTGGCGAGAACGGCGACGCGCGGTCTGTGAAAGACTTCCACGGTCGCATAGCCAAACGCCGCGAGTACTGCCACCATCGCGGCGTTGATCGTTGTCCCGGCATTCAGCACAACTTCGCCTGCTTTGATTTCAGCGCCGCGCTTGACGATCGACTTTCCGAGTTCGACTGTCTCGAGTAGTTCGACAACTGTGCCGTCTTTGAGTTCGGTAGTTAACTCAACCTGCTGCACGCTATCCGCGCCCGCAGGAACAGGGGCGCCGGTCATGATGCGCACGGCCTGTCCTTCTTCCAACTGATTGTGCCAACCGCGCCCGGCCGCCGACTCACCCACGATACGCAGGCGAACGGGAGGCGTCTTCACGTCCTCCGCGCGAACCGCGTAACCGTCCATCTGCGAACGGTCGAAAGGCGGTAAATCCGAATCAGCAACCACATCCCGCGCGAGCACTCGCCCTAAAACCTGATCGATCCGTACCCGCTCACTCGGCAGCCTGAGCGTCTGCTGCCTAACGATCTGGATGGCCTCCGCAACTGAAATCATCTTATGTGTATTTAATGCCTTTTGTGCTTTTTGCGGCTAAAAACCGAAAGGCCGGTTTTGGACCGGCCTCTCAAGGTTGGCGGAGGCATTCAGCCTCGATTGGTTACCGTCCTCACCCCGGCAACCACATTCACCGTTGGAGAGGATTTTATTCAAAACGGACGCGCGGTCAATAGCGCAGGGGTAATTATTTAGAAATTTTATTTACGTTTGAGTCGAGTCGTTCCGTACGGTCTCGAACTCTACAGGATATCTGCTGACATCATCAAAGATAGCTTGCGTTGCAGCATTCAACGCAACGAGGACGTTATAGTGAGTATTAATTGAGATAAGTGGCGGAGCCGACGGGACTCGAACCCGCGACCTCCGACGTGACAGGCCGGCGTTCTAACCAACTGAACTACGACTCCGCATGAAACTGACTCGTTTGGTAGGCACGGAGGGACTCGAACCCCCAACCTCTTCCTTGTAAGGGAAGCCGTCTACCATTGACGTACGTGCCTTCGATGGGACCGACCCTGCCGTCAGTCCAACCGCGATCAAAGATCGCAACAAGCGAGCCGTCATGCTATGAGAAGCGGGCAGGAGTGTCAAGCCAGCCACAATGGAAGATTAGCCACAAAGAAGCACAAAAGCACAAAAATAAATTCAGCCATCCTTTTGTGGTTTTGGTGCTTCTTTGTGAGCAGTGATTGTTTGTGGCAATATTCGGTCACAAAGCCCATCCGGTCTTAAAAGCTATGTCAGGATTTGCACATCTCCGTCGTCGTTTGTCCATCCCGATTGTTCTGTTAATCGTTGCATGTTTTCTCATCGAGGGAACGCGTGCTCAGCAGACGACGCAGCCACCGGTACAGCGACCGCGACGCGTCGGCAGCTCTGAACAAACAACTGAAGCAAAGAAAACGGCGGACGAAGTCGACGAAGGCGACGTCATCAGAACTGATACACAACTCGTCTCCGTACCTGCAGTCGTGACGGACGCTTCCGGACGTCCACTCTCGAATTTGAAAGCGGAAAATTTCCGGATCATCGAAGACGGCCAGGCGCAAACGATCGCTAACTTCGGGACCACTGAAACACCATTTGAGATTGCCTTGCTTCTCGACACGTCGGGCTCGACACGCGACGACGTGGCTTTGATTCGCTCAGCCGCGAACACTTTTATCGAAGCGTTGCGTTCCGGCGATCGAGTCGGCGTAGTGTCTTTCAATCAGTCGGTGGGTTTTGGCGATCCGGTTGCAAAGGTGGAAGTGTTGACGCCTTTAACTGGTGATCGTGAAGCACTGCGAACGGCGATCGATAATCTCGGCGCGAGTCAGGGTACGCCTTACTACGACGCACTCGAACGCGTCGCTGACGGCATTTTCCACGATCCGCCAAAAGACGACGTGCGTGGAAGACGTGCCGTTGTGGCTTTGACTGACGGCGTTGACTCTTCGAGTAACTCAGATTTCGTCAATGCCAAAATGAAATTGGCGCGCGCCGGAATTGCCTGTTACTTCATTCAGGTAAACACGGAAGATTTTGTCGAAGATCGTCTGATGAAAGACTGTCAGGACGACGGCCAGCTCTCGCTTTCGAGACGACAGATCGAGCGTTACCGGAAGCTCTTCTTTCCTAAAGCAAAAGAGGAAAACTTCAACAGCTTTTGCCAGATGGGGCCATTCGAGAGAATGTCGATCAGCCGCGAGCTTTATAATCTCGCGCGACGCGAGATGAATGATCTCGCACGTGGTTCCGGTGGCAGAAGTTTTGAAGCTGCGACCCTGGCTGACGCGCGTGCTGCATTCGCTCGCGTTGCTGCCGACATCGGCACGCAATACAGTCTCGGTTACTATCCAACCAACAAAGCCCGCGACGGGAAGTTCCGCTCCATCAAACTCGAAGTGCGAGGCTTACGAGAGAAAACACAAATCCGCGCGCGCGACGGATATTACGCGCCGAAACAGTAGACCTTCATGCCCACTTCATCTCCCTTCAATCGCGTTTTACTAATCGTTCTTGATGGCGCAGGCATTGGTGCAATGCCTGATGCTCCTGAATGGGGCGACGCCGGCGCCGACACGTTTGGTCATATTCTCGAGTCGCGTACGGTTCGTCTTCCTAATCTGCAACGTTACGGACTCGGGAATATTCGTCCACTGGAATCGGTGCCACCGTTGGATCAGTTGAGTGGCTCGTACGGTCGTTGTGCGTTGCGATCCAATGGGAAAGACACGACGACTGGTCACTGGGAAATGGCGGGCATCGTTCTCGATCGCGCGTTCCCAACTTATCCGAACGGTTTTCCTTCGACCGTGATCGACAGATTCATTCGCGAGACGGACGTGCCCGGCATTCTCGGCAATTATCCGGCGTCGGGTACGGAGATCATCAAGGTGCTCGGGGAAGAGCACGTCCAGACGCACAAGCCCATCGTCTACACTTCGGCTGATTCAGTTTTTCAAATTGCGGCGCATGAGGAAGTGATCCCGCTCGATCGACTTTACGAGATCTGCGAGATCGCGCGACGGATACTTGATGGTGAGCACAAAGTCGGGCGTGTTATTGCGCGGCCATTCCTGGGCCAACCTGGAGCTTTCTATCGCACGGAGAATCGTCACGATTATGCGGTGCCGCCGCCGCGTGAGAATCTACTTCCGGCACTCGCCGACGAGGATCTCGACGTTGTTTGTATCGGGAAGATCGCGTCGATCTACGACTCGCTTGGGGTTACGCAGGACCTGACCGCCAAGAACAACGAACAGTCGATCGATCAAACCATTAAGGCACTAAATGATTCGACTCGCGGACTGATCTTCTCGAATCTTGTCGACTTCGACATGCTCTACGGTCACCGCCGCGACACTGAAGGCTACGCCAAAGCCCTCGAACACTTCGATTCACGTCTCCCTGAAATCGAATCCGCCATGCGCGACGACGACGTGATGATGATCACCGCCGACCACGGCAACGACCCAACCTTCCGCGGCTCCGATCACACACGCGAGTACGCGCCACTACTGGTCTATGGCAAGACAGCGCGCCCCGGCGTCAACCTCGGCACGCGTAATTCACTCGCCGATATAGGGCAGACGATCGCGCAGAATTTCAGTTTGAGATTGAAGGATGGGGAGAGCTTTTTGGACATGATTTACAGGATGTAACAGGATTTACAAGATTCATCCTGTAAATCCTGCACAATCTTGTAAATCCTGTGAAGCAATACCTCTAGTTTTTCGCGGTGAGGCTTTTGTAGATCGTTTCGACCCAGCGGTCGGTTTTGATGAAGCCCGTGCCCCATGGCGCCCATTCGGCCGGAAGACCTTCAGTCTTGATCTGATCCAATGTTTTTCCTGCTTTGATCTTCCCGCGTACGATCTCAGTCGTCTGTTGGAGCATGCGGTGGTAGCTCTTCAGATCATCAAGGGTCGATATTGGACCATGACCGGGGATCAGTTTGGCGTCGGCTGGGATTTTAGCAATGAGTTCGCCGATGTTTTTGACCAACCCTTCAACACTTCCACCACTTTCCAGATCGACAAACGGAAATCGTCCCGCAAAAAAGTCGTCACCAAGATGGACCACGTTTGACGCACTGAAGAAGATGACGCTATCGCCGTCAGTGTGACCCTTCGGGTAGTGAATCGCGCGGATCTCTTCACCATTGAAATGAACCGTTAACGTCTGATCGAAAGTGATCACGGGAAGCGCTTCTTTCGGAGACGGCGGAGTCGTGCTATTGAACACGGTCGACTTCTGCTCGGTCGCAAGCCGCTTGCGCACATTGTCGTGTGCGATGATCGTTGCCTCTGGTCCAAACGCGACGTTGCCTCCAGTGTGATCTCCGTGCCAGTGCGTGTTGAGAATGAAGTGGAGCTTCTTATCAGCAATTCCTTTCAACGCAGCCCTGATCTTGTCGGCAAGTGGCGCAAACTGATCGTCGACAATCAGCAGACCATCATCGCCAACCGACACGCCGATGTTGCCACCCGCACCTTCGAGCATCCATACGTTGCCGGCCACTTTCGTGGCTTTCATTTCAACTTTTGAAAAGTCGGTCTGCGCTGACGCACTCACAGCAAAGAGCAGCGAAACGATGAGTAAAAGAAACTT
Organism: Pyrinomonadaceae bacterium; assembly: GCA_036006625.1. Lineage (GTDB taxonomy): Bacteria > Acidobacteriota > Blastocatellia > Pyrinomonadales > Pyrinomonadaceae > PSRF01. The sequence goes on along the minus strand of DASYPN010000303.1, from coordinate 2,215 downwards.
CTTCACGTGATTTTGTCTCCTACGCTTCAGGATTCTTCAACACACCAATGAACGGGAGGTTGCGATACCGTTCGGCAAAGTCCAAACCATAACCAACCACAAACTCATCCGGAATCTGAAAACCGAGATAATCGATCTTCACTTCCTTCTGACGGCGCTCGTGTTTGTCGAGCAGTGCTGCGAGTTTCACGCTCGCCGCTCCGCGTGACGCGAGATTCGCGAGCAGATATGAGAGCGTCAGTCCTGTGTCGACGATATCTTCGACGACGAGAATGTGGCGCCCTTCGATCGCGACGTCGAGATCCTTCATGATGCGAACTTCGCCCGACGTTCGCGTCGACGATCCATAACTCGAAATCGCCATGAACTCGATGCTCACGCGGGTGTCGATCGCGCGTAGCAGGTCGCTCAGAAAAAAGCACGCGCCTTTCAGAACACCGATCAGCAGTGGATTGAGCCCGGCGTAGTCGCGTGTGATCTCTGCACCTAACTCTTTTATGCGCGCGCGGATTTCTTCCTCGGTGATATGAACAGCAAGATTCGGATTATTAAACTCCGAGTTTATCTGGGCAGAAGAGGTGGCCACGGATTTCTCCTTTTTAGTCCACAGATTACACAGATGGATTGCTTTGGTGCTGCGTGGTGCGACATACTATGCAAGCTCTTCCTTCAGGTCAAATGATTAACAAACCCAACACGTTATTTCTCTGTCTGATCACGGTCGTGGTGCTTGCTGTCCCTGCGTTTGGGCAGGGAGCCGCGATTGAACCTTGTCCCGCGACGCCAGCTCCAGCCAGGCCCAATACTACTCAGGCGCGGCCTGAAACGCGCGCGCGACTGTTAACTGTCGACTCCAGCATCCCGGACGATCCCGAGGTTCTGAAGATCATCGCACCTTACGAAGACAAGGTCCGTCAGCTCAGCAAAGTAATCGGACTTCTCGAAGGCGGACTCAGCAAAACCGGTGTAGGCGGCGGTTCGCTCGGCAACTTTGTCACGGACGCGATCAGAGCGCAGGCAGAAGCAAAACTCGGAAAGCCCATCGTGCTCGCAATGGTTAATAACGGCGGCCTGCGAAAGAATGAAATCGCCGCGGGTGAACTTCGCGCCAGCGACATCTTCGAGTTATTGCCCTTTGAAAACGCGCTCATCTTGCTCGATGTTACCGGAGCTCAGCTCACGAAGATTCTTCAGGTCGTGACTCGCGATGCGCAATCGGGCGCGCGAATTCAGTTTAAGTGGAACGATCGAGATCGTCCCGAGTTCATCAGCGGCAAACTAGTTGACGCGAACGGAAAAGAGCAGGAGATTGATCCGAACCAGACGTACACAATCATCACGATCGATTATCTGATGAGTCTTAAGAGCGGCGTGTATGCGATTCTTCAGGAAGGAAAGAATCCAACGCCGTTGAATTTGACGATACGCGACGCTGTTATGAATTACGTTAAGGCTGAAACTGCTGCGGGACGCCCTGTACGCAGTGTTGTCGATAATCGCTTTGTACAAGTTGGCCCAGGGCCGAAGAATGCTGAGGCGCCGCGATGATCAATCGACGCACATTCTTAACTACTTCAGCAGTCTTCTGTGCAACCACCGCCGCGACCATCGCCGCGTTTCCGCGTGATTTGATCGGTGCAAGCGCGGCCGATACCGTCATCACCATTCTTCACACGAACGACACCCACTCGCAGATCGATCCTTTGCCTGCGAACGATGTCAACGCCGGAAAGGGCGGCGTTGCGCGCCGGGCAACACTCGTAAAGCGGATCAGAAAAGAAAACCCGAACACGTTGCTCGTCGACGCCGGTGATGTTCTCCAGGGAACGCCCTACTTCAACTTCTACAAAGGCGAGGTTGAATACAAAGCGATGTCTGCGATTGGTTACGACGTTGGCACGATCGGTAACCACGAGTTTGATAATGGAGTCGAAGCACTTGCAGCGGCTTTGAAATTTGCGAACTTCGACGTCGTATCGGCGAACTACGATTTCAAAGGCACCGTGCTCGAGCAACGTGTGAAACGTTACGTCGTCAAGACAGTCGTCGGGATAAGGATCGGTTTGTTTGGTCTGGGCGTCAGTCCGGTTGGATTGATCACGCCTGACAATTTCAAAGGCGTGACATACATTGATCCCGTTGTCGCTGCTCGCGAGGTGGTAAAGAAGCTGCGCGATGAAGAACGTTGCGCGCTCGTCGTCGGCATGTCGCATCT
>DASYPN010000302.1:0-1573 GCA_036006625.1 Pyrinomonadaceae bacterium | reverse complement strand
CTCGGCGTGCAGCCAATCAAAGGACGAACATTTCAGGCAGGTGAGGACAAGCAAGGCGGCGCTCGCCTGACAGTTCTTACTTATCCCTTCTGGCAAAGTCATTTCGGTGGCAATGAAAACATCGTCGGACAACAACTGAATCTTGCCGGCGAGTCATACACGATCATCGGCGTCCTGCCGCAGAGTTTTCAGTTTGCCATGCGGCCGGCCGACCTCTTCCTGCCGTATCAACCGACCCAGAACCAACTGACGCGGCGCGGGATGCACGGCACGAATTTGATTGCGCGACTAAAACCCGGCGTTACCGCGGGGCAGGCCCAATCTGAGCTCAGCGTCATCGCTAACAACATCACGCAACAATTTAAAGAGTCGCACACCGGCAGCACGCTCAAGTTCATTCCGCTTCAGGAACAGGTCGTTGGGCAAGTCAAACCGGTCCTTATGTTGTTGGTTGCTGCGGTTGGTTTAGTCCTGCTGATCACGTGCGCGAACGTTGCCAGTCTTTTACTCACACGTTCACTCGCTCGTCAGAAAGAAGTTGCCATTCGGGCCGCGCTGGGAGCGAGCGGCTGGCGCGTGGTGCGCCAACTTCTCACTGAATCGGTGGTGTTGTCGTTGGTCGGTGGAGTCGCTGGATTATTTCTGGCCTATCTCGGCACCGGTGCGCTCGTTGGCATGCTGCCGCAGAATCAAATTGCGTCGCTGCCGTTTCTGGCCAATCTCCACGTTGATGGCCGCATGCTCGCTTTCTCGTTTGCGCTGTCAGTGGTGACCGGAACGATTTTCGGACTGGCGCCCGCGATTCAGTCATCGCGTCCTGAACTGACGGGCGTTCTGAAAGAAGGCGGCAGGAATGCTTCGGCCGGATCAGGTCATCGCTTGCGCACGGCGTTAGTCGTTTCCGAAATTGCGTTGGCAGTCGTGCTGTTGGTTGGCTCAGGCTTGTTGCTGAAGAGTTTGTTCCGTTTGCTCAAAACGAGTCCAGGCTTCGATCCGGAAAACATCCTGACAATGACCGTGGTGTTACCGCCGACTAAGTATAACGAGGCGACTAAGCAAATAAATTTTTTCGATCAACTCGACCAACGAATTACTGCACTGCCTGGTGTCAGCGGAATGGGAACGGTGAACATTCTGCCGCTGCAGCCCGGCAACACGACACGCGTTTATGTCGAAGGGGAACCTGTTCCGCCCCCAGGTCAGGAAATGGAGGCGAACATTCGCAATATCAGCGACGACTATTTTAGGACACTACAAGTACCACTGCTCGAAGGCCGGCAGTTTGACACGCATGATCAAACTACCAATCCAGAGCCGGTAATTCTCGGGAAGACTACGGCCGAACGTCTGTTCAACGGGCGAAGCGCGATCGGTCGACGCCTCGTGTACAGCGGAGGTCAAGCTCCTCCTATGACCGTAGTGGGCGTGGTCGGCGACGTGAAGATTACGGGCCTGGATCAGGAGTTGCGGCCGGTGATTTATTACTCATTTCGTCAGAATTCTGCAGTGTTTGCGAACCTGGTGATTCGCACTACGAGTGGACCCGAAGCTTTATCCGCGACAGTGCGACGCG
>DASYPN010000301.1:0-11383 GCA_036006625.1 Pyrinomonadaceae bacterium | reverse complement strand
TTAAATCGTGTTCGCAGAAACCGAAGCCGTCGTTCTTTGAACCTGCCGCTCAACCGAGGGCGGCCACGGAGGGCCGCCCCTACAGTACGTACCGTGGCGCTCATAAGAATCAACCGGCTTGGCATGAGAGGTGCCGAGATGGGATGAGACTCGGGAATGAATGCAAATTCCAGCCGAAGTGCTGCGTAAGTCCCTTCCTTTATTCCTCTTTCTGGGGCGATTTGCCTTGCGATTCAAAAACAAAAAATCCTCGTCACCAAAGTGGCATCGCGTCTACATCTCGCGTAATCCTGTCTTGCTTCAATTAACGGGACCGGCGCTCACGTCGTAATCAACATCCGTATCACCACGGCCTGCGTCAGTCTTCGCCGCGAGTTGCTCAAGCACCACCGTCAGCGCCAGCAAATCTATCGGCTTCGTGAGGTGTGAATAGAATCCCGCGGCGTGCGCGCGTTCGATGTCGTCGCTGCGACCAAAGCCCGTGATCGCGATTACGGGAACATCCTGTCGCCCATCGATCTTTCGCAGTCTCTCCAGGAACTCAAACCCATCCATCTCCGGCATCGAAATGTCGGAAAGAATCACATCAAACTCATTCTCACTCGCGATTCGCAAAGCATCGACGCCACTCGTCGCCGTCACAACCTCCGCTCCCGCAAGTTTGAGCAACTCTTTCATCATCGCGATCGAATCTTCGGAGTCATCGAGGATCAGGAAACTCGTGTGCGAGAACACATTCAGTTCAGCAGCAGCGGGCGCGGAAACAGCCAGGGGCGCTGTTTCACGGAGCAGCGGCAGACGCACAGTGAAACGCGAACCTCTGTTTGGTCCATCAGACTCCGCACTGATCGTTCCACCGTGAAGTTGAACGAGTTGCCGCACCAAAGCCAGACCGATTCCCATTCCACCATGCCGCCGGCGATTACTACCGTCTGCCTGACGAAACATCTCAAAGACATGCGGCAGAAAACCCGGATCAATTCCCTGCCCTGTGTCGGTGACAACAAACGCCGCACGTTCGCCTTCATTGTTCAAAGCGATCTCAATGCGGCCGCCTGACGGCGTAAACTTCACGGCATTGTTCAGAATGTTCCACGCGATCTGCTGTAGCCGCAGTCGATCGCCTTCGACGAGTAACAGTTGATCGTTCGCATGAAGACGAATCTCAACTCCCTTTGTCGCGGCGTCTGTGCGTACGGTCTCGACGGCGTTGTCGATAATCGCCGGAAGTGAAACCGTTTCCTGGTTCAACGAAATCTTTCCTCGTTGCAGACGCGACAGATCGAGCAGGTCGTTTATCAACTGCGACTGCGACTGCGCGTTTCGTCGCAACGCTTCGCCCATCTGCACCAAGCGCGGAGACTGTTCGATTTCGCGCATGCGCAACAACAATTCCGAGTATCCGAGGATCACATTCAACGGATTGCGGAGCTCGTGTGATAACGTCGCCAGAAATTCATCCTTGAGCTGATTCGCTTTCTCAGCCGCGTCGCGTGCTTCTTGAACGCTCTCGAGTAATCGCTTTTGTTCGGTTTCCGCGCGCAATTTTTCGATCGCGGTCCACGTGCGCTCGGCAACAGCTTGCACCAGCGCCACTTCTTCTCTCGTCCACACTCGCGGCTCATCGACACTGGCCCATAACGACGCTACCCAACGTCCCTCGCGCAGCAACGGCATGGCCACGTACGCACGCTCGCCCGTGGCAGCATAACTTCTGTCATAGTCGGCGGCGGTGCGCGGATCTGTTTTTGAATCGTTGTTGACGACTGTCAGTCCCCGCTGCATTTCACCTGAAGTGATACTGCTGTAGTCGGAAATCCGGTGCTCGCCGGCAACCGACGGAACGCCGTCGCAGTAATCGCGATGAACAATCTCGAGGTCGCGTTCGACGTCGGTCTCATTGAACAAACACCGGCGCGCGTCGAGATGAATGCCAACCTGCTCAGCCACCGCGTACGACAGCTCATCCGGATCGTGCATCGTTCGTATCAACTCGCTAACGCGGAAGAGCACGTCCAGACGATTCTCGGCGCGTCGCTGTGCAAGGTCGTGAAGTCGTCGCACCCTGTCGGTGCGATTGAGTGAGAGCGCCGTTAACCAGATCAAAATGCCGAGGAGAAGGAGTATGCCTAAAACAAACGCTGCCGTTGCAAAGCCCTGACTGATCCATCCGCTCGACCGAGCGATAGTCCTAATCCAGCCGAGCAGAATCACAACGAGAAAGGCCGGTAGCATACGACGCGCAACTATAGCGCCGGGACTCTCCCCCAACAGCGCAGCAGCAAGATCGCGATCAGGACGCGCAAGCAGAATGGCGCCACATAGACTCAGAAAGGCAAAGACTGTATGGATGGCGATCGTGAAGTAGCGGGCGAGCTTCTCGGCTTGTTCGATGCCATAGAAGTAGTACAGAAAAACCAGCAGAGTGATTGTGACGATTGCCAGTATCGATATAGTCGAAACGCGAAACCATCGCTTTGATCGTGCATCGAGGAACGAAAGCGCAATGCCCAGGAACGTGAAGTTAAGTGAGGCGGCAACGCCCATGCGACCCGGAAACGACTCCCCTGCTTCAGCGGCTGATTCGTGGAAGAGAAGCTGATCGAGACCGGAATTCCAACCCAAAACGTGCTCACTGAAAGTGATCAAGCCAACGACCGCGACGATCGCCGCAAATAAAAGTGCTATTCGACGTTTAGTCTTCGACGCGACCTTGTCTTGAAGTAGAAAAACAGAAACCGATGCGAGCATGAGACAAACAGCAGTGTTTGCCTTCATGGTGACCAGCTGAGGATGGATGCGTTTGAGGACCTCGACGTCGAAAACCCAGCCCATCAACGCAGCGGCGCTGATACAGAATGCAAATATCGCGAGGCCGATGGAGATCGCCCGGTAGTTTTTGAGCTGCCGCTCCGGAGTTTCGTACAAAAAGTCAGCCATTCAATTGCGCAAACTTAGTCGGGCCGCGGGGGAATGCGGCTGGTCGATTTGTTTTTGGCTCAGGGGGTTTAACGAGTCTATCGTGCCGCGAACCGTTCGACAAGGACGCCATCCTGGAGTGCGGTGACTTGTCACCGCTTTGGTAAACATACTAAAGCGCCAACAAGTTGGCGCACTCCAGGGAGGCGCTAAATTATTTGGCGGTTTTCGATTTGAAGATGATGAAGAGGTAGTAATACGAGGGAAATAGCAGAATTGCGCCGGCGACGAGCGCGCCGAACAAGAGTTGAAGCGTGATCCGTGGGGCGGCCGCAGAAGTCAGCGTAATGTTTGGTTCAACGAGGTGCGGATACTGCGCAAACGCCCACCCAAGCAGGATAAGTGTCACCTGTCCGGCCGCGAAAACGCGCGCCAGCCTGTAACGTCTCGTCCAGAGTGAGTAGAAAGCGCTGAGCGCGAAGATCGCGGTGAAGAAATGTAAACCGAGGGCCCAGAAGGTGCGACTGATGCCGGCACGTACTGTCGGCGCGCCTGTCTTTGCGAGAATAAAAACCGTGAGCGCGAGCAGTCCTACCGCAACGCCGGATAACAACGCGCGTGTTCGGAAGTCTTCCTGTAACTCTCGCTGTTGCGTTTCCAGGGTCAGATAAACCGCTGCGAGAAAAGCGAACAATGCGAGAGCAAAGAATCCCACCGCGATCGGAAAAGGCGCGAGCCATGAGTTGAAGAAACCACTCGTCACCGCTCCATCTTCAACCGTGATCGTCCCGGAGGCGATGGCGCCCAGTATGGTTCCCAAAAGAATCGGCGTGATGATGCTCGCGGTGGAAAAGACGAGACTCCAGCGGCGTTGCACGTCGTCGCGCTGAATGTCGTAAGTGCGAAATGTGAATGCAGTGCCACGCAAAACGATTCCGATCAAGAGAAGAGTAATCGGAATGTGAAGCGCAGTTGCGATCGCAGCGAATGCGGGTGGGAATGCCGTGAAGAGAATTACGATCACGAGTATCAGCCAAACGTGATTCGCTTCCCACACCGGACTAATCGCTTCCGCGATCAGCTTCCGTTGCCCGCGTGCGCGCGAGCCAAAGGCAAACAGATCCCAGACGCCGCCGCCGTAATCCGCCCCGCCTAACAGCGCGTAGAGGACGAGTGAAGCGATCATCACACCGCCAATAATCGTTTCAAGCGACAGTCTTGTGCACCTCCGTTGAGTCTGTGGATACAACCTGGCGGAACAACAGCCAGACCGTGATCGCCGCGAGAAAGAAATAGAGCACGGTAAACGTTACGAAGGGCACGACGAGTCCGGGCATTGGCGTGAGTGCCTCACTCGTGCGCATCACGCCGTAGATGATCCACGGTTGTCGCCCAACTTCAGTGACGACCCAACCACTTTCGATCGCGATGAAGCCGAGTGGCGCCGCAATAACGAGCATGCGCAGAAACCACCTCGAATCGAGCCACGTTTGCTTTCGTCGTCCGCGGAGGTAACGCCATGCGGCCCAGAGCGCAACCAGCATCATCGCGACTCCGCAGCCGACCATGATCTGAAACGATATGTGAACGATTGCTACTGGTGGACGCCGATCGGCGGGAAACTCGTTTAGTCCTTTCACTTCAGCGTGCGGATCGCCGTAGGCCAGGAAACTCAGTAGATAAGGAATCTCGATCGCGTAACGCGTCACGCCTGCTGACTCGTCGGGAATACCACCAATTCGAAAACCGGCGCCTTGTTCTGTCTGAAACTGACCTTCGAATGCTGCGAGCTTCACCGGTTGCGTGCGCGCTACTGACTTCGCGACTGAGTCACCGCTTATTGGCTGGAGGATCGCACTCACGCCACCGACGACGAGGGTAATCGAGAGCGCGGCGCGATGAAAGCGACTCTCGCGATTGCGTGCGAGCATAAAGGCGTGAATACCCGCAACTGCAAATCCCGTTGCGGCGTAAGCGGCGAGTGTCATATGAAAAGTTTGCGAGAATGCGGCCGGATTCATCATCGCCGCGATTGGATCGATGTCAACAGGCTTGCCGTCCACGAGTCGAAATCCGGTGGGCGCGTTCATCCATGCATTCGCAATAACTACGAAGATCCCCGATAGCGCCCCACTTACTGCGACCATCACACCCGCAAACAGATGCGCGCGTGGTGGAACACGCGTCCAGCCGTAAAGATAGATTCCCAAAAAGAGTGCTTCAGTGAAGAATGCAAAACCTTCGAGCGAGAAAGGCATGCCGATGATCGAACCGGCATAACCCATGAATCCGGGCCACAAGAGTCCGAGCTCGAATGAAAGCACTGTCCCTGAAACGGCGCCGACCGCGAAGAGAATCGCAGTCCCTTTAGCCCATCGTTTCGCGAGAGTGAGATAAACGTCCTCTTTGCTGCGCAGCCACTTCCACTCGGCGATGATCATCAACAGCGGCATCGCGATCCCGATAGCCGCAAAGATGATGTGAAAGGCGAGCGACATCGCCATCTGCGACCGCGCGGCCAGAAGATCATCCATAGCCACAAAAAAGCACAAAAGGCACAAAAAGCACAAATAAGAAGATTACTTATTTGGTCTTCATTTTGTGCCTTTTGTGCCTTATGTGCCTTTTGTGGCTAGTGTTCGAGGTGATATGGCACGCTGGTCACGATCACGCCTTTCTTGAAAAGCAGCGAGCCCTTCAGCAGCAGTGAGCTTTGATTGTGAAGGATGTGTTGCCACCACTTGGCAGGAATAAACTCGGGAAGCACGACGGTAATGATCGTGTCGCGATTTTCTCGAGCGAGACGCCCGATGTGTCGCAACAACGGGCGCGTCAGTTCGCGATATGGCGAAGGCAGCACAACAAGCTGCACACCCGCCCCCCAACGTTCCCATTTGTCTTTCAAACTCGCCGTCGCCTCCTCTTCAAAGTCGACGTAAACAGCCTGCACTCGGTCTGACGCGATCGAGCGCGCATACTGCAGCGCCGAAACAACGCCGCGGTGTATCCCCGAAATCGGAACGATCACAGTATGTTTTATCGGCTGCAACTGCTCCAACCCTTCGGTTGAAAGCTGCTTCGCGACCATCACGTAGTGGTTGTGAATCGATTTAAAGAGCAAGACGAGAAGTGGAATCACAACGACGACAATCCACGCACCGTGTATGAACTTAGTCGCGATAAACACACACAGCACGATAAAAGTCGCTAGGGCGCCAACTGCATTAATCGCCAGCGATTTCTTCCAGTTCGCAGGAGCAGTGACTTCATCGGTGACGAAGTACGAGCGGTGTATCTCTTCATCCGCCAGCGCCGGATCAGGCAATGGACCATCACTAGTCCGTGCTTCGTTGGAAGCCACTCTCTTCGCTTCACGCAACTTTCTTCGCTCCCGCAACCAATGGACCACCATGCCCGACTGCGACAACGTAAACGACAGAAAAACGCCGACTGCGTAAAGCGGGATTAAACGCGACGTATCGCCGCCAAACGCAATCACCAGTACGCCGGAAAAGATCGCGAGAATTACGATACCGTTCGAGAAAACCAGCCGATCGCCGCGATTCGCAAACTGCCGTGGCAGAAAACGATCGCGCGCCAGAAGACTCGAAAGCCGCGGAAAATCAGCGAACGCCGTATTCGCCGCGAGTACGAGAATCGCAGCAGTCGCCGCCTGCACCACGTAGTAAAACCATCCCAGTGGTCCAGTAAACATGATTCGCGCGAACTGCGAGATCACCGTCTCACTCTCTTTCGGATGCACGTGGTACAAATAGGCCATCACACTTGTTCCGAGGAACATCGTCGTCAAGAGTATTGCCATCCAGATCAACGTCGTCGCGGCATTGTGTGCTTCCGGTTTCTTGAATGCCTGCACGCCGTTTGAGATCGCTTCGATTCCTGTGAGCGCGGCGCAACCATTCGAGAACGCAGCGAGCAACAGGAACAACGTCATCGGTTGCAACTTGTATCCTTCGGCAATCTTCAGTTCTTCCGAACTTGGAACCGGAGCAGCGCCGCCGTACATGAAATAATGAAAAAGGCCAAATGCGATCATGAACAGGAAGCTGACGACAAAGACATACGTCGGCGCCGCGAAGAGCGCTCCCGATTCGCGCACGCCGCGCAGATTTGCAGTCGCGATGAACGCGATGAAGATCAGACATAGTATGACTTTGTGATCGCTGATCCAGGCATACTGCGTTCCCTGCACCGCCGACGTGATGGCTGCTACACCGGCCGCGATCGATACCGACACAGTCAAAACGTAATCGACGAGAAGTGATGCGCCCGCAATCAACCCGGGAGTCGTACCAAGATTCTCTTTTGCGACGATGTAAGCGCCGCCGCCCGACGGATACGCATGGATAGTTTGGCGGTAACTGGTCGCGACGATAGCCAGCAGCACCGCGATGCCGATTGAGACAGGCACCACGTAGTGGAACGATCCACTCGCGGTCGCGGCCGCGGCCGCTGCCAGTACGAGCAGGATTTCTTCAGTTGCGTATGCTGTCGATGAAAGCGCGTCAGATGAAAAAACGGCGAGCGCCGTCTTCTTCGTGAGACGCTCGTGAATCGCCTGTTCGGTTCGCAGTGCTCTTCCAACCAGTAACCGCTTGATCGCAGTTGCCATTAACGTTTTACCCCTTCTGCATTCCAGCGTGCCGCGACCGGTAATTTGTCCGGATCGAGACCTTTAAGAACCAGTCTTCTCATCGGCGGCGCGCCTCGTTCGTTCCACAAAAAATCGCTCAACAGGCGACGCGCTTGTGTCGTCCAGAAAGAGCTGTCGGCGGGCAGGCGCCGGCCAGTCATTCGCTGGACGTACTCGATCGCCTCCGGCTCGATTTGGACCAGCACATCGTGTCGTAGTCCCTCCGGACTGATCACGATGAAACGTCGCTGCAGATCGTCAAGCGCTGGCGTCTCGTCGTCGTCGAGAATCGTGAATCCGTTCATCGTGATCGTTTGTATGAGTGGTTCTGACGCTTTTACGCTCGATGTGATTTTGGATAGTGCCGCGCTGACTGCGTTACGCAGGACTTTCGGCGTCATCGGCTTACGCACAAAGTCAGTCGCGCCGAGTTTCATAGCGTCGACCGCGAGTTCGATCGAGGCATATGCAGTTGCCATCACCACACGCGCATCACGGTTCTGGTTCTTGATTAGCCGCAGCGTTTCGAGGCCGTCCATGCCCGGCATTCGCTGGTCCAACACCACGACATCCCAATGCGATCCATCGCCGTAGAGACTCAGACCGTCCGGACCATCCTTCGCCTCTCCGACTTGATAGCCCGCGGATTCGAGTGTCAGACGCATCATGCGGCGAATGTGTTCTTCATCATCGATTACAAGTATTCGTTCGTTCATAACTCTCTCAATATGTATCCACAGATTACGCAGATTTTTTCTGTGTAATCTGTGGATAGGCCATCGGCAACGTGAACGTAAACGTCGAGCCTTTTCCGCGTTCCGATTGCACACTTATCTGTCCGCCATGCGCCTCGACGATCAATCTCGAAATCGCGAGCCCTAGTCCCGCGCCGCCGGTCGCAGCGCCCGGCACTTGCACAAACTTGTCGAAGATGTGCGGGAGGTATTCCGGTGGAATGCCGCTGCCCGTGTCGGAAATTGAAACTGCGACGGAGTTTCCGCGCGGCTGAACGCTGATTTTTATCTCGCCGTGTTTTGTGTATCGCATTGCGTTGACGACGAGATTGGAGAGCACTCGTTCAACCTGTGAACGGTCAGCGATTACCGCTGGCAGATCGATGGACGCCTCAACTCTGAAATCCAAACCCTTCGATTCAACCTGCGGCCGCAATTCTTTTATGGCATCGTTAATCAGGTCTCTCGTCTTAATCGGCTCTAGCCGTGGCTTGCTTTCGCCTGCCTCGATGCGCGAGACGTCGAGCAAATCGCGCATCAACGTGTCGAGCCGCTCACAGTCTTCACGACAAGCGCTCAGTATCTCCACTTGCTTTTCGGTCAGCTCTCCGGCGGCACGTTCGAGCAAAAGGTGAACGCCCATCTGCACGCTCGTCAGCGGCGTCCGCAACTCATGCGACGCCGTGGCGATGAACTCTGACTTGAGACGATCGATCTCGCGGAGGTGTGTGATGTCTTCGAGTAGTGTGACTGCGCCGAGTAGGTGATGGTCGTTGTCGCGCATCGGCGTCGTGCGCAGACGAAATGCTCGTTCCGATCCCGCAACGGAGAACGGCAAGACCGCAGACATTCCGTCGCCAGCAACAGGGCGCTGTGATTCCAAAGTTTCGGCGACTGCACCTGCGATGCGTACGTCGCGCGCGACCTCGCCGACGTGTAATCCGCTGTTCTCGTTTTCGGAACCGAAGATTTCTTCTGCCGCTGGGTTGAGTTTTGTGACACGACCTTCAGCGTCGGTAACGATCACAGGATCGAAGAGCGAGTCGATTGCTGCTTCGGTAGTCTGTTGGGCCATCAGCAACTTGCCCATGTCGGAGTTGCGCAGTTGCCGCAGATTTTCCGCCATGCGGTTGTACTCGGCCGCGAGCACGCCGACTTCATCCTCCGAATCGACCGTAACTCTCGCGTTGAGATCTCCACTCGCAATCCGGACGGTGCTTTCGGTGAGGCGTTGCAGTGGCCCGACAATTCTTCGCGCCAGCAGGAAGGCTAGAAACAAACCTGCAGCGACAAGGATTCCGGCGATCAGAAGCGTGCGATAGAACCAGAGTTGTGCAACGCCTGCTGCTGCTTCCGCCTTGACGAGCATCGCACGTTGATTGAGTTGCAGCAGATGTTCGCAATCTGCACGCAGTTTGTTTTCGATGATGTCATCTGAGCGCTGGTAATAAATATCTCTATCGCGCCGGATGGTGGCGATCACTTCAGCTTCACCTGGCTCAGTGATATTGTTTGCGGCCTTTTGAAGATTCCTGTCGAACCGCACACGATCCTTGCGTTCGAGACTCTCTTTCATCTCCTGCGCTGCCACAACTGAGTCGTAGTTCTCCGAGATAATGCGCCGCGACACCTTCCCCATCTCATGCAAGCGCCAGGCACTCCACGCACCAAGCACAATCAGCGCCGCAATAAACACCGCATATCCACTTAATAACTTTGCTCTAAGACTCATCCGTAATTTATCCGCCCAAATCCGCGTCCAGTGGCACCACTTGAACTGTGGCGTCGCGCACTTCATCCAGAAACCGATTAATCACCGAACCATGCAGGATGAGGTCCCAGCGTGTGCGCGACGTTTGTCCAAAGATCACGTGCGTGATCCCTTCACGACGCGCGAAGTCAATTAGCGCATCAGCGACGTTGCGCGCTTTTAGTTGCACAACTCGCGCACCCAAATGCTCTGCAAACTGAATGTTCTCCTGCAACGCCGCGTAATCCTCAGGCCTGATTCGTCCCATCTCTTCGCGCGGCGTCTCGACGTAGACGGCGTACCAGTCCGACGCCAACCGCCCGGCGATGCGCGATCCGGTGCGCAAAAGTTTCTTTGCGCTGCCATGCGAAGCAATCGCCACCATCACTTTTTCCGGTATCACCGCCTGATCTAAACCTTCACGCTCGCGATAATCGTGGGCTCGCGTCGCCTGGTCCTGCGCCACCTGTCGCAACGCAAGCTCTCGCAATGCGGACAGGTTTCCCTTGCGAAAGAAGTTGTTGAGCGACTGCTCGATCTTCTCGACGCCGTAGATTTTTCCCTGGCGCAGTCGCGTGCGCAGCGTGTCGACCGAAACATCGACGTTCACGACTTCGTCGGCGCGGCGGAAGAAGTAATCTGGCACGGTCTCGCGCACACGCACACCGGTCGTGCGCGCAACGACGTCATTCAGTGATTCGATGTGCTGAATGTTTACGGCCGTGATGACGGAGATACCGTGGTTCAGAAGTTCGAAAACGTCTTCGTAACGTTTGCGATTCTTCGACCCGGGAACGTCTGTGTGGGCCAGTTCGTCGACGATTGCGACCTGTGGTTCACGCGCGATGACCGCGTCGACATCCATCTCTTCGAGAGTGACGCCGCGATAGTCGATGGCGCGCATCGGGAGGCGTTCGAGGCCTTCGGCAAGTGCGGCAGTTTCTGCGCGACCGTGAGTTTCGAGAACCGCGATGACGATGTCCACGCCCTCGCGCTTTAACGCGTGGGCGTCTTCAAGCATTTGCCAGGTCTTGCCAACACCGGGAGCAGCGCCGATGTAAACGCGCAGCGTCGCCTTGTCGCCGACTTTCAGTTTGGCGAGCAGCGCGGTCGGGGATGGTCTTTTCAGTTCAGCCACCATAGTCGATAGGGAAATCACACCTCTCGGAACGTACTGTAGGGGCGGCCCTCCGTGGCCGCCCGTGGCTGGGGAAAATGTTCGCGAAATCCGAGACCACAGCTTCTTGAATCCGTGTCCAAACCACGGGCGGCCCTCCGTGGCCGCCCCTACAGTACGTTCGGTTATTCATGCATCGCCTTCCGGTT
>DASYPN010000300.1:0-4653 GCA_036006625.1 Pyrinomonadaceae bacterium | reverse complement strand
GATGAGCAGTCGGAGTGAAAATTTCCGCCGCGTTCTCGGGCGAGTTATACAGCAGGACTTTGTTGGTCGTGCTGCCGAACTCAACCGGATTCTCGCGCAAGCAGAGCCTGCGCGGGCAGGTCGTGGTCTGCTGCTGCTTATGGAACCGTCTGCCGGGGTCTCCGAACTTCTTCGCCAGGCTTACGATCAGATCTTCAATCGCCGCAGCGACGTCATCCCGATCTATTTCGCGATTACGCGAAACGAGACGACCGCAGTCAGCGCTGCGATCGAGTTTCTGAATACTTTCCTTCAGCAATACATTGCCTATCGTCGCGACGAGCCGGTTGTTTCAGACGCCCCGCTGACATTGCACGACCTTGTCGAACTGGCGCCCGCAGCCGACCTCGAATGGATCGAGCAGCTCGTCGAGTCGTACAACCGTCTCCGTTTCAGCAACGACGATAAAGCATTAGTGCGATTCTGTCTCGGCGCGCCACAACGCATTCCCGCAGTACGCGGTCGCCCGTTCGTCATGCTCGACGGATCGCAACTGGCGGAGTATCTCAACGGTGCCGTGGTCCTCGGAACTGAGATACTTAGAGTCTTTGCACGCGGAGGCTTTTCATTTGTTCTCGCCGGATTGCGCCGCCAAATCCTCGAAGCCGCACACGACGCAAACTGTAACTTCGAACTGCTGGACATGCTGCGTCTCGAACAACTCGAGTCCACAGAAGCAGCGAAACTCGTCGAACACGTCGCGAGACGTCAGCAAGTGTCTACGAGCGAAGCAGCGCGCGATCTGATCGTGCAGCAATTTGCCGGCAGTCCATTCTTCATCAACATATATCTTCAAGCAGCACGCGAGAAACATGCACAGTTGCTCTCGTATCTCGATTGCGAGCGGCTCTACGTTGACGAACTCTTCGGAGGTCACATTCACCGTCACTTTGCCGATTTACTCGAGGAGATCTCACCACGCCTCGACACCAGACACCTCTTGATACGTCTACTCTGGGAAGCGGCCGCTGGCGAAGAGCAGATTTCGTCGTTCGAGATCTGGCGCAAGCGGCTACACATCACGGCTACTGAGCTTGAAGATTTGCTGCATCGATTGCACGTGCAGGAGTTTGTGAATTGGGACGAAACAACGATTGAGGCGGGCAGTGGACCACAAGCCTGGAAAGATTATCTGAAAGTTCGCTATCGCCTCGACGTGCTGAGTGAACCGCGTGCCCTGGTTGTCGCTGACATGCTCGCCGATTCACTCAAGCGTGCGCCACACACGATGGCGCGTCACTACAAACAGATCGCAAACGCGGGCTTGCGCGAATTGATTTCAAGGTTCAACTGCCAGCAAGTGCCGGCAGTGCTCTTCAATTACAAAACGTTCAGCGACAAGTACAAAGGCGCCGAAGGTGAAATGATCGTTGCGGGTCTCGCAGCAGAGACTGAGTCTTTCAAACTTCCGCAAACGATTCACCTCGCGACCTGCTCAGCATTCATCAGCGACATGCGACAACTCTGCGAAGAAGAGCACTGTCTCGTCGCGCACACTTTTGAAGAAGCAACTTACTCTGACGCGCAGGAAGTTATCTGGCTCGCCGCGGATATCGAGTCAAAGCTGGAAGTCGAAGTCGCCGTCGCCCGCGCGTGGTGCGAACGATTTGAGAGCCTCGCAGAAAGGTTGGGTTTCAGTCGTTACAAGATCTGGTTGATCTCAAATCAAGGATTCACCGACGACGCAAGCGATCTTCTGGAACGCAGAAAGGCTCTTGGTTCAAGTCGCCAGCAGCTGGAACTACTCGCGTCGCGTGTGCGCGATACCGTACATAGCGCGGTGGTGCAGACTGAAGGTCCTGATGAATTCATGATGATTGTGCCTATGGGTGAGGACAATGAGTTGATTGCCGCCAGCACTGCAGAGCAGATTGCGAAGCGACTGACATTCCGTCCTGAGGCCATTAATCAGATAAAAACAGCGATCGTAGAGGCTTGTATCAATGCTTCCGAGCATAGTTTCAGCCCGGATCGAAAAATTTATCAGCGTTTTCGCGTCGAAAGTGATAGATTAGTCATCACTATTTCGAGTCGCGGCATCGTGCCAGCCGATCTCAACGGCGCGAAGAGCGGAACAGAAGTCAAAGAGGCGTCGGAAGAGAGACGTGGTTGGGGACTCAAACTCATCCGTACACTCATGGATGAAGTTGAGTTTGAACGGGTCGACGACGGCACCAGTTTGCGCATGACCAAGTACTTGCGGCCACAAAAAGGGAGCGCAAACGAATAGTAACTTACCGAGATCAAGGGGTCAGTTAACAAAACTAGTTTTTAAGCGCCTATCGTGGGCTCATTCGAAGCAGGAGGGAGCTATCGAGTGGATACACCAAGTGGAGGGCTAGTACGCTCGCACTGTGTTGGCACCACCGCTGTTGTTTACGCTAGCGATTACCTTAACAAGCTAACCGGTGAAAAGATCGAGCGTGAGTGTCGCCGGCAACTGATGTGTGGTTGCCGCGCGCTAGTCATCGATTTCAGCGACACGAAACTCGTCAACAGTATTGGGATTTCAATCCTCCTCGGCATTATCGACGTCGCTGAAAAGAGCGGCGCACGGATTGTTTTCTCGGAAGTCAACAATCAAACAGTCGAGCTGTTTGAAATGCTCGGACTGACCCGCCATGTTGTGCTCGCGAAGGACGAACGAGAAGCCCTGATCAATCTTTCGCTTTTTGAGACTACTACTCCCGTAGTCCACTGAACATGGAGCCTTCAACCCAGAAACTCATCCACACATTTGGAGCCCTAGCCGACTTAGGACAGGAGATTGCCGGCACCGGCGACTTCAACGAGATGGTGCGGACGTCGATGCACCTGCTCCTCGGCACGCTCGCACTTCGACGCGGCGCGGTTGTCGAATGTAGTGGTCCCGGACCATTGCGTTGCGTTTCGATCTGGGGACTCGGCGATCAGCTCCTGAATGGAGTTGATATCAACGAAGCCGAGATGAAGGCGTTTCTCGCCAGCCAGGTTCCTGATTCGCTCGTCAGTAATACTTCGAGTACGAATCCGTTTCTTGGCCGGTATCGAGAGAAGCTCGCGGCTGAGGGAATTGAGCTCGTCTTGCCGATGATCGTTCGTGGGGAAGTAACCGGTTTGGTCCTGCTTGGTGGAAAAGCGAGCGGTGAAGAATTTTCGAATGACGATTTCGAGACGATTCACGCGATGGTCCGGCACATCGGTGTCGGTATTCACACGCATCGTCTACTCGAGCAGGTGGCCCAACGCGCTGAGGAAAATCGCAGGCTGTACGAGGAACTGCGTGCGATCTATCGCGATACGGTGAGAGCTTTTGCGGCGGCAATCGATATCAAAGACAAGTACACGCAGGGTCACTCGGAACGTGTCGGCAGGTACAGCGAGATCATCGCGCGTGAGTTGGGTTGGAGTGAACAAGAAGTCGAGGGGATTCAGATCGCGGGTTATCTTCACGACATTGGGAAACTCATCGTTGACCGCGACATCATCAACGCTCCGTACCGTATCGACGCAAAGAGTTCGAGTGATCTGAACAAACATCCCGCGGCAGGTTATGAAATTCTGTCTCCGATCAGACATCCGTACGCTGATATTCCGTTGATGGCGAAATATCATCACGAGCGACTTGATGGTCGTGGTTATCCTGACGGGCTTACGGACGAGCAAATTCCCCTCGGCGCGAAGATCGTTTCGCTCGCCGATTCATTCGACGCGATGACAACTGATCGTCCATACCGTCGCCGTCGGTCGTTTGAAGACGTCGTGCGTGATCTACGAGAGAGCAGTGGTAAGCAGTTTGACGGGAAAGTCGTCGCGGCTTTCGCGCGAGCGATCTTGAAAGAGGTGACAGGCGAAACAAAGGAGCGCCGCATCACAAAGATGCTCGGCAAGGGTTATCTCGAAGGCGAGCACACCGCCGCATTGCTCACAGATCTGATCGAGGAACTGGGCAAAGAAGTTTCACGCAAAGACGCAAAGGATGCAAAGGCGCAAACGATTTCTTAGCGTGCTTTGCACCCTTTGCGTCTTTGCGCGAAAACTATCTCGGCTGGATGCGGATCGTGAAGTTACAGATCGCGATCTTCTGATCCGGCGTGATCTCGGTCGGTTCTTCACGCGTTATTTCTTTTCCATTGACTATCGTGGGGTTGCGACCCTTTGCCACGAGCCAATAACGCCCTTCGTTATCACGTGAAAGTACGGCATGAACGCGACTGACTTCCGGATCGCCTTTGATCGGCAGGTCGACCGAGATACTTCGCGAGCCACGACCGATCGTGATCTCATTCTTCATGATCGGCACCACCGCTTCGCGCACACCGCTCTGCCAGATCTCAACCTGGTAAAGCGGGGCAGCTTTTGGGCGGACCACTGTCTGTTCGCTTTCACTGACATCAGACGCGCGCTCGACAACCGTGTCGTTAAGACTAAACGCCGGCGCAGTGCGTGAAGGATCGACACGCGGCGTCACCATCGTGTGCCCACTCTCCGTCTCATCCCAAACCGCCTGCACACGAAACTCACCTTTGTTCAACGTGCCGTCAACGCGAAGCTCAACCGCAAATGACTTTACTGCCAGTTGCGTCTGGCCGCTCAATTCGCGTGCGCGTTCGGAGAGAACATGAAAGAGCCCCT
>DASYPN010000299.1:0-2737 GCA_036006625.1 Pyrinomonadaceae bacterium | reverse complement strand
GATCGCTACAAATGCACCGTGCAGATGGGCGGCAGCGATCAGTGGGGAAATATTCTGGCAGGCACTGATCTGATCCGGCGTTTGCGTGGCGCACGCGCCCATGCGTTGGTCTTTCCGCTCGTGGCGACTTCAGCGGGCGTCAAGTTTGGAAAAACGGAAGCTGGTGCAGTGTGGCTCGATGCGAAACTGACCTCGCCGTATCGCTTCTACCAATTCTGGCTGAACACGGACGACCGGGATGTGATTACGTATTTGAAGTTCTTCACGTGGCTTCCGAAAGAAGAGATCGATGAACTTGAGCAGACCGTCAAGACCACGCCTGAGAAGCGCGAAGCCCAACGACGGCTGGCGCGTGAAGTCACGACGATGCTGCACGGCGAAACGGAACTTGAAAAAGCGGTGCGCGCGTCAGAAGTTCTGTTTGGTAAAGAGATCAGTGGTTTGAGTGTCGATCAGATCGTTGACATCTTCGCCGACGTTCCGTCTACAGAGATCGGTAAGTCGCAGATCGGAAGCGATGGCTTTACGTTGGGTGATGCGCTCGTGCTGACGGGGCTGGCGCCCTCGAAGGGTGAGGCCAAGCGTCTGGTCCAGGGTGGCGGCGTGGCGGTGAACAACGTCCGCGCAGACGACCCGCGCAAATCAGTTTCTGTTTCAGATTTTATTGATGGTCAGGTGCTGGTGCTGCGCAAGGGCGCCAAGCATTATCATCTGATTAGGATTGTTTAGCGGAGGGCTACCGCCCTCCGGCGCGCGTAAACCGCCTGTTACAGAACCGCGAGCGGTTCTGTAATCTCAAAACACGCCATTCTCGTTCGGCGAATCCTTAGGCACTTCCATGCCGACGTCCCATAACTCAGCAATCTTGTCGCCTTCAAACCTGAAAATGTGAACCACCGCGATCGCTGGTGTGTCCGGCGCATGCTGAACGCGCGAGTGAACTGCGACGAGATCTCCTTCCGCGATCGCGCGCTGGATGTCGATTTTCGTATTCGGAAACTGTTTGTGAGCGTCGGCCATGCCCGCTTTCAGCGATTCGGTATCGCCGGGAAAGTAGGCGTTGTGATGACGAAAGTTTGGACTAACCAAGGCGTAAGCTTCGTCGAGCTTTCCGGTCGCAGCGTTCTTCAGAAATGATTTGGCCGCCTCTCGATGATTTATAACTGCCATACAAACTCCTAAAGCAATTCCCACCTGAAGGTGACCGAGTCGCCTGGCCTGGAACTCAATACGAGCAGCTTGACCAGAATCTGGAAGTCCGCGTTGTGGGTATCGGTGATTCGCGCCAAATAGATGTGGCCCGCACGGGCTTCCGCCGAGGCGACGGTCTGTCCTGTTTCAAACAGTTGTTGTCCCTGAACCAGTGCCTGACGCGTGCCGGCTAGCCGGTCTTTCATAATCACGAGCTTTCCGTCCCGAAACTCAATCGACGCGAAGCCCTGACCTTTGCCCACAGTCAGTTGATAACCGTATTGCTTGCTCAACTCATCATCGGTGCCCAAGTCAATTATTCTGCCGATCTCGCCTCCCTCAATGCCGACACTCAAGCTGCCGGTTTTGTAAGCATCGAACTCAATGTGGCTGCAACGGTTGCGCGGCTCGCCATTCTGAAAAACGCCACCCTCTCTGCCATCGGCCAGGCAGAGCGAATGCGCAATCGGATCGTTCGCATAGAGTGTTGTAATGGTGCTCGCCGTTGTGATCGGCAGAGTAGTTCCGAATGTTTTGCGGGCAACGTTAGTTGATCTGTTCGTGCCATCAGCGCCGGCATATGATTGGGCTGAAACGGATAGAGATGTGCCTGCTACGATTGCGAGCATCGCAAAACACATGCTAAGTCGGTACCAGATTTTCATGAACCTCTCCTTTCGGATTTAAGGGTGGGGAGAGAATTGGGTTTAGGTGGTAAGAATACTCTTTTTGTGAGCGCGATCAAGCACTTGGGGCGATCCGTTGAAGCAGATGCGTTGAGAGATCGCTAACCTTCACGCGCTCCTGCTCCCAGGTGTCGCGATCGCGCACAGTGACGGCTTCGTCTTCAAGAGATTGATGATCGACGGTCACGCAGAAGGGTGTGCCGATTTCATCCTGGCGCGCGTAGAGCTTGCCAATGCCGCCCGTGTCGTCATAAACCGCGCGCATCACGGGTTGCAGCGAGCGCTTGATCGCTTTCGCCATGCCGACGATCTCCGGTTTGTTCTTTGCCAGTGGTAGCACAGCGACCTTGATCGG
The DNA here is from genome assembly GCA_036006625.1 of Pyrinomonadaceae bacterium. Classification (GTDB taxonomy): domain Bacteria; phylum Acidobacteriota; class Blastocatellia; order Pyrinomonadales; family Pyrinomonadaceae; genus PSRF01. The sequence continues at coordinate 505 of DASYPN010000299.1, read as the reverse complement.
CGCCATCGCATGATGGAGCTTCAGAATCACGCGCGTCTCACCTTTTTCATTCGTTCTCTCAGAATACGCATCCATCAACAGTGCGAGTACCGTGCGATTCACCCCCGCAGCGGGTTCGATTACGTAAGGATAAAAGCGTTGCTTTGTTTGTTCGTCGAAATACGAGAGGTCTTCGGTTGAATCAGGATTCAAACGCTTGCCTTCAGCGTCTTCGGGCTTCTTTGAATGTGTTTTCAGATCGAAATCAGTCCGGTTCGCGATGCCCATCAATTCATCCCATTGGCGTTCTTTTTCGTCGCGCTCAGGGAAGAAACGATACTGGATATCGACGGTGCGCTTCGCGTAGTGCGCCAACTCTTCCTTCGGCTGTTCGTAAAGACGCAGATTCGCGCTCGAGATGCCAATGTCCTGAAACCACTGATTGCAGGCATCGATCCATTCCTGATGCGCGGCTTCGTCTTCGCCCGGTTTCACAAAGTATTCCATCTCCATCTGCTCAAACTCG
>DASYPN010000298.1:0-1693 GCA_036006625.1 Pyrinomonadaceae bacterium | reverse complement strand
GCGAATGCCGCCCGTTCCTTGAACCCGTCCCTAAACCACGGGCGGCCACGGAGGGCCGCCCCTCCAGTAGCTCTTAACCTGCCTTGGCTGCTCGGATCGTGAGTTTCAAGACGACGTTGTCGCGGATCAGGTTATCGGCCTGGCCGGCATAGTTGATTCCGAAGTCTTTGCGGTTGATCGAGAAAGTGCTGTCAACACTCGCGACATCGGGCGTCACGGTAATCGTCGCCGGAAACGTCACGGCCTTCGTCACGCCGTGCAACGTCAGATTACCAGTGACAGTGTGAGATGCTCCCTGCTCTCCACCCGCTTTGATCGACGTCGAGACAAACGTAGCCTCGGGAAACTTCGCTACGTCGAAGAAGTCAGCCGTCTTCAAATGCTTCGTCAAGTCAGGCGTGTCAGTCGTGAGTGAGTCCGCCTTCATTACGATATTCACGTGACTCTGTTCCGGAGTGCCGGCATAATCGATCTGCCCGGAGAAATCGCCAAACGATCCATTGTGACTGCCCGTAACCTTCGATCCGGTAAACTCAACCTTCGAATTCTGCGGCGTGATCAGATACTTCTGTCCGTGTGCGGCTGCTGAGGGCGAGGCCACCTGCGTCGCTTCACCCGTAACCGCCTTCGTCTTGTCGGCGGCGGGATCCGAACAAGCAGTAGCCAACATCACCGCCGCAACAATCATCAGCAAAACACTTCTGCTCATCGAATAATCCTCCTGTAAACGTTAACCATTACTTGCGGCAAGCTTGAGCAAGCAAGCGCGAAATTCCGACACTAGAGGGCACCTGTGAAATGTCCGTTCGATAAATCTTCCAACCTCGATCCTCCACATTTGATCTGCGCATCACGTAACAACCTGCAAAAACACGTTCGCTTCCCACCTTCGTAGTCGCAACAACAATGGTCGAAATATCCGCGTACGCGCTGCCTGCCGCACCTTCAACATGCGTAGTCGGCTCAACTAGTACGCGAACACGATCCGTGTCAGCAAATCCACGCGCAAATCGCTCGAACGAAGTTGTTGGCGAGTCCCAGAAACTGTAAGCACGTCGATAGTCGCGAGCGTTGATGGCGTCGTAATAAGACGCGAGCGCCGCCACAGGATCGCCGCGATTTTCGTTTGGCCCACTATCCGGTTCGGAATCTGAGCTGCTTACAAAGTTGAGCACGTTGCGGCCACGATCCGACTGGATCGTGAGCCGGTTTGATGACAAACGAAACCTGTTTGCTGATTCGAGCGCCGAGAGAAATCTCTGTTCCTGCTGGTTTGCGTTCTGGTCCAGGCATGCACGCTTCGTGCTGATTAGCCTGCCGAACAAAATGCTGTCGCCACGCACGTTATAAGTACCGCTGTACGAGTTACAGCCGGTCGATCCGCTTGCTCTTCCGTCTTCTCCGAATTTCAATGTGACAGTCGTTCCGGCAACGAGACTTGCTTCCGACCCGGCTGGACCAAACGAGACGAGTCTCCATTCAGTTCCAGCCAGCACTCGCTGATCGGTCGATAGATCTCTGGACGTTTGCGACTGGGCCACGACGGCGAAAGTCATCAGCACCAGAACAGCCCGAACAGATCTTCGAAAGCGCATAATGCTTACCTCCAAAAAGAAACCCGTATTGAAACCCGGACGTTTTGCAAAATCATGTCGGGGCGCAGATTAAACCGATCAAAGGCGGATTATAGTCG
>DASYPN010000297.1:0-4797 GCA_036006625.1 Pyrinomonadaceae bacterium | reverse complement strand
CCAGCAAATCCTCTTGATATCCGCTTGGATGGGGGGATGAACCATGAAAATCGAGCGAATTCTTAAGAAAGTCTCGTCTTTCGTGACGCAGCTAGCCATCGCGCTTATGAAAGCTGTCCTGACGAGCGTCATTGTCGGGGTAGTTCTGGTTACGGCGATGCACTACATGGGCGTGCCAGTACCCACCGCCACCGAACTCCTGCGAGGAGTGTCGAGACTTGCAAATGTCCTTTCCTAGAGGAAAATAATTGAGCACAGACCTGAACAAGGCCTACGAACTGTTGGGAGTGAAGCCCGGCGTTCCAATGAGGGAACTGAAAGCAGCGCATCGAGACCTTGCCAAGGTTTGGCATCCGGACAGGTTTCAGCATGATCCGCGTCTGCAGGAAAAGGCGCAGGAGAAGCTGAAGGAGATCAACGAGGCTTACGACTTGTTGAGCTCGGGGAAGGTACCACGCCCGCAGCCCGTTTCCCCGCCAAAGCCGCCACCGCGACCGGCACAAGCTGCTTACTACTACGAATCCGAACGCGCACAAACTTCGCGTACCCACTCAACCGGCACTTGGAAGTGGGTTGCGATCCTCCTGGTTTTCGCCGCCGTGTTCGCGTTTACGACAAAGAGTTTGCTCAAACGTCGTCAGCCTGTTACTGAGGCGGAAAGCAATCGCCAGGTTCAAGTCGATCAGGAAGCGTCAACTCGAACTGATTCGCGCGCGCGAACTGATGCGACACGGAAAGTAACTGCCGCCGACGGCACAGCAGCACCGGAAGTTGATCCGAATACGAGCCCTGTCGAGACGCAGCCCGCCGCCGTGCCTACAGTCGCCGTCACGATCGATCCGCAAAGCGGTCTACTGGCGAAACCTGACTGTCCCGTCCGCAGCCGCATGACCTACCCGCGCGGCAGTGAACCCAGTGCTTACTGCAACATCAATCACGCGCCACCTCCAAAAGACTCCCGCATCAAGTCGCTCGCAGAAAAGATTCTCAAGTAGAGCCACAAAAGGCACAAAAAGGCACATAAGGAATTCCTTTTGTGCCTTTTGTGTTTTATGTGCCTTTTGTGGCCCCTTTTTTGGTTCAGAAGGAAAACACGAGTTGTTGTTGCACTCTATAAGTCCGTGGCGCGAAGTCGCCGAGTGGGACGAAGAAGTTTGGAAACTGTCCGCTGCGACGTAACGAATTCTGAACAAAGAACAGGCTTTGGAAAGTGACCTTCCCGCTGATCCCATACTCGAATCGGAAATGACTGGTGCGGATGTTTACGCCAGTGTTTGTTCCGAGATCGTCGTCCGTCACTTGCGAGATCAAAGAATTCGCGCCCTTGATCGCGAACACGTATAGAAACGACGTGTCTCCGCGTTTCGTGATCCTGCCGACCTGCAACGCTGCCAGCATTGCATCGCGCTCATTCAAACCTGTTGCCACATTACGCGCGAGTTGCACGTTGAACGTCACCGGAAACGCGTGATCTCCGTGGCTGAATCCTGCGTAATTCAGACGATACGTGAGTCGTGCGACCTGGAAGCCCGGTGCGGTGTACACCACGCCGCCCGGAGTCGTGGTTGCGTTGCCGGTGCCCGGAAGCGGACCTGAAAGAGCAATTCCCAATCCGGGTTGGACCAGCAACACGAGTCCATCCTGTGTCGAAGCAAGCTGTATCTGATTCGGATGATCGTACAGTTGAATGTCACCACCAAACTGGTCGCTCCATCGCTTGTTGAAGGTCTGATTCACAAGCAGCCCTTGATGGAAAAGTCTCGCCGATCGTCCGGCAGTCCCGACAACCTCACCCGCGCGAGCGAGTGGACTGTTGGGCGTGATCACCGCGACGTTTGGAGTTGAAAGAATGTACTGTCCCGCGCGGAATTCGAGACTCGAGAGATGAGCTGCGTTTGACTTGAACGTCGCTGTGTATCTTTCATTGAAGCCATTGAAGCGAATGTCGTCGTCAAATAGAAATCGCGAGTTGTCCGCAAAGACATCCTGCACGCGACCGCCCTGTAACTGAATCGCCTTTGTCGGGCGATACTCAATCCACGCTTCACTGAGCGACATTGGCGCACGCTCTGTGATCGAAGTGAAATCCTGATTAGTTGAAAGCGGGTTGTTGAGTGGCCCGGTTGCAAGCTGTCCGTGAAAACTCAGCTTCGGATATAGATCAGTATCGAAGTTGAGCCGGAGACGATATCTGCCGCGAGCGTTTTGCACGTGATCGAGTGGCGGATCCGGTGCGTGAGTGGCACTGCGATATATGCCGTCGAACCGCAGCCGAAAGTCGCCACTAAACCGTATTGGACCAATCTTCAGCACCTGACCTTCAACCTTTGCAAGACGTTGTTCGACGGTCGGTGTTTGTGGTTCAGCCGGCGCCGCATCTGAACGAGCAGTGGTTGTTGCGGCAGTTTCCGTTGCTTTCGCGCTCGTGGCGGGCAGTGTAGGTTGGGTGGAAAGTTTGTCCAGCAACGCCTGAATCGTGGCCTGCTGTTCCATGAGCGTCTTCTGCAACTGGTCGAGCTTCGTGTTTTGGCGCTCCAGTTCGCTTTCAAGTTGCCGAACGCGCTCGGTGACGTTTGGTTCCGGTGTACTGACCAACTCCTGTGCTCCGGCGCAGATTGAGCTGATGAAGAGAATAAATAAGAACAGGCAGAGGCGTAGCTTCATGATTTCGGTCCTCGCTGAGTTTGGATCTTTAAGAGACACGGCAGGATATGTCTGTCATCTTAAATCGAGCTTGCTGCGAAGTTACATCGATGTGAACAGAAGGGCAATAAAAAGGGTCGTTGACAATACTCTTCGGCGACCCGTACTATTTTGAGCGCTACAATTACAAGCTCTCCTGCTCAAACGAACGATGCTTCTTCTTCAGACAGCAACGACGACAACTCAAACTGTAGGCAGTCCAATAACCGCTTACTGGCCGGTCATGATCTTTTTCGCCGTCGCCGTAATCTTTCCGGTCCTGCCGATCATTCTCGGCAGATTCCTGCGGCCGATTAAGTACGAAAAGAGCAAGATGCGGCCTTACGAGTGCGGCATCGACCCGACGACTGAAGCACACGAACGCTTCACCGTGCGTTACTATATCGTCGCGATGTTGTTTCTAATCTTTGACGTCGAGACGATTTTCCTGCTGCCCTGGGCAATAATCTTCATGGGCGACGATTTCTCCTTCACGAAGTTTGCGCTGATTGAGATGTTTGTGTTCATCGCGATTCTGATAGTTGGATATTATTACGCGTGGCGAAAGGGTGCGCTGGAGTGGGCGTAGAGTTTTATGGCTGAACATGAGGAAGGATTTGTTCTAACCACTGTCGATTCGATCATGAATTCGATTCGACGAACCGTGGGTGCAAAAACTGTCGACATTGCGGCGCCGGTCGTCAACTGGGCGCGCAAGTCGGCTCTTTGGCCCATGACCTTTGGTCTCGCGTGTTGCGCCATCGAGATGATTGCCACGGGTGCGGGCCGGTTCGATATCGACCGGTTTGGCGCCGGTGTCTTTCGTCCGAGCCCACGGCAAAGCGATCTCATCATTATCGCCGGCACCGTTACTTTGAAGATGGGTCCGGTCGTGCGACGTGTTTACGATCAGATGCCCGAACCCAAATGGGCCATCGCGATGGGCGCGTGTGCCTCCACAGGCGGACCGTTTGATTCTTATTCGACGATGCAGGGCGTCGATCGATGTATCCCCGTAGACGTTTATATCCCCGGTTGTCCTCCAAGACCCGAAGCTCTCCTATATGGCTTGATGCGACTGCAAGACATCATCATGCGTGAGGCGCCCTCGGCTTATATTTTCGATTCTGATGGCTCAGTTCATCGCAATCGACCATTCCCCGATGAAATCGGTGACGCAGCGATAGGTGCCGCAGATCTCATTGCCGGTTCACTTCGATAATTGTTTAAGAGTTTGGAGGATGAGATGAGAAACGTATTTCGCACACTGTTGGTTTTGAGCGTAGTTCTGGGACTGGTCTCGATCAGTCTTGCACAAACAAAGCCGCGCATGACAAGACGGACCACTACCAGACGAGTGGTTCCGCTCGTTCCCGTCGGAACTGATCTGAAAGTTCGAATCAACGATACGTTGTCGAGTAAAGACTCGCGCATCGGCGATCGATTTACTGCGACTGTGATCGATCCTAGCCGCTTTGATGAAGCGAGACTTAACGGTCACATCAGCTCGATACAGAAGTCAGGAAAGATCAAAGGCCGGACCAGCATGAATCTCGCCTTTGATTCGATCGAGTTACGCGACGGACGCAGAGGCGTGCTGCACGGATATGTGACCAGAGTTTACGGTGAAGGCTCCGGGAAAGCCGATAACGAAGGTGGTGTCGAATCCAGCAGCAGGGGCAAGCAGACCGTCAAACGAGCGGGAATCGGCGCCACGGTCGGCGCGATCGTCGGCGGTATTGCCGGTGGCGGCAAAGGCGCAGCGATTGGTCTAATTATCGGTGGCGCCGGTGGTGCTGGCTCACTCGCTGTCCAGGGTAGCAAGGAACTGAAGATCGAATCCGGCACGGAAATGCTGGTTCACGTCACGCGCTAATTCGAAAGCACATTCTGGCCACGGATTTCACGGATAAAATCCGTGTTATCCGTGGTTTTGCATTTGGGAAGAAATATGAGCCGACGTTCGTCTAACCAACGATGGTGATGGCTGAACAGCTTATTAGCGGACAAGTAATCGAAGCGTGCCAGCAGGGCGACCGCGCAGCCTTTCAACTCCTCTTCGAAACTTACAAAGACAAAGTGTTTTCCATCGCCGTCTATTCTTCCGGCGGCGAC
>DASYPN010000296.1:0-6120 GCA_036006625.1 Pyrinomonadaceae bacterium | reverse complement strand
CACCGCTTTGGTATTTGCTTCGCGTAAAAGCAGCATGAGTAATTTTAGTATCTTGAGTTTTATCAAAGCGGCGACAAGTCGCCGCACTCCAAGGAGGCGTCCGGCTCAGCGAGATCTGATGTTTTTGTGCGTTCTTGTTTGCATCATGTGCGCAGCAAATGAGCTCAACGCACAAACGACGCCGAAGCAAGCGGAAAAACATTCCTACAAAATTGAGCTGAAGATCGATTTCGATAAACTGACCTACACAGGCGTCGAAAGAGTTCGCTGGGTCAATCGCGGTGAAAAGGCGAGCTCGATCATCTACTTTCATTTGTATCCGAATCTGCGCACCTCCGAGCAGCCGGCTCCAACCAACGGCACTGCTCCTGACGCAGACGAACCGCGGCTCGACATCGTCGAAGTTCGCGCCGGCTCGGACGACACACAACTGTACTCATCCCTCGACGATCAAGGCACGACGCTCCGCGTGAACCTGCGCGAACAAGTTGCGCCCGAAGACTCAGCCGAAGTCGTCATCAAATTCAAAGGCTCTGTTCCGGAAATCGATCGCGACGAGACAAGCCTGACAACTCACGTCGTAAAACAAGTCAGCGCGGCACTGCGCAGCGATCGCGAAATGCGTCGCGCGCGCGACATCAATTTCCGCTGCCGTGGCGTGATGCTTCTCGGATCTGCGTATCCCGTTCTCGCCGTGCATGACGGCGACGACTGGCGTCGCAAACTCGAACCGTCTGTCGGCGACTTCATTTTCAATGAAGCATCGGACTACGAAGTAACAGTCGCAACAAACCAGGGGATCGAAGTATTTACTTCCGGCGTCGAAACCGGTCCACGAAACGACAAAACCGGCCAGACGTTCACCGCCACTTCGTTGCGTGATTTTGCGATCCTTGCCGGGCGCGGACTGAAGAGCGAACACACAGAAGTACAGGGCGTCAACATCAGATCGATCTACTCAGCGGATCACGAACGAGTCGGGAAACGCGCGCTCGTCGTTGCCGCAAACTCGCTGCGAGTGTTTACATCACTGTTTGGAGAGCTTCCGTTCAAACAGGTCACAGTCGCCGAAGCTCCACTCGTCGCAGGACTCGGCAGTTGTGAGTTTTCCGGATTCAACATCATCGCCAGCGCGTTTTATGTCGACTTCGACTCGCCCGCCGTACGCAATCTGCCTGAGATAATTCGCGAACAGAGACCGTCAGTCGAGGAAAGTCTGGAATGGGCCGTCGCTCATCTCGTCGCGCACCAATGGTGGGGCGCTGCAGTCGGAAACGATCCCGCGCGCGAGCCGCTGTTGGACGAGGCGCTGTCGTGCTGGTCAGCGCTGCTCTACTACAAAAACACTTACGGTGATCAGCGCGCCGAGACCGTCCTGAACGATCAAGTGCGCGGTGTTTATCGCCTCTACCGGACGTTTGGCGGCGACGACATGGACGCCAATCGCCCGTCACGCGACTATCGCAACACTTTTCAGTACGCGGCCATCGTTAGTGCCAAGGGAGCGCTGATGTTTGTGGATCTGCAAAAGACGCTTGGCGAAGAAAAGATTTTCTCTGCGCTCCGCAAATACTATGAGGCAAACGTTTACGAGATTGCGCAGCTCGAGGATTTGCGTATCGCCCTTGTCGCCGAAGCTCCGGTTGAACAAAGACGAATGATTGGACGTACATTTACCCGCTGGCTGACGGCTAAGCGAGGCGATGAAGACATCGCGACTCCGGATTCAGAGCTGGCCGCAACATTGGGTATCACCACAAGACAAGCTCCCCAAAAGTCAGGTGATAAGAATGCATTTAACGCACTGGCTAAAGTGGGGGGATTTTTTTGGCGACAAGTAACACGCATCCGCTGAAGATGAACCGTTTCCGGTTCGATGAACTTGCTCTCGAGCAAAACTCTGAGCGAGGCCACGTCGATAAAAGCCTTGAACGCCTGAGCTGGCTGATGGACGACCTGTTCCGCGTGCCGGTGCTCGGATGGCGATTCGGGCTCGATGCTTTGATCGGTCTGATTCCGGGACTCGGCGACACCACAACCTCGCTCGTTTCCTTCTACATCCTCGTTTCAGCCGTTCGCTATCGTGTTCCGAAGATCACGTTGCTGCGAATGGGTCTCAATATCGCGATTGACTACGTTGTCGGATCACTCCCGATCGTCGGCGATCTTGCTGACGCGTGGTGGAAGTCGAATCACATGAATGTCGACTTGCTGCGCAAACGTGCGACTGTTTCGGTTGATGAAGCGCGTTCAGCTCGGATGAGTGATTGGATTTTTGTTGGTGGGATTATTGTTGGGTTGACGGCACTGGCGCTCGCGAGTGCAGTCGTTAGTGTCTATCTCTTAACGAAGTTGTTGACAGGATTAGCAGGATAAATCCTGTTCATCCTGTCATTCGCTCCAACGCCGTCTTGAGCATATCGAGGCCGCGCTCACCCGCGGCAAAACTCTTCAATTTTCCTTCAGCATCGAACAAATAATACGCAGGCACAAACCCCTGATCGTTCTGAAACGCGTCTTTTAGTTTGTGCTCGTTATCGACAGCCACCGGCTCGCTGATTCCATATTTACTGATCAGTTCGCGGACCGCTTCGACGTCTGTATCTGCTTCGTAACGCGGCATGTGAATACCGATCACGCGCAGTCCCTGGTCTTTCTTTTCATCACGCCACTGCCCAACACGCGGCAGGTTGTCTTTGCAGATCCCGCAGCTAACTGACCAGAAGTGAACGAGCGTCGGATGTCCCGCAGCCTCTTCCTCAGCGTGAGCCTGAGTGCCGCCAAACCATTCCGTTGCGCCGTCAAGCCTGGGCAACTGTGTTCCGATCTTCATCGCCATTGTTGTCTCAAAAAAGCAATCCACAGATTACGCAGAGTTAATCTGTGTAATCTGTGGATGATTGAATTAGTTCAGTGTCTTCTGGCCGGGCTTCCATTCAGCCTGGCACAAACCGCCGGTCTGCAACGCCTGAATCACGCGCAGCGTCTCTTCAGCCGAACGGCCAACGTTCAAATCGTGCACGACTTTGTACCGAAGAATGCCTTCCGGATCGATGACGAAAAGGCCGCGCAGTGCAATACCGCGGCTTTCAATCAACACACCGTAGTTTTTCGCGACGTCCTTCGTTGCATCGGCAGCCAACGGATATTGCAGCCCCTCGACTCCGCCCTTATCGCGTGACGTATTCAGCCAGGCGCGGTGCGAATAAACCGAGTCGGTAGAAATGCCGATGATGTCCGCGCCGATGTCTACGAAATCCTGATAACGATCGCTGAACGCCGTCAATTCAGTCGGACAAACAAATGTGAAGTCCAGTGGATAGAAAACCATAACAAGCCACTTGCCACGATAATCGGAAAGCTTTACGGGCTCGTTGAGTTTCTCGATATTCTTCGTTGAGGCCATTTCGAAATCCGGCGCCGGCTGGCCGACCATCGCCTTCTCTGCTGCTACAGCTGTTGCTGACATTTATCCTCCAAGTGTTTTGAATTGCTCAGTCGTTAATCCCTCAAATTCGGGGGCTCTAAAATAAAGAATTTAGAATAATTCTAAATTCGCGGGTTGTCAAACGGCGCCTCTGTGCGAAGATTTCAAATTAGGTCACTACCTTCAGGCGTGGCGAATGACGGGATGTTTGTGTGCGAAGTCGACGATGCGATCGACGTAGCTTTCGAATGGTGGGCACTGGATCCCGTGAGCGGCGAGCAACTCCTGCGACTGGCTCGTATCGTAGAGTTGCCGGACAAAAAAGTAAGGCACAGCGTGATGTGGCAGACCCGTGATTCGTGGTGAAGGCGGCAACATCAGAAAGAACCGAACCAGCTTCGCTGGAGCAGTGATCTTTGATCGGTGACCGTCGATCGACCCTGCGATCGTATTGAACAACTGGTTCGTCGACAGTGGCGACGGATCAGCCAGTTGCAGCGTCTTGCCAATTGCTCGTTCGTCGAATGCGAGAGCAGCCATCGCATCAACCACGAAATCCACCGGCACCAGATTCAAACTCACTTTGTGATTCCCGATATTGATCAGCGAAAGCATGCTCGGCCATTTGAGTAAGTAATGAATCAGAAAGTAAACTCCATCGTACTTTCCCGTCTCGCCTGTTTGAGAATCACCACAAACCACCGAAGGCCGGTAGATCGTGATCGGAAGCTCTCCTTTCGCGGAATCAACTTCCACCTCCGCGAGATACTTCGACTCTTCGTAAAAGTTGCGATAACCCGCCTCGTGTCGTAGCTCCGTCTCGAGAATCTCTCCCTCACGTTTCCCGGCAACGTAACAAGTCGACACGTGGTGAAACTGCTTCAGGTGTGGCAGCGAGCGCGCCAGTTCGACTACATTGCGCGTACCACCAACGTTGACGCGCATTGCCACGTCCTCTGGAACGGCGAGATCGTAAACTGCGGCAAGATGAAAGACGCGGGTTGTTTGGTCCTGGACCAGCCCAAGATTTGTTGGACTCAAAGCAAGCTGCGGTTCTGCGATATCGCCCTCAACGATCTGAAACTCCGCGATACTTCGTCCCGTGAGCGACGCAATACGATCGAGCTCTTCGTTGGCGCGCGCCGCCAGTGACGGCTGCACGAGCAGAATGAAATTGCACTCCTGCCGCGCCAGACGCTCCAGAAGCCGATTGGCAATAAAACCCGGAAAGCCCGTTATGAAGAATGTCTCTCTATCCGGCATCGACGACGCTGAGTATAATTCACTCCTAAACTCATATTCGAGGTTACAAAGATGAATCCCCGTTTGATGTCTCCGCGCCGCACGGCGCTGGCTTTGGTCCTCTTCATCAGTGCGCTCCTTTCCATTGCCGCACAGGAAAAGACTCAGTGCAACATCAAAGTCACTCTGCTCCAGGTCAACGACGTCTACCAGTTTGCTCCGGTGGACAACGGCAAACACGGTGGACTGGGACGCGTCCTGACACTAACAAAACCCATTCGCCAGCAAAATCCCAACACGTTGTTCATGATGGCCGGCGATACGATTTCGCCGTCGGTCGAGTCGATCACTTACAAAGGCGCCCAGATGATCGAGGCGTGGAACGCGATTGGTCTCGACTATGCGACGTTTGGGAATCACGAGTTCGACTTTGGACCAGACGTGTTGGTGCAAAGAATCAAGGAGTCGAAGTTTTCGTGGATCGCGGCGAATGTGATCGACACGCGCACGGGCCAGCCTTTCGGTGATGCGAAGCGTTACGTGGTGCGCGAGTTTGGCGGCGTCAAAGTCGGACTCTTCGGCCTCGTATTACCGGAGACGAAGATTACTTCGAAGCCGGGCGAGAATGTTGAGTTTCGCAATCCGTGTGACACCGCGAAGGAAATCGTGTCGGAGTTGCACGGGCAGGGCGTGAAAGTCGTGGTCGCGCTGACTCACCTTTCGATGCGTGAAGACAAGGAAGTCGCGCGTTGCTCCGGCGTCAATGTGATCATCGGCGGTCACGAACACACGCTGCTCGAGTCGCACGCCGGCAATGCGCCGATCTTCAAAATGACGTCCGACGCGCGTGAGCTCGGACAGATCGATCTGAACATTCTGCCTTCGGGCGAGCTCGACAGCATCGACTGGAAAGTGATTCCGGTCGACAGCACCACAAAGGAAGCGCCGGAGTTCGCGGCAATCTACAAAAAATATTCCAGTCTGTTGGCTGAGCTCGCGAAACCGGTCGGCACCACGACTGTCGCGCTCGATGCGCGCAGCGCGGAGAATCGCACTCGCGAAACCAACGTCGGCAACTTCATCACCGACGCGTTTCGCAAATTCACGGCTGCCGATGTGGGATTCATGAATGGAGGGTCCGTTCGCGCTGACGGCATCATCGGCCCAGGCAAGCTGACGCAGCGAGATCTGCTGTCGATCTTGCCATTCAAAAATAAACTGGTGAAGATCGAGGTCACGGGCGCGACGTTGCGGGCAGCGCTCGAACACGGTGTGAGTCGCAGTGCAGAAGATTCGCAGCCGGGAGGTTTTCCGCAAGTCTCCGGCATCAAGTTTAGTTTCGACGCAAGCCGGTCGGCCGGGTCGCGACTTGTCGATGTGAAAGTAAACAACTTGCCTCTCGACGATGCGAAAAAGTATACGTTGACGACGACAACATTCATCGGGCTCGA
>DASYPN010000295.1:0-22981 GCA_036006625.1 Pyrinomonadaceae bacterium | reverse complement strand
GGTGAGAGCTACTGTAGGGGCGGCCCTCGGTGGCCGCCCGTGGTTTTGATAAGCGCTCCGCAAATCCGAGACTGTGGCTCCGTGAACCCGATTCAAAGCCACGGGCGGCCACGGAGGGCCGCCCCTACAGTACGTTCTACTTGGTTTTGCCTTTAGACGGTTTCTTCGCGGCCTTGTCGGAGGTTCCACCTCCACCGCTGGGAAGATCCTTGAGCAATCCGTCATAACCTCGCAGCGCCGAAGGCGTACCACCACCATCAGCGTTGTCGCCTGTACCACCACCGTTTGCGAACATTCTCGACAAACGATCGACAGCATCCGTGAGGTGATTCGCGCCGCCACCCAACGCCACGTACATCCCCACTTCCGGATGCATGAGCGTCGCTGCGACGTTGTTATCAGTCGTCGTGAGCGGGTAATTGACCCACACGTCGGTGCGTCCACGAACTCCAAACGGCACACCCGCAATGGACCACTTAACCTGCACTTCGATCACGTGCCTGCCGGTTCGTTCAAACGCGAACCCGCGAGAACTCCAGTAAACACGCGACGACGCCGAAATGCTCTTCCCCCCGTCGAGATTCTCTATCTTTGTGCCTTCGCAGAGGATCACAAATGGTGGCATCATTTTCACGATACCATTCGGATTGATTACTTCGATCGTGGCGTAGAGCGCCTCGGTGCTGATGTCATTCGGCACTGGTATCGGATCGCCGGAATTGTTGACGAGCTCCCATCGCAAACCGAGTGGTTCGCCGAGTGCGATTTGATTCTGCTCCGCAGTAACTCTCAACTCGACATCGTCTGCCGAGAGGTAGTGACGATCGGTATCGGCCGACGGCACAAACGAGCTGTGACCCGATCCGAAAGTCATTCCACCCGGACGTACGGTGGGATCCGGGAAGTGAATGAGGTGATGACGCACGTGCTCGTTGAATCCGAGGTTGATGTTGGTCGGAAACACACCGGGCAGTCCTGTAGCTGGACCTCCGAGCACATCCGCGACGCTCGGCGTCGTGGTCATGATCGAATTGTCCGCGCCGCCTTCCTGTTCCTGGTGGATTTGATTGAAACCGTGGCCCAGTTCGTGACTCGCACTGCGCAGGTAAGCGCGCGGCACGTCGCGCTGCTTCTTGTTTGCGGCAGCTCCGAAGTTAGACGAATCGGCGGTCGGATAACCATCGTCACTAAAGCTGGCTGAACCTTCACGCGGCACGTCGATCTGGTCGTACATTATGCCTCGGGAACAACCGAGTCTTGCCGGGACAACTATCAGGTGGAACCGCCACTCTTTATCGAGATCAGTGCCCGCCTTGCGATTTGCAACCATCAAGCCGTGCAGGTCTGCATTGGACCAGCAATTGGTGGCAACCACGCCCGCCGGCACTGGGATATTGGTCTGATCGTAAACCACGCTCAGATCCCAACCGGCAGTGGCGAACACGGTCTTGAAGTCTTCCGTGCCGGTTCCGCTGATCGTCGGCACAGCCTTCGGTGGCACCGCGCCGGTGAGAGTATCGATCTCGACTGTCGCACGACGGAAGGAACTGGAGACCCAACCCATCTTGAACGTGCCTTTTTCCGCGGCGCCTTCCAAGAGTTTTCCTTCGAAGTAGACGCTCGTGTATCCCGGAGGAGGCGGAGCATTCTTGAGCACGATCTTTACCGTTCTGGTGCCTGGTGCGGATGGGAAAGTTCCATTGAACTGGCCTGGCGGCGGTTGTGTGTAAACATACTCCTGCGCGGTTAACGTGAATGAACAGTTCGATGTGATCAAAGGCGGCAGTTGAATTCCTGTCACCTTTAAATAGGAGTAATACTGTTTTCTTGGATAGACGGGGATTGTTAGCGGAAGCGCAAAAATTCCGGCAGCCGCAGGACGCTCAACCGCGGTTGCGACCGTGGCGATTGACACCGGCAAGGAAATGACCGGATTTAGAAAACGATAAAGGTCACCACTAATCGTGGCAGCCGCGCCACCTCTTTCAACACGCATGGTGCCATGGAAAACACTGGTGCTTAGTTTCGGTTGGTACGTGATGCGATAGCAGCCTTCTCTCAAGTTGATTCGACAGAGAGGCCCGACTATGCCGGGAATTGCAGTTGCGGGTTGCAGTGTCTCAGTCGCAGTCGTCGCAATGTTGGCAGCAGAAATTGTCGGATCCTGGGCGGGCTCATCAAGTGTCAGTGGCTCAGCGACAGGCGCGAAACCAATTTGGCCCTGCGCGCTGCTGGGAGGTGGTTCGGAAGCGACAAAGCCTTTCGGTGTTTCGCCGCTCAACGATGGATCGGTCTCTTTTGGCATGAGGTAAACTCCTTAGTGTGGCTGGATGGGAGGACCAACGAGACGCCGGATTCAGGAGGACTTAGCCGTGGGCAAAGTAGACTACCCCCTGGGGTCGAAGGTCGACTCCGCATGAGATGGACGCGTCAGATTGTGAACTGACGCCGTGTGGAAAGTGATAAAAGCTGAGAGCGATTCTCAGCTTATTCGCTGATACGAAAAGGTGCAGCCGTGCTGGTCGGTGAACGTGAGGACGTCTCCATCAAGCCTGGTTTTGTAAGTCACAAGCTCGTCAGATGCAGTGCTCATCTTCACCTGATCGTCCGCGATGATCTCGTAGCTGCCCGCGTCCCACCAGATGAAGCGCTGTGACGGCCCCTTTCTGGCGAGGAAGCGTGGGCGTTCCTGAAACTCGATCTCGTCCGGATAAAACTCCGCACAGGATTCAGCCGTAACCTTCTTCCACGTACCTGCTATCTTCATATGATCAAGACGCCCCTTTTTGTTTCCATCATACGCTTATTTATTTCAGAGGTGTTATTCAGATTCGTCGCGTAAGCCGGCACACTCCTTGCACTCTGTCGAATTCCTATTGCCTACTCGCATTGTCTGCGCGAGAATTAGCTCAAACCCAGAATTACTTTCCGGAAAGGACGTGCGAGTTCGGTTCCTCCAGGCACGATTCAGAAGATGAAAGTCAAAAAATCACTCCCAGTCTTAGTTATCGCAATTGCTTTGTTTGTCGTTACCGCTTCGCCGGCACACGCGCAGCAGACCACTAATCAATGGCCCCAATTTCGCGGCCCGAACGGTACTGGCGTCGCCGAAGGCTCCGCGCTGCCTGCTGAGTTCAGTGCGGCGAAGAATGTCGTTTGGAAAACACCAGTCCCCTTCGCACGATCATCTCCCGTGGTCACTTCTGACCACGTATTTCTCACCGCAACCGAAGCTGACAAACTGATCACACTCTCTCTCGATCGTAAAACTGGAAAGCTTTTGTGGCGCCGCGAGGTGGTACGCGCACGACACATGCCGGTGTACAAAGCTAACGACGGCGCTTCGCCAAGTCCGGTTAGCGATGGAAAGAACGTGTTCGTCTTTTTTCAGGAGCTGGGATTGATCTCTTATGCACCAGATGGCAAAGAGCGGTGGCGTGTGCCGCTAGGGCCTTTCAACAGCTTCTACGGTATGGGTGGATCGCCTGTGCTCGCTGGGAATACGTTAGTGATGGTCTGTGACCAGCGAGCGAATTCTTTTGTCGTTGCTGTCGATGCGCGCAATGGAAAAGAGCTCTGGCGGAAGGACCGTTCCAACTATGAGGCTTATTCGACTCCAGCCATTTACAAGCCAAACGATGGACCCGCGCAAGTGATCGTTCTCGGTTCACACACCGTCGATGCCTATTCTCTCGATAAAGGCGAGCGACTGTGGTGGGTGTCTAAAATCGGCGCCTATCCGAAAGGTGTGCCTGTACTGGGAACAAACATGGTCTACGTCATGGCCGACGGGGGCGATGCCCCTTTCCTGCCGCCTTTTGAAGAGACTCTTAAAGCCGATACCAATAAGGACCAGAAAATCCAACGTGAAGAGGTAAAAGGTAACGCTGACGCTTACGAGCATTTTGGTTGGTTGGATTCCAATAATGACGGGAGCATCGAGCGCGCCGAATACGATTTTGTCCGCAATTCAACCTCACCAGGCGGCCATGGATTAACGGCAGTGCGTTTAGCAGGTCGGGGGGATCTTACAAATTCGAATGTTGTGTGGAATCTCAAGAAATCGTACCCAAGCATACCTGCGCCGTTGCTCTATCAGGATGTGATGTATCTGATGAAAGAGGGCGGAATTGTTTCCAGTCTCGATCCGGCGAGTGGACAGATTCTGAAACAGGGCCGTACGCCCAATGCGCTCGAGGAATACTACGCATCGCCTGTCGCAGCGGACGGCAAGATCTTTCTCGTAAGCGCGAGCGGCAAAGTAACTGTGCTTAAAGCCGGCGCGCAGTGGGAGATTCTCGCAATGAATGACCTGGACGAAGAGGTTTGGGCCACGCCTGCGATTGCGGGCAACAATCTGTACATCCGTACACGTAATACGTTGTACTCGTTCGGTGCAAGTGCGAAATAAACGTGGCTATTCGCTGGACTCACATTACGATTACCGTTAGTAACATCGACCGCTCGATCGAGTTCTATACTTCTTTCTGTAAGCTTTCCGTGATACGGGATCGTCGTCATGAAGGAGGCGGGACGGTTTGGCTGGGACCAGGTTTGTCGGCCGGTGACAAACCGATCTTTCTGCTTGTAATCGGCGAAGGAGAAGTCACGTCGCGCATGGACCACCTCGGGTTCCAGTGTCAGCAACGAGAACAGGTGGACCAGATTGCCGAACAAGGGCGGCAACTGGGAATTCTTGCCATTCCGCCGACTGACGCGGGCGATCCCGTCGGCTACTTCACGATTGTCCGCGACCCAGATGGACACCTCGTTGAGTTCACCTACGGGCAACCGATTGAGGGACTGAGATAGAACGTGGACTACGATGCCACGGATATCGCCGCGAGTTACGACGTCGAGCCGATCGATGTCCTCGTCTTTCGTCCGTGAAATTTGATTTGACAAGACACGACGCTCGCCCTACTATATCGCCTGCCGATACATCGCTACGTGAGTTAGATGGAGTTGTTGATGCCGAAGGAGCGACTTGAACCGGAAAAGCTGCTGCCACTGACGTCGTCGGTGTTTCATATTCTGCTGGCTCTTTCGGACGGCGATCTGCACGGCTACGGCATCATGCAGGAAGTCTCGGAGCATACCGGCGGGCAGATCAGGCTTGGACCAGGCACTCTCTACGGTGCCATAAAGCGCCTGCTCGCCAATGGCCTCATTGTCGAAGTCGATGAGCGTCCCGATCCCGAGCTGGATGATGAGCGTCGCCGTTATTATCGCTTAACCGATTTCGGCCAAAAGGTTTTGAAAGCGGAAGCACAACGTATCTCAAAGCTGGTTTCCGTCGCGCAGCAGAAACGCCTGCTGCCGAAACGAACGTAAGTCTATGTCGCTTTCGAAACAGCTATTTCAATTCATGTTACTCGCGTATCCGCGAGAATTCCGCTTCGTGTACGGATCGGAAATGACGCAGGTGTTTTGCGATTGTTATCGCGACACTAACTCACGCGGACGCATCGTGGAATTTTGGGTGCGTGTAATTCTGGACGTGATTCGCACGGCGCCGCTGGAACGTTGGGAAACGTTGAGAAAGGGAGAGACTATGAGGAACGTGAAAAGAGATGTGCTCGGTTTCTTAGCTTGCCTGGCTATTATCGTCCTCGCGGTTATCCCACACAGGTATATGGTAACGCACGGCGCCGGATCGATGTTTCTCGTGGGCTATGCACTCGACGCCATCATTAGCGCGGGCGTCGTTGGTAATCTCATAATATTTGTGCTGATGATGGCTATGCGGCGGTCAACATTCCGGACTGCACTGTGGAGTTTACTGATAGTCAACGGAGCACTACTGCTTATTGCAATCCTGATCGGCATCCGCGTCGGTGGGTTCAACTTTCCGGCCGTCGTCGTGTCTTATATCGTGAGCTTCCTCTTTTGGCTGGCCATTCACTGGATTTGGTCGCAGATTCGAACCCCAGCCGAACCAGTGGCGTGATTCTCGTCAACACGACACGGTCAAGAAGAAACAGCATCCCGGGTCTTATGCGTCGCAGCGCCAACGGCGCGCAATATGATAGCCAGGAGCACCACCACAGTCGGCTGCTTCTTCGAAAACCTTCATTCATGCGTCACAGCGCCAACGGCGCAACATGATAGCAAGGAGCACGACCACAGTCGGCTGCTTCTTCGAAAACCTTCATTCATGCGTCGCAGCGCCGAAGGCGCGACATATGATAGCCAGGGGCAAGCGCGCAGCGCGTCGCCCCTGGATCGCGTCACCTAAAAAGGCGTTGAGCCCTGAAGGGGCGAAATAGTTTCTAGTCCCAGACGTATCGTTCGTCGTATTTCACGTCGTACGCCTTCAGAAATTTCCGATACTCATCCTGAAATGTGATTCGACGATGGTGTTGCTTCTGTCGTCCGATGTATCGCTTAACCGTCGAGATTTGCGATTGACCGATCGAGAAGGCTCCATAGCCACTCTGCCAATGAAAGTTCCGAAACTCAATTCCTTTACGCTTGATCCACTTGGACGACTCAGTTTTCACTTCTTCAACCACGTCGGCGACAGTCGCCACACGCGAAAGTGAAAACAATGTGTGTAAATGATCCGATGTGCCGTTGATGATCAAGGCTGGTGATTTCAGCGCCTTAAAAATCGCGGCCATGTACGGGTACAGCTCCGCGTCAATTTCAGGCGTGAGAAATGGTTCGCGATTTTTGGTACTGAAGATGAGGTGAATGAGGATTGACGACAAGGATTGAGGCATGTCTTGGTCTCGCTTTCTTTCTGTGAGGTTTGTAAAGCGCCGACAGCATACCAGTGTTTGCGTCGCGAACGGGATCTTATTTCGCCCTTTCAGGGCTCAACGTCTTTTAGGGGGACACGATCCAGGGGCGACGCGCTCCGCTACGCTTCGCGCTTGCCCCTGGCTATCATATTTCGCGCCTTTGGCGCTGCAGCGCGTGAAGTCGCAAGCAACACGCCGGCGTCGCTGCCCGGGCCGTCATATTTCGCGCCGTTGGCGCTGAGCGTCAAGTCCAAGGCATCGCGCGCGACCACGTGATCAAGTACGCGATTCAACCGCAGTGAGGTCGTATCGTTGCTCTTTCAGTCTCTTGCCAAACGCGGTCGACTCTTTTTCTTCAGTCAATACAAATCCGTAGCGTTTGTAGAGTGCTGCCGCGGCTTCCTGTTCGTGGGTGGTCCAGAGATATGAAGATTTGTAACCACATTCGCGAAGAAAATCCATGTACCGATCCATGAGACGTTTGCCCAATCCGATGCCTCGATATTCCGGATCGAGCAGGAAATAACGTAGCTGGGCCGCGTTCTCGTCGCGATGCATCAGTAGAAGAAATCCGACAATGCGATCGCCGTGTTCGCAGATCCACACTCTATCTTTCGCTGGATCGTATTGCCTATAAAATTCCGCCAACCCCCGGGCGACGTACATTTCAAAGGCAACGCCGTAGTTGTATTCAATGCCATACAATTGCCCGTGCATGTGAATAACGTAACCCAGATCGCCCGGTTGAAGGTCGTTCCTCACGCGAATATCGTCAACCTTAACCATACGGGAATAAGTTAACATGGCATTGCTTGCCATGAAATAAATCGACGGAGGATGTGTATGGAGCGACGCATTTTGCTTCGCAATCTGATTTCAACGTTAGTGGCAGTGCCAATGCTCTTTGAAGCTCGCAGCGTTCCTGGCGAGGCCGACCCTGCGGATGAAGTTCACATGCGAAGAGCAATTCGCCTCGCTGCAAACAATCCGAAGTATCCGTTTGCAGCACTCCTCGTGGACGAGCAAAAGGGAGTTGTCGCAGAGGGTTGGAATCGATCGGTCCAAAATCCGACGTGGCATGGTGAAATGGATGCGATCAATAAATGTGCAGCGGCTAACCCCAAAATCGATTGGACCAAATTGACGCTTTACACAACAGCCGAGCCGTGTGCGATGTGCCAGGGTGCCGTCGCGTGGGCGGGAATCAAACGAGTAGTTTTTGGTTCGTCGATACCATTCCTGAAGAGCCTGAACTGGTGGGCCATCGACATCCGCGCGGAAGAGCTCGCGCGCCTCGCTGCTTTCCGTGAATGCGTGGTCGTGGGCGGTGTGCTCGAAGAAGACTGCAATAAACTCTTTCGAGCGGCGCTCAATATTAAATAACCTATTGCAACTTCAAGAATTGCGGTAACGCTTCCGAGGCGCGGCCGATGGCGCGGGCCAGGCTCAACTTCGCCAGGTTGTGCGCGAATACACTGTTGATGTAATCGGTGTTGGCGGTCGACAGCGCTTCCTGAGATTGGACCACTTCGACATTGTCACTGACGCCGGCCTCAAACTTCTGACGCGTCAGATCGAGATTCTGTGTCGTCACCTGAATGTTCTTTCGCGCTACTTCAACCTGACTCGCGGCCGCCTGCAAGTCGAAGAAGGCACTGCGCACCTCGCTCTCGATGCGACCCTTGAGATCTTCGAGCTCGGCCTGGCGCTGGCCCAGCGCCGCCTCGGCAACCTCAGTTTGACCTTTGATCCTTCCGCCTTGCCAGATCGGAACGCGCACCGTGCCGACAACCGCGAACGTTCCGTGCGCTTGCGACGGATTCACCCCGATCACTCCGTAATCAGCGCGAACGGCGAACGACGGCAACCGTTCCGATCGCGCCGCCGAACGAGAGCGTTCAGCAGCTTCGACCTGTGCCTGTGCAGCCTTTAGATCCGAGCGCTGCTCAAACGCTTGTTTCAGTGCGTCTTCGAAAGTAAGCAGGGGCGCCTCGGAAAAAGGAATCGCATCTGAAATCTCATACTGCGCGTTCGGCGACAATCCCGCCAGTCGAGCAAGCGTGATCTTGAGTTTCGAATAATCATTTTCCAACGAGACGAGACGCTGCTGTTGTGTGAGTAGTTGGATTTGGCTGCGATTCAGATCGATTTGCGCAACAACACCAGCCGCGCGCTGTTCCGAAGTCTGTTTGAATAACGCCTCCGCAGTTGAAAGTTGTGCGCGTGCAGCTTCGATGCGCGACCGCGCTGCAATCACTTGGAGGTAAGTGCCACCGACGCCGAGCACGATCAAATCGCGAGCGTCTTCAACTGAAAGCTCGTTCGCGCGAGTAATCTCTTTGCTGGCGCGATAATTGTTTCGCGCCGTGAGATCAAGAACGGTCTGCGAGAGACTTGCGCGCAGATCGAAGAAGTTGAATGGTCCGACAATCGTTGGCGGCGCGAAGCCCGGAACCGGAAGGTTAAACCGCACGCCGAGTGCCTGCAGATTCGTCTGCTGAACAGTTTCACTCAAACTCGCATTCAAGTTGGGAAGCAAAGCGCTGCGTGCAATCTTTGACTGACCACGTGCCTGCCGCACAGCTTCCGTCAGTCCAACAGCACCGAGATTGAACTCGAGCGCGCGATCCACCGCCTCGCGCAGCGAGAGTCTGCCGGAAAAAGGACGCCTCGTGACGCTCGACGTGCTGCCCGTAAATGGTCCCTGCAGCTGAACCGTCGGGTTGATGGTGTTGATGCTGTTGGTGGTGCCAGGAATCGCTGTCTGCGTAGTGGTGACCGATCCGCCTTGTGGGTTGCGACCGGAAAGCGGCAACTGAGTCGCCTGCGTGGGCTGTGACTGAGTTCCGCTCGAAGGCGTTTGCGCAAAGATAGTCGGCGAAAATAGTAAAAACAGAGTCAAAGCGATTCGTGGCACGTTAAGTTTACCTCCCTCAGCTCAGTTGTTTTCGAAAACGCCAGACACTCAGCGACAGCAACACGAGGGTGATGATCGAGAGGGCGAGGAAGTTGGGCCACAAGGTGTCGAGGCCGCTTCCCTTCAACATACTGCCGCGCGCAATCTCACCGAAGTGATGAATCGGATTGATGACCGTCAGCGGCTGCAACCATTTCGGCATAGCCTCGACCGGATTGAGCGCACCTGACAGCGAGACCATCGGCGGATTGATGAAGAAGCCCGTGAGCAGCGCCTGCTGCGCTGACTTACTAAAGGTCGCGACGGCTGTTCCAATGCCGATGCCGGCGAGAACACACAGTGCGCCCCCTCCAACCACCGGCAGGAGGCCACCATGAAAAGGCACGCCAAATACTGTTTTGATCATGATGATCGCGAGAAACATCATCATCGTCAGAAGTAAAAACAGTGGCGCGATCTTCGCGACGATGATCTCGGTTGTTCCCGCTGGCGACATGAGTAACTGTTCGATCGTGCCTGCTTCCCTTTCCTTCACCATTGCACCCGAAGCGACGATCGAGCTGTTGAGGATCAGCAGGAGTCCCAACACGCCGGTCGTGATAAACCACGAATCTTTCAGTCCCGGGTTGTAAAGAAAAGCCGGATGCAATGAGATACGGCCAGGTGGTAGCTGGCCCGATGCTGTGCGAAATGACGGTTGAATGCCTTCGCTTTGCAGTCGCGCGTTGTAGTTTTGAATCACGGCCTGTGCGTATCCCTGACTGATGGCCGCGGAGTTTGCGTTCGTCGCATTTAGCAGAAACTGCACGGTGGTGGGGCGTCCGCGTTGGAGGTCACGCGCAAAATCATATGGGATCACGACTCCCGCAATCAGCGACCCGCGACTAATCTCTTCGTCAAGTTGATCGACTGAGAAGTAATAACCGGCAGATGCAAAACTCCTGCTCTCGGTGAGGACTGCGATCAGGTCGCGACTCTCTTTTGACTGACTCTCATCGACGATCCCGAGCTGAATGTTCTCGACCTTCGCACTCAGCGCAAAGCCAAAGAGGGTTAGCTGCAGAACCGGGGGCAGGACCAGCGACATCGCAAGCCGCCGATCGCGTCGAATCTGATTCAACTCTTTGCGGAACAAAGCGCTCACGCGCGAACCGGAGATTTTTTTGAATACTCGACGAAGCATCTCTACGCGCCTCTGTTGGATCGACCATTTCTCTGTGCAGCCTCTGTGTTCTCTGTGTCTCTGTGGTTACAGGAATACGAGTTACAACAACCACAGAGGCACAGAGAACACAGAGGTTGCACAGAGAAATCCAAGTACGTCATTTCGTTTACGCCTTAACTTGCATGCGACGTTTGTTGAGCCACGCCAGGGAGAAGAACACTGTGCCGATCACACCGATGATCAACTCCTTGAGCCAGACTGCCGGCCAGCCGCCTCCCTGCAGAAAAGCGTCTCTTACGATCTCGATGTAGTAGCGACCCCAAACCAAATGCGAGAGCCATCGAATCGACCCCGGTATGTTCTCAATCGGATAAATCAGCCCCGACAGCAGAAAGACAAACAAAAAGCCGCCGAGTGCGACCGCTTGCATCGCTGCAGCCTGATTCGAGATCGTGGCCCCAATCATCGTGCCGAACGACGCCACACAAAACGCGTAAAGAATCGTAGCCACGACAAACGGCGTTGGATCTCCTGCAAAGCCAAGACCGAAATAAGTGAACAGCAACACGAGCATCACGGCTGCTTCACCGAGCGCCACCACCATGAACGCCAGCACTTTTCCAAAAAGAAACTCCGCCGCAGCGATATTCGAAACGTAGACCTGAAGAATTGTTTTTTGATCCTCTTCCTTAGCCATTGCGAGTGCGGCGAGTAGCGGTGGAAAGATCGATAGCGCCAGCACGAAGATCCCAGGACCGTAGAATTTCTTGGACGAACGATCGGGGTTGTACCAGAGACGAATTGCCGCACGAACAGGCTGTTGGACCGCGTTGGTTGTGCCGCTGTAAGCGGCGATGATCTGGCTCGCGTAACCGGCAGTCAGGCGAGCGGTGTTTGCATCAGCAGCATCGACGATGAGCTGAACCGGCGAATCAACACCGCGTTTCAGGTTGCGTTCGAAATGAGCCGGAATGATCAGCGCCGCACGGGCAGTGCTTGAACTCAACGCTTCTTCTGGTTGTTTGTTAGTGGGCCACGAAATCACTCGCAGCGTTAACGACGAACGAAAGGCATCGATCAACTCGCGTGAAGATGGCGAGTCGTCGAGGTCCTGGACCACGATCGGCATATCGGTAACTGAAAGCGAGATCGCACTGCCGAGCAACATCAGAAGGATCAGCGGCAGGATGATGGCGAGGAGCATCGTGCGCCAGTCGCGCACGATCTGCGTCAGTTCCTTCCGAGTTTGCGCAATGATTCGCCGCATTGTATCCGCAGATTACACAGATTGTTTTTGTTGGGTCTGCGCCACGATGCTGATGAACACATCCTCCATCGAAAAGCGCGACTCACGAACACTCATCACCTTGATTCCTTCAGCTTTCAACTTCTCCGCGATACGTTGTTCCTGATTCTCTTCTTCAGTAATGACGTGCAGCCGATCCCCAAAGAGCGAAACACGCCAGCCGTCCAACTCTTTCTTCAAGAGATCGCTCGCGCGCTGTGGCTGATCGACGACAAACTCGAACAGACGATCCTTCTGCTCCGCCTTCATTTGACCCGGACGACCCTGGGCCACGAGCTCGCCCGCGACCATCATCCCCAGGCGATTACACTGTTCTGACTCTTCGAGATAGTGAGTGGTGACGAGAATCGCCGAACCAGCATCCGCAAGCTGATTGATCATGGACCAGAACGCTCGTCGCGCCAGCGGATCGACGCCAGAAGTCGGCTCATCCAGAAACAGCACGCTTGGTTCGTGCATGATTGCGGCGCCGAACGCCACGCGTTGTTTCCAACCGCCGGGCAAACTGCCGGTGATCTGGTTCTCTCGCCCTTCGAGTCCTGAAAACGAGAGCACCCAACGCAACTTCTCTTCACGCTCTTCTTCAGGAACACCATAAACACCGGCGAAGAAGTTCAAGTTCTCTTTGATCGACAGATCGTTGTAGAGAGAAAACTTCTGCGACATGTAGCCGATGCGCATGCGCACGTCCGCTGACCTGACACTACTTGTTTCGCCAGCTAATTGAACTTGACCCTGCGATGGTTCAAGCAAACCACAAAGCATCTTGATCGTCGTCGTCTTCCCTGCTCCATTCGCGCCGAGAAGTCCGTAGACCTCGCCGTATTTGATTTCGAGACTGACGTCATCAACGGCGGTGAATGAACCGAATGTTCTGACAAGGTTCTGAGCGCCAATCGCGGTCTGACCGCGCAAGTGCGAGTGATCATGTCGTCGCGGAAAAGGCACTGCGTGTGGCTCTTGTCCGAGATCTCGCAAGGTCGCGACAAACGTATTCTCGAGCGTCGGGTCATCAACGCGGATTTCGTCAAATGGGATGTGCGCCTCCTTCAGTTGTTCCTCGATGATCTGTTTAGTCTTGTCTGGTTCGCGTGCAAGAAGATCGAGACGATCGCCGAAGCGCTGCACGTCGAGAACCTCCTCATCCTGCTCACTAAGATTCGCGAAGAGCTTTTCAGCTTCGTGGATTGCCGTGGTTGTGAGTTCGAGTCGTTTGGCATTTTGTGTCTGACGCAACTGAGCCGGTGGACCCATTAACTGGATCTTTCCTTCGTGTGTGAGTGCAACGGTGTGACAGCGTTCGGCCTCGTCGAGGTACGGTGTCGCCACCAGAATCGTTAGACCGTCAGCGGAAAGATGGGCCAACGCATCCCAGAATTCACGACGCGAAACCGGATCGACGCCAGTCGTCGGTTCGTCTAGCAGCAACACGCGTGGCTCGGGAACGAGAGCGCAAGCGAGCGCTAACTTCTGTTTCATACCGCCACTCAATTGCCCTGCCAGTCGATCCGTGAATCGATCCATGTCAAACATTTCGAGATAGCGCTGGCCGCGTTCGGCAATCTTGTCCGGCGCAACCTGGCGTAGATCGCCCATGTAGCGAATGTTCTCGTTGACGCTGAGGTCGGGATAAAGGCTGAATGCCTGGGTGAGATAACCCGTTTGCGAACGCATCGCACGCGCGGGTTGACCGAAGATCTCGCTGATGCCGCTCGTCGCCTCCATGACGCCGGCGAGGATTTGAAGAGTCGTCGTCTTTCCGGCACCGTCTGGTCCAATCATGCCGAAGATCTCACCCTTATTGACGGTGAAGCTGATGCCACGCACTGCGTGCGTCTTGCCGTAGTCTTTGTGAAGATCCTTGACGAGAATCGCCGGCGGCGAGTCTTTACGTTCCTGCATGGCGTTACTTGTGTCGTGTGGACGAAGGCCAGGTGTTTCCCTCGACCAGAATCTCGCCGTCAGCGGGCATGCCAGGTTTTGCGAAACCGGCGCCGCTCTTCAGTTGCAGCTTGATGCCGACCACCTGCTTCACTCGCTCGTCGCGGAAGTATGTGTTCTCGGGCGTGAAAGTCGCTTCCGGATCGATGCGCGACACAGTCGCCTCGAGTGGTTGATTCGGATTTGAATCGAGATAGACGCGTGCGGGCTGACCGAGTTTCACTTTGCCAATCTCGCCTTCGGGAACGAAGCCGCGCAAATAAACTTTGCTCAAATCCAGAAGCGTGATGATGGCTGTGCCGGCGGAAACCACTTCGCCGGGTTCGGCAGTACGCGTCGCAACGGTGCCGTTGAAAGGCGCGGTGATTTCCAGATCCTTGCGGTTTGCCTGTGCTTCAGACAACTGCGCGCGTGCCTGCTCGATCTTCGCGTTGGCACTCGCAACTTCCTTCTGTTGTTGCGCGATCTGTTTTCGATTTGCGCCTGCCTGACTCGCGCGAATTCCAGGATTCGTCAGAGTCGCGCGTGCGATCAAAAGCCCTCCGCGTGCTGACTCAACCCTGCGTTTCGCTGCAGCCACCGCGGCGGTCTGTTGCTCCGCGGTTGAAACCGCCTCTTGACCTTTGCGTTCCGGAACAGCGCCGGTTGCAGCAAGACGCGTGTAAGCTTCTCGATCGAAAACTGCGATGCGATTAGCGGCTTCCTGTCTCGCGAGTTCCGCTTCCGCCACGACCACCTCGTTTTCTGCCTGACGCACTCTTCCCTGCGCGTCGGTCCGTGCTTGTTCGGTGAGGAGTTCGCTTTGTCGGAGTTGTTCCTGAAGCACAGCGATCTGCGCATGTGCCGCGCCGGCTCTTGCTTCGGCATCGGTGACTGCTGCTTGTGCCTGAGTTTCGCGCGCGCGAATCTGTTCGTCGTCGAGCACTGCGATCACGTCACCCGCATTGACGGTGTCCCCCTCGCGTACTCGAATTTCGAGTATTCGGCCACTGAGTTTTGCTGCGACCGCCGCGGGATCTCCTTCGATTCGTCCGCTTAACGTGATCAAGTTTGCTGGTTGAGTGGCGCCGGCAAAGAAGAGTCGCCAAAACAGAAACGCTGCTCCGGCGAGAACTGCCAGGAACAAGAGTCCGGGCAGATATCTGCGAAACCGCGAGCGAGCTGGTTTTGGTTTTTGATCCTGAGTCATCGCTTTTTACCTTTTGTTGGGAGACGTTTGCGATTCGTTTGACGGAGATATGCGAGGGAAAACTCAGCAATATGATCGGCAATGAGATCGATTTGCGTTGAGGTCATCTTCATTTCCGGAGCGAGCCGGCTGATTACGGATCTCGCAAACGCATAAAACAGAATCTGTCCGATGATGCTGTGTGCGCAGAGACGCGTCTTTTCGTGCTCGGGCGGCAGATGCAGAAGACTGCCGACCACGTTGCACATGCGCGAATAGAGCGGTCTGATCGCTTCGTTAACGACTACGTTCATCGCCGGCGTCGGTTTAGCCAGTTCGTGTGCAAAGATGCGGAAGTGCCAGTCGCTGAGGTCGAGACTCCGCAGGCTTTCGAGCCGCGCCTTGATCACGGCGCGCAGGATTACTTCGGGAGGAGCAGTTTGATCGAAGGCCGCTTTGACGGCGTCGAGGCGCGCGGCGCGCATTGATTGCCGGACAACTTCGGTATACAGCCCCGTTTTGTCTCGGAAGTGATAATTGACAGCGGCGATGTTGGCGCCGGCGCGCTGGCAGATTTGTCTGACAGTGGTGTGATGAAAGCCAAGCTCAGCGAACATTTCTCCGGCCGCGTCAATCAGACGCGTGCGCGTTTGATCGCTGACTACCGTTTGAGCGGGCATTTCAAACGGTAGATTAAAACGCTTGTTTGAATATGTAAAGAGGTATAGGTCCTATGCGTCACATAGGACCTATACAAGGATAATTACTTTTTCTTCGAGGAGCCCTTCTTTGAGCTCTTCTTGGAACCCTTCTTGGGGACCTTCGCGCCTTCCGCGCGAGCCTCGGATAGACCAATCGCTATCGCCTGTTTCTTGCTCGTTACTTTCTTGCCGGACTTGCCGCTCTTCAACGTTCCATGCTTGCGCTCGTGCATGGCCTTCTCGACTTTCTTGCCGGCCTTCTTGCTGTATCTTGGCATCTCGCCACACCTCCCTGGATCGTTTTGGTTATTACTCACCAGTTGTAACTCTGGACCATGCTTTTAATCCTGCTAAAACTGACAAGTTTGTGTGGCAAAACGTAGACGCTATTGATGCTCCGTCTGAAGCGCCGAAGGCGCGGAATATGAAAGCCAGGGGCAAGCGCGAAGCGCGTCGCCCCTGGATCCTGTCGCAAAAGGCGTGGAGCCCTGAAAAGGGCGAAATACCGCGGCGAGTATTTCGGCCTTTCAGGCCTTCGCCGCGTTTTTTTATAGTTAACCAGGGGCGACGCGCTCCACTTCGCTACGCGCTTGCCCCTGGCTTTCATATTCCGCGCCTTCGGCGCTGTGGCGCGATACAGTGCTCACCCGCCGTCGCCGACCAAAACAAATCCGGCCCAGTAGAACGGATGGTTCGTCTCCGGATTTCGCATCAACTTCAACGACGCCTGGCGCAACGCATCGGCCTTCGTCTGTTTCGAGATCAGTGAGCGATGAAAGTTGACCATCAGGTCGCGAGTCGAAGCAGAGTCAACTTTCCATTGACTGAC
This sequence comes from Pyrinomonadaceae bacterium, assembly GCA_036006625.1. Taxonomy (GTDB): domain Bacteria; phylum Acidobacteriota; class Blastocatellia; order Pyrinomonadales; family Pyrinomonadaceae; genus PSRF01. The sequence continues at coordinate 6,208 of DASYPN010000295.1, read as the reverse complement.
AACTGTCGATGGAACGCCGGCGATAAACATCGCCCACGAAAACCCAATCACACCTTCGCCGGCGCCGATGCGTCCGCGCGCTGTTTCGCACGCTGACAGCACTGCCAGGTCAGCTTTCAAGTCGAGTTGCATCAACTCCCACGCTTCCAGCAACCCGTCGTCGTTTGCTCCAACTTCGGCAAGCGTCAGATAGGAATACATCGGCGCCGCGTTGTTAAGCGTGCCATGCGTTGAGAAATGCAGAATGCCCGCCGTGCCGGCCTCGCTCTTTACACGATCCTCGCGCGCCTCAGCACCAACGTAAACTTTGCTGCGTGCCGGGCCATACAAGCGGGCCAATGCCTTAACTTCTTCACCAGACTCAGGCAACTGATCGCGGCTTACATCACGCAGTCCGTCACGCTTTGCCGTTTCAGATCCCGCGACGGGATTGCCGAGCGCCAACAGTGTCTCGGGAGCGTGCGTCGCAGTCTGATTCAGACGCCGTTTGGTCATTTCGCGCAAAACAGTTAACGACGGCGCGTAAGTGATCGAAGCGTCTTCGATCACGTAACGGCCCGCACCATTCACGAGTGCTTGAAACGGCATGTCCCAGAGATTGCTGTCAGGCGCGATCACGACATTCGTCTTGCCGCGAAGCTGCGACTGCGCGGGTTTGAGCAACAACTCGTACAGTTTGGCTGCCGAAGATCGAAAGCCCAGATCGCGCGAGGCAAGCTGTTGCCGGTACGACTCAATCTGTTTCGCAAGCTCAGTGCGTTTGACGGGCACTGTGTACACCTGAATCTCGGTCTTTTCTGCAGGCTTGGTGATCGCAAACAGATAAGTATGCTCATCCGTGACGACATATTCGAGCAACACCGATGAAGAATCTGGAAGCAGCCCGGTGAGTTCCTGCGCATTGATGATTGGCGCTTCACCACGCTTTGTTTTCAGCTCCGGGTGTGAAGCGTACAGCGCGTTCTGAAAGGCCTCGTAATTGAGTCGCGCTTTCTCTAGTTGACCTTCGACTAGAGCAACCTGAGCCGCATCTTGCTTGTCAGACTGTTTGACGCGCGACAGTTGTTTGTTGAGTTGCGTCAATTGTGACTTCAACTGCCGCTCCTCGTCCTGCTCTTTAGCGGTCATCGACTTCTGAATGTTAACGCGTCCTTGTTGCAGAATGTCGAGTAGCACGCGCGCCTTCGCACGTTCCGCGATCATCAGCGCGTCCGCCGGCTGGTTGTCTTTCACCAACACGCTGAGCAGACCCTGATGCGCTCTCATTCCGCCTTCAAAATAACGCTGCCGTTCTTCGACACCGCCCGCCGCCTTCGTTCGCAGGTCTTCGACGATCGACACCGCTTCGCTGAATGACTTACGCGCCTCTGTAAGCTGATTCAACCCGAATTGTGAATAACCAAGATTGGTGAGCGCCACAAAGAGATCAACTTTCCTTCCCGTTTCGCGTGCTAAAGAAACCGAGCGTTGCGACACCGACAATGCTTCAGTGTAGTTTCGCTGGAGCAGGTAAACAGGACTGATGTTGTTGAGGGTGACACCGATCGCGTGCTTCATGTTCGCCGCTTCAAGTCCGGCGAGAGCGTCGCGATGGTAGCGCAACGCTTCTTCGTAGCGACCTTGTTCGGCGTAGATTCTTCCAATCTGATCGCGGACCATCGCGATGCCGCCCTTGTCGCCATACCCTTCTGTCTCTTTGAGAAGCTGCTGGTAGAGTTCGAGTGCGCGCGGATAATCGCCGAACCTCTTATATTGAATTGCCATGTCATGATGCAGGGTGGCAATCATGAGCGTGTCGTCGAGCTCTTGCGCAAGTGCGAGAGCGCGTTCGAGATGGGCCAGGGCCTGCTCGGGATTGTTTTGGTGGCCGTAAATGATCGCGAGGTCCGCTAGTGCGATCATTATTCCGCGGCGGTGATTCTCCTCTTCAGCCATGCGAAGAGATTTCTGTGCACACTCGAAAGCGCGACGAAGGTTCCCGAGCGCACGATACGAGTTGGTGAGATTCTCCTGCGCGAGGGCGATGCCTCGTTTCGAGCCGATTGATTCGTATATGGCGATCGCTTTGTAAGTAGCGTCCAAAGCCGCTTCATGATCGTCCTCGGCGAATCTGACGACGCCCGTGTTGAGCCACGATGCCGCGATCCCGACTTTATCTCCAATCCGCTCGGCGACGATTCGTTGCAAGTTCGCGTAGCGCATGGCGGTCTCATACTCGGCACGCGTTTGATGACGAAGTGCTCTTGTACCCAGGGCGCCGACGAGCGTGTTGTTAACGAAACGTTTTTCCTGTTCCAGGATCTGGTCACGCTGTTGATCGGAACGCGCTGCCTCGAGCTTTACGGCCAGTTCGTCCTGAACGAGAACTTCGCGTTCGATCCGCCATCCGGCATCTGTCCTTTTCCATTCGAACGTGCGTGCTGCACCATGAAATGGATCGAAAGTCAGCATGACGGCGCCTGTCTTTTTGTCGAGGCGACGCTCGTCAACTGTTAGCTGCGAAACGGCCTTGTCACCCGTGATCTCGAGCTGCGTTATCTCAGGCGTGATGAGTTCGAGGCGCGTCTGTGCGAATACTTTCTTGTAATTGCGTAAGATCGGGGAGAGGTTGGGGGATTGGGGGTTCCAGAACTTGCGAACTGCTTCGAGGTCGCCCGCTGCGAGGGCGCGTCCGTACTCGGTGGTCAACGTTCGCAAACTCTCTTCTTCGGCTGCCGACGCCCGCACCGGCGTGGAAGTTAATGAGTTAGACTGCGCAAACGCTGCAGTAATAAGACTTAGATTTATCAGTGTTGCCAGCGCTGCGCGGAACGTGTTTGGCATGAAACGCCCCTTTGATGAACAGGCTCAAAGGTAACGCGCAGCGGACTCCGGAAAAGGGTCGGGGACAGCGCCAAAGGCGCGAAATATGAAAGCCAGGGGCAAGCGCGAAGCGCGTCGCCCCTGGAAAAGAATCCAAGAAAGCGAATGAGCCCTGAAAAGGGCGTAATACGACGCCGTTTATTTCGGCCCTTCAGGCCTCACTCGTAGTATTGGGTACTGTACCAGGGGCGACGTGCTCCGCTGCGCTTCGCACTTGCCCCTGGCTATCATATTTCGCGCCGTTGGCGCTACGAGACAACCTTTTTCCGTTCCGCGGGCTCTTGGTGATGTTCGAAGATGGTATATCAAAACAAGGAGATAAGAGTTAATGCATCGACAGAACATTATTGCCGCTGGATTGCTGTTAGTAATTGGCATCGCTGTCGTAGCAACCGGGTATGCGAACGGGGTCGGTCCATTGGGGACTCTGAGCGCCGGCATATCCAGGCTAACAGGGGGTGATGAAATGACTACCACAAGTAACATGGATAATGAGAAAAAAGCACCGATCGCGCCCGATTTGTCGGGCGGAACCTGGATCAATTCCGAACCTTTGACTCTGAAGAGTCTTCGCGGCCGCGTTGTCGTCGTCGATTTCTGGACCTTCGCGTGTTACAACTGCCGCAACGCACTGCCTGCCGTGAAAAATTGGGACGCGCGGTATCGCAACCATGGACTGACAGTTATCGGCGTCCACACGCCAGAACTCGATACCGAAAGAAATCTGGATAATCTGCGAAACGAGATTGCTGAGCTGGGTATTCGTTTTCCAGTAATGACCGATAACGATTACTCAACCTGGAACGCGTTTCGCGTCCGCGCATGGCCCACGTGGTTTGTGATCGACAAACAAGGCCGGATTCGTTGGCAACACGTAGGCGAAGGCGCGTATGACGAAACTGAGGAAGTAATCAAACAACTTCTAGCTGAGGAGTAAAGTAACCACAGATGACTTGCAAAAGCAGGCAAGTCGAAGCAACTGCAGGGAAGACCGGAAACTCAGTTGAATCTATCTTCTGCCTATCATGAATAGGAGAACTCTTGGTCTGTTAATCCCAGTTGCCCTTGCAGTAACGATGGCGCAATCGCCGCCGCCGGCAAACAACGTCAAGGTGAGCATTGCGACCACAGATGGTTTTCTTGGACCACCGGCAGCGCGCTACAAGGTTGGTGAACAGATCCCGGTGACGATCACGATGACAAACACGTCCAAGGATGCGCTATACACGTGCATCTCGTCGGACGTTTACCAGGATCTTCCGAAACTCACGCGCGATGGTAAGGTCGTGCCGTACGCGAATTCGCTGTCGTATGAAACGGTGAGCGCGAACAAGAATCATGTTTGCGAGGAGGAGAACCTGCCTGAACCAGTGCTGTTACAACCCAACGAACCGAGAGTGGCTGATTGGTTTCTGCTGGTTAACGACCGCACGACCGAGGATGCGGATGCATGGTACGACGTGTTGCCTGCGGGAAAGTATGAACTCACCATTCAACGGCGACTCGCGTGTTGTGACGGTCCAATGGTCGATTCGAACAAGATCAATTTCGAAGTTGTGCAGTGAGGGCGCGATCGAACGTACTGTAGGGGCGGCCCTCCGTGGCCGCCCCTACAGTACGTTCGATGTTGCGTGAGTTAGCGATGACGACCGAAGCCGCGAAATGTTCGGAGCACCGGAGTGGCATTAATTGATTGCCACCATCACTGTCTCTGGCTCGCCCTGGTTCTTCGCCGCCATTTCACGACGAAGCTCACGCTCTGCGTGCGACGGAGATAGTTCTCGACCAGTCTCCTCTCCCGCAGTCACAACCTGTTCAAGAAAATAGCTGTCGCCGTAACGGTTAAAAACCAAAACGTCGCGGCGCGGTATTCTGCGCTTGTCCAGCGGCTCCGTATGAAACAGGACATTCTCATGTGGGCCACGAACGCTTCGCATTAGAAGCGTAGTCGGATCGTCGCCAATTCGTGTGATGGCATACTCACCTGCCGGAAGTGTTTTTCCACGCACCGTGAAGTCAAACGGAATTGACGCGCGAATTTCGGCGCCCGGCAGTTGTGCGTGAACACTCCCGACGAGTAACAAACTCAGAACACATCCCATCGCGATAAGACTAAAAAGCTTTTTCATGATTTCTCCCTCAATGAATCAAAATTCTCAACCTTTCCGGTCACATGAAATTGGTATGCCAATGAGTTGGACCATCACATTAGGCTGATAGTTGAACCACAGTTGAGGCTTTATTTCTTGTCGAGGTAAAAAGGCCACACGCCTGGTGCTGTGTTAAGCGAAACACCGAAGCAGAAGCGTTGGCATGATCGTTGCGCTCACGACGGTGGAAGAGACTTTCGACTCTCTTCACTTAAAAACTTAAAGAGGAGAATAGCAACTGTGAAGCAGTATCAAGGAACGAGCAGTAGCGATCGCGATCCCCAGGGAGTGACATCAGCACAACCACCGGAGCCGACACCGAAAGACGCTCCGCCGCGCAGAGGTGAGGAGAAAAAGACCAAGCCAGGCAAGCCCATCAAATAGTTAGTTAGCCACAGATTTACGCGGATGAACACGAATCTGAAATCAGATCTGTGTCATCCGCGTTTATCTGTGGCTAGATCTCTGATTAGAAATCAAATCGCAACGCGAGCTGAATCACACGCGGGTGACTGCTGAAGACGTGCGATGGAACGTTAAAATCAGCCTGGCCCACTGTATTGATCTGCGCGACGCCAGTTGTCGCGATCGGCTCGACGCCATCAACTGAACCCGGAACGTATTGCGGATGGTTGAAAGCATTATAAAGATCAGCGCGTAACTGAATCTTCTTACTACCTTCACCTTTGCCGAAGTTCTTGAAGATCGAGAAGTCGAGGTTCTTGATTGGCGGCAACAAGAGCGTGTTGCGACCTGCATTTGACAACGCACCCAAACCCGCTTGAATGTACTGCGCGTTTGGATTCGCAGCCAGATACCCAACGATTCTCTCCGCATCTGAGAGCGAGCAGTTGCCGTCTTCATCGAACGACGGACAAGTTCTCAGCAACGGCGTCACCAGACTCGACGTATTTGCAATACCCGCCGGATTGACGATCGCGCGATCGGGCGCCGGGTCAACGTCGAGATTCGAATCGATACCACTCAATACGGCGACGTGAACCCAGCCGCGAGGTACTGCGGCAGGATATTGGGACGCGACTCGATATCAGCCAGGCTTGTACTCAGGCTGTCGATGGTTGACTGCGATGGAGTTGAAAAGAAACGGAGATCGTTGTAGTTAACGCCAGGAAGACTATGGCTACTTTAAACAAGCTACGAAACTTAGGTAGTCTCGTTGGCATATGATTTCCCCC
>DASYPN010000294.1:0-1564 GCA_036006625.1 Pyrinomonadaceae bacterium | reverse complement strand
CGCACGCGGGTATTCGGGAATTCCAATCGTCAAGAGTTTCTTCTGGATTTTTCTCATTGCAATCCTGACGATCGTCATCGTATACAACATCGTCAACTCTGCTTTCGGACGCGCGCTGATTTCGATTCGTGAAGACGAACTCGCGGCTGAAGCGATGGGCGTTAACACTACTCGCTACAAAGTAATGGCGTTTGTGATTTCGTCGGCGATGGCCGGCGCGGGCGGCGTCTTGCTGGCCCACTTTGACGGCTATCTCAATCCGAAGTCGTTTGAGTTCATCAAGTCGTTTGAGATCCTGATCATGATCATCCTCGGCGGCCTGGGCTCCATTGTCGGCTCAGTGCTGGGCGCGATTGTGCTGACGGTCCTGCCTGAAGGTTTGCGAGGCTTCGCCGAATATCGCATGGTCATCTATTCCCTCTTGCTGATCATCCTCATGATCACGCGACCGCAGGGATTGCTCGGCTCGACGGCAGCATTCTCCGGACTGCGCAAACGCATCAGGCGACTCACTGAAGGCCCGAGCGGAACCGCGAGCTCAGCGACGCAAAGCGAGACTTCAATCGGAGGCGAGAATCCTCGATGAGCACTAACGGTTCGCCAGTCGTTCTGCAAACCGACAAAACCACGATTCGTTTCGGCGGACTGTGCGCCGTCAACGAGCTCGACATGTCCGTGAAGAAGGGTGAGATCTACGGACTGATCGGACCAAACGGCGCCGGCAAGACGACGATCTTCAACCTGCTTACGGGAGTCTATCAGCCGACATCCGGAACTATTCATTTCAACGGGCAACGCATCGATGGTTTGCGTCCGTATCAGATCGCGGCGCGTGGTGTCTCGCGAACGTTTCAAAACATTCGTTTGTTTCCGAGTATGACGGTGCTCGATAACGTCATGACGGCCTGTCACATTCACATGGGCCAGAATCTCTTTGACGCTGTCCTGCGCACACCGAGATTCAGCACCGACGAAAAGAAACATCGCGAATACTGTTTTGAGCTGCTCGAGATATTCGATCTCGCGCGTGTTTGCGACGAAGGCGGCACTAGTCTGCCTTACGGCTCTCAGCGCCGGTTGGAAATTGTTCGCGCGTTAGCGACCCGTCCGCAGTTGCTGTTACTCGACGAGCCCGCTGCCGGTATGAATCCTTCGGAGCAGGAAGATCTGATGCACCTGATCAAACAGATCAGAGATCGCTTCGGACTGACGATTCTGCTCGTCGAACACAACATGAAAGTGGTGATGGGCGTCTGCGAGCGCATTCAGGTCGTTGACTACGGCAAATGCATCGCGCTCGGCCTGCCACAGGAGATCAAGAACGATCCGAAGGTGATCGAAGCGTATTTAGGAGATTAAAAACCTATCCACAGATTACGCCGATTTTTAAGATAATCTGCGTAATCTGTGGATGGATTGTCAGTATGCTCACGCTCGAAAACGTTTCCGTAAACTATGGCGCGATCGAAGCCCTGACCGGCATTTCGCTGCACGTCGAAAAAGGCGAGGTCGTCACGCTCATCGGCGCGAATGGCGCGGGCAAGACCACCACGCTTCGCACCAT
>DASYPN010000293.1:0-9531 GCA_036006625.1 Pyrinomonadaceae bacterium | reverse complement strand
AACCTCTTAATCTGCTCCGAAATCGGCACTGGTACGGCGTTTGGTTATATCGATTCGCAGCCGTTCATCTCTCAGCCAGGAGCAACTTCAATGACGTCTATCATCCAGGATATTCGCTATGGCGCTCGTCTCTTGCTCAAGCAACCTGGGTTTACTGTAGTTGCGGTTGTCACGCTCGCTCTCGGTATCGGAGTTAACACCGCAATTTTCTCGGTGGTCCATGGAGTCCTGTTGCGCCCATTGCCATTCAAAGATTCAGAGAGAGTGGCGTTGGTCTGGCATCACGGCGCCGAAGCTGCCGGCGGCGACCGAACCCCTCTGTCGTATGCCGATCTGCTTGATTGGCGCGCACAAAATAAATCGTTCGAAAGCGTTGCTGCCTTTCAGTGGGCGCAGTTGAACATGAGCGGCGACAATCCGATTCAACTGCGTGCAGTGAACGTGACGGCTAACTTCCTGTCCACTTTGGGTGTGGGAGTTCAACTCGGTCGCGATTTTCAAGCAAGCGATGAACAAGTTGGTGCGCCTCAAACGGTAATCATCAGCGACGAGTTTTGGCGTTCTTCTTTTGCTGCCGACCCGCAGGTTGTGGGAAGAACCATTAATCTGAATGGCCGCGCCGCAAGAATTATCGCAGTGATGCCGGCTCATCTGAATTTTCCACACGCCGAGGTCCAACTATGGCGAGCAATGCAACTCGAACAGCCCACGCGGCGTGGGCCATACTTTCTGACCGGAGTTGCTCGCCTTAAACCCGGCATCTCGACAAGTCAGGCACACACTGATTCGAGCCTCATAACGTCGTCCTTCGATAAGGGCAAGTTCAACCTGAATGTGGTTGCTGCCAATGATTTCATTGTCGGTGAAATCCGGCCTGCATTGATCGCGTTGTTTGTTTCCGTCACTCTTGTACTACTGATAGCGACGGTGAATGTGGCAAATCTTTCGCTCGCTCGCTCGACTTCGCGGATGAAAGAGATTTCGATTCGATCGGCTTTGGGCGCGAGTCGCACACGGATTATGCGACGGCTGCTGACAGAGAGTTTGCTGATATCGATCGCCGGTGGAGCCGTCGGGGTCCTTTGTGCCTTCTGGACCGTCTCACTCCTGGTCAAGCTAGCGCCCCAGAATTTGCCGCGCCTCGATCAGATCAAGGTTGATGGGCTCGCACTTGCCTGGACGGCCGCAGTGTCGTTGGTCAGCGCTATCGGTTTTGGACTAGCGCCAGCATGGCAGGGTTCACGTCTGAATCTGATTGAAGCACTTCGTGATGGAGGAAGAAGCACAACTGAGAGCCGGGGCAAACGTCGGCGCCGAACTATGCTGGTGGTTGTTGAGTTGTCGCTGGCGGTGGTGCTGGTTACGGGCGCCGGTTTGCTTGTTAAGAGTCTCTGGCGCATGCGACAGGTCGATCTTGGAATCAAGACCGAGCGAGTGTTGAGTATGGCCTTCACGTTGCGCGGTCAACGATATCGGGACGATAGACAGTTGCGTGATTTCTCTGACCACCTGGTTCAACAGGTGCAAGCGTTACCTGGAGTTCATGCTGCAGCAGTCAGTAACAGCTTGCCGCCGGATGAAACGGATTATTCAAGCGAGTTCTACATCGAAGGCAGACCGATTCCGAAACAAGCGGACATAGCCTTTTACGGCATGGTTAGCCCTGATTATTTCAACGTATTGGGAATTCGCGTCAGCAGCGGAAGAGTCTTCACGAGTAGTGATACTCCTGAGGCGCCGCGCGTAGCCGTTATCAATGAAACTTTTCGGCGACGTTTTTTTGGCGCCGACGATCCTTTGCGCAGTCGCATCAATACGGGCAGTCCGAGTGAACCAAATTGGTTGCAAATAGTCGGCGTTGTCGCCGATGTGAAATACAACGGCGTGACCGAAGATGTGCAACCATTGATTTACCAATCCCAGGCCCAGCAGCCAACCGCGGGAGGCTTCCTGCTTGTTAAGAGCAACGTTGACGATCCGTTGAGTCTGGTCGCTTCGATCCGCAATGAAGTCAAAAAGATCGATTCAGATCTGCCGCTGACGGGGGTCGCAACGATGGACCAACGGCTTTCGAACGCCGTGTCTCAGCCGCGCTTTCGCACCACCTTGATTGGATTGTTTGCCGTCGTCGCGTTGATTCTCGCGTGTGTGGGTATCTATGGAGTCATCTCTTATTCGGTGGCCCAACGCACTCACGAGATCGGTATCAGAATGGCACTCGGAGCGCGCGGCGCTGACGTGCTGCGAATGATCGTCCGTCAGGCGATTCTGATGGCGGGAGTTGGAGTTGTTTTGGGACTTTCGATTTCGTTCGCCCTCGGCAGCCTGATGGTGAAGTTGCTTTTTGGCGTTGCGCCAAGAGATCCACTGACGTTCGTCGCGACGGCGATTTTACTGGCGGGTACAGCAGTTCTTGCGTCGTATATTCCGGCGCGTCGAGCGAGTAAAGTCGATCCACTGGTCGCTCTACGGAGTGATTAGAGCTCCGTGTTATCCGCGGCTAGATCGAAGAGTGTTGTTTGCGCCGCTGCTCTACGGCGACCGGCGCGTTTGAGCGCTCCGTCTTCGTCGGCAAAGACTTCCAACTCATAGCGCTCCAGTCGCGCCAGCACGTCGCGTGCAGAGTCCAGAACTACCGGCGGTAGCCCGGCCAAACGAGCCACTTCGATGCCATATGACTTCGAAGCACGCCCGCGTTCGAGTCGATGCAGGAAGACGACTTCGCCTTCGCGCTCGGTTGCAGTGATCTGATAGTTCTGCGCGCCGGGCAAGCGCTCGGCGAGCTCGGTGAGCTCGTGATAGTGTGTCGCAAATAACGTCTTTGCTGCGTGATCCGCCGAGTTGTGCAGGTACTCGGCAACTGCCCACGCGATCGAGAGTCCATCGAAAGTCGCAGTGCCGCGCCCGATTTCGTCGAGCAACACGAGTGAACGAGGTGTGGCGCTGTGCAGGATTGCTGCGGTCTCCGTCATCTCAACCATAAACGTCGAACGCCCGCGTGTGAGATCGTCTGAAGCACCAACGCGGGTCCAGATACGATCCAGCAGCGGCAGTCGCGCCTGCTCGGCAGGGACGAAGCAACCGGTTTGCGCGAGAATGCAGATGATTGCGGTCTGTCGCAGGACCGTGCTTTTGCCGCCCATGTTTGGGCCGGTGATGATGAGCAGACGATCGGTTGAGTTGTTGAGATACGTATTGTTCGGGACGAAAGGCTCGTCGATAAATGCTTCGATCACAGGATGTCGTCCCTGGATGATCTCGAGTTCGTCGCTGTCGTGCAGCGCCGGTTTCGTATAACGGCGACGTGCACCGGTTTCAGCGCATGAAGCGAGTACGTCGAGCGCCGCAAGGGCGCGAGCGGTCATCTGAATGCGTTTAGTCTCGGCCGCAATCTGGCGGCAAACATCTGTGAACAGTTCCGTTTCGAGCTGAACGATACGTTCTTCAGCCCCGAGGACTTTCTTCTCCCAGTCGCGCAACTCAGAAGTGGTGAAGCGTTCTGCATTCGCGAGTGTCTGGCGACGCTCGTACTCGGCCGGAACTCTTGCGGCGTTCGCTTTGGAGACTTCGATGAAGTATCCGAAGACACCATTGAAACGAATTCGTAGATTGTTGATGCCGCTGCGCGTGCGTTCGGTGGCTTCGAGAGTTGCGATGATCTGTTTTGCGTTGCGACTGGTCGAGCGGAGTTCGTCGAGCTCTGCTGAGTAGCCCTCGCGAATCGTGTCGCCATCGCTGAGTTTGACCGGCGGATCGTCGTTGATCGCGCGTTCGATGAGCGAGCGGATGTCTGGAAGTTCGTCCGTGTTTTCCAGGAGGACTTCCAGGAGCGACGAGCTCGCATCTTGCAGCACGGCTCGAATCGCCGGCACCTGGTTAAGTGATTTCAGAATTGCGCAGAGATCTCGCGGCGTTGCTGATCCGAGACTTATGCGTCCAATGAGACGTTCGAGATCGGAGACTTCCTTCAGCAGAGCGCGAAGCTTGTCTCTGCGAACCTGAGAACGGTAAAGCTCTTCTACCGCCGCGAGTCTAGCTTCTGCTTCTCCGCGCTTTACGCACGGGCGCAACAGCCACGCGCGGAGCAGCCGAGCGCCCATGCCCGTCACAGTCTCATCTATCACCTGCAACAACGAACGACCACTTCCACCCGCGAGCGACTCAATCAACTCGAGATTGCGTACCGTAACACTGTCGAGTACCAGATGATCCTGCGGCTCGAAATAGACAAGATCGGTGACGTGTGCAGCAGCAGCGCGTTGCGTCTCACGCGCGTAACGCAAACATGCTCCAGCAGCACGAATCGCTTCATCCTTTCGCGCAAGCCCATAACCATCGAGCGTCTTTACTTTGAAGTGTTCTACTAGTAGCGCAGCACAATCCTCTCGCTGCCACAACCAGTCTTCAACTGGCGTGAGGGTAACGTCAAACCCGAACACCTCCCTGGAGTGCGCTGACTTGTCGGCGCTTTGGTAAACACCATTATCGCCTTGCAACGGCAACGGCTCTGTCTGAACCTTCCCCGACAGACCGCTCTTGATCAGCGCGCCAAGCGACGCCGGAAACAACAACTCACGCGGCGCATACGACTCCAACGCCGCACGAATCCGCGTCCACGAATCACGTCCACCTTCCTGCGTTACTCGAAATTCGCCCGTCGAAATATCCAGAAACGCAGCCCCAATCGTCTCACCCGCACTGCAAATCGCGGCCAAAAACACCGGCTCACGCGCTTCCAACAACTGCGGATCGATCGGCGTGCCGGGCGTAACGATCCTCACAACCTCACGCCGCACGAGTTTCTTCGTCTTGCCGGCTTCTTCAGTCTGCTCGCAAATAGCAACGCGATAACCTTTGCGCACCAGACGCGCGATATAGTTCGCGGCAGAGTGATGCGGCACACCACACATCGGCACGGGATTGCCGCTCTCCTTATGACGCGCCGTGAGTGTGATTTGCAGTTCGCGTGAACCGGTCAACGCATCGTCAAAAAAGAGCTCATAAAAATCGCCGAGACGAAAAAACAAAAGCGTCCCGGGATGTTGCTGCTTCAGTTCCTGGTACTGGCGCAGCATCGGCGTTTGATTTGAATTATTCATCCTGTTGCGTGAGTCGGCACAGATTATCACAAGTGCCGCGGATTAGCCTCGCCTCCAAAGTCAGAACCTGGTGGGCGCAGCGCCAAAGGCGCGGAATATGATAGCCAGGGGCAAGCGCTGAGCAACGCGAAGCGCGTCGCCCTGGTTAGGAGATATCAATTGAAGGGAGCACTGAAAGTGCGAAATATCGTCGATAGTTATTCCGCTCTTTCAGAGCTTCATAGTGATTATGATCGTGATCCAGGGGCGACGCGTCTCGCTACGCTCGTCGCTTCCCCCTGGCTATCATATTTCGCGCCCTTGGCGCTTCGCGGATTAGCCGTGCGGAACGATGTAAAACTATGCTAAGTTCCCCGCGTGGAATTTCTGACCAAGTCTCTACAGGAACACCTGGTTACAATCCAACACCTACTTGAATCGTCAGTACCAGCGATCGAGCGATCGGGGCAGATGATCTGCGACGCGCTGACGAGTGGTCGAAAAATTTTGCTTTGCGGAAACGGCGGCAGTGCTGCTGATGCGCAACACATCGCCGCGGAACTCGTCGGCTGCTACGAAAAGCAGAGACGTTCATGGCCTGCAGTTGCGCTGACAACAGACACGTCGGCACTCACGGCTGTCAGTAACGATCTCGGTTACGAACAGGTGTTTGCGCGCCAGGTGGCAGGTCTCGCACAGGCTGGAGACGTGCTCATCGCGATCAGCACGAGTGGAAAGTCACCGAATGTAGTGCGAGCAGCGGAACGGGCAAGGGAACTCGGTTGCAAGACCATCGCTTTGACGGGAGAAACATCGGAACCACTCGGTTCGCTCTGCGATGTTGTGATGGCAGTCCCGTCGCGCCGCACTGCGCGCGTTCAGGAAGCACACATTACTATCGGTCACCTCTGGTGCGAGATGGTTGATCAAATTGAGTAATCCACAGATTACACAGATTATTTCTTGACACTGGGGATCTTAATAATTAGTCTCTCGATGCACTTCAATTTGGGTCCATTGAATTGCGCGGAGCTTCCCGACAAGTACCGTCGCCGCATGTGATTCATTGAGCCATTGATGTCTTTAAACGTATTACCTAACGCCCAGACAGAATTCTACTCCGCCCACTCCCTTCCATCAGAAGCGCTGAGTTACACACCCGTCGATTACGGAACCAGATCGTAGTCACGGGAGCGGAGAATTCTGTTTTTAGTAGTTTGAAAATTTGATGCTGCCTCGCAAGAGAGGCTTCCCCAAGGGGTTTCTGTGTGTGTCCGAAATACGCAAGGGCCGAGGTGTATTCACGATGAGCACGAAGAAGAAACGGAAGAAAAAGACAGCACTCGTCATCTGTAAGGACCGGAAACAGTTTTGGACAACACAGACGCAGTTCTGGCAATGGGTGCGCGATGGTGTTGTCGTCAAGACTGGCGAACAACCACTTACGGGACTCTTCAAACGCGAGCATGAGGAGTTGCTCGTGTTGTTGAGTAACACGGTGTTGAATCTGGCGCACCCGAATCACATGCGGGAAGCACTTTTATCACGCCGGATCGGCATTTCGGGCCATAGATAATTACATGAAAGCAATCATCGTTCTCGTACTCTTCGTTTTGCCTGCCTATGCACAGGATGATCGGTATCGTATCGGCACTGGGGATGTCCTCGATATACGCATCTACAATCGCCCGCAGCTTTCACGCGAAGCAGTTCGCGTCGAAGGCAGTGGCATGATTCGCATGCCGCTTATCGACACGGAGATTCAGGCGTCCTGCCTGACTGAAGGCGAGCTCGCGAAGGAAATCTCGACACGTTACGCGAAGTTTTATAAGAATCTCCAGGTTGACGTCTTCATCAAGGAATATCACTCGCGCCAGGTCGCGATCATCGGCGCCGTTAACGATCAGAGCCGTTTTGAACTGCAGCGACGTGTTCGTCTCCTCGAACTACTAACGTATGCCAAAGGTCCATCACCCCGCGCTGGTCAAACAATCAACATTGTCCATTCAACCGCCGCCTCACCGTGCAAGAAGGACGACGACACCGACGCCTCGGCCGCATTCACGAGTTACAAGCTGAGCGACGTGCTTCAGGGCGATCCGAAATCGAACCCGTATCTTGAAGCCGGAGACATCGTCACATTGCCTGAAGCGGATCAAGTTTACGTGGTCGGCAACGTTTTCTCGCCCCTCACGATAGCTTTGAAAGAACCGATCACGTTGACGCGAGCGATCGCAATGGCCGGCGGGCTCAAGCAGGACACGCGTAAAGACAAGATTCGTGTCTTGCGTCAGGAACCGGGCACGACAATCAGAAAAGAGATCACGGTCGATCTGTACGCGATCGAGAAAAAGCGTTCTGAAGATCTGGCGCTTCTACCAAACGACATCATCGACGTTCCGACATCAGCAGGAAAGAGCTTTCTGCGCAGTCTGGTCCAGGGCGTTGTTCCTGGTGTCGGACAATTGCCCGTGCGCGTCGTGCCGTAATACGTCTTATAGGACTCATTCGACCTGTTAAAACCAATGAAACCCACTGAGCTCATCCCCAGAGAGAGCCCGCTTGAAGCTCTAACGAAGCCAATCGAGCCGCCGCAATCCTACAACTATGGCGTCGATCCCAACGCCGATAACGAAGTTCATCTCCTTGATTACTGGCGGGCGATCCGCAAACGCCTCTGGCTGGTCCTTGGAATCGTGGCCCTCGTCACGATGCTAGCGGTCGTCTACGTCGCGCGCAAACCGGATTTCTTCGAAGCGCAGGCCCGTGTCCAGGTCGATCTCGAAGACACTGGTTCACCGGTGAACAATTCGCGCCCGCTTTACGGTCCGGCCGACGATCCGATCTACTTCAACACGCAGCTTCAGATTCTCGTCAGTCCCGGACTTATGCGACGCGTAGTTCGAACTCTCGATCTCGAACACAATCCTGATTTCTTCAAAGGCAACGCCGCACAGCGACAATCGACGTGGCAAACGTTATTGCGAATGGTCGGATTCGGAAGTAAACCGCAGGAGACTGGTCCCAAACCGCCCGATCAGTTGCCGCTTACGACGTCAGTCGCACAGGCAACAGCGCGCGAAGATCTCAACGAAGCGAAACGTCTCGCTCCGTACGTCAACACGATTCTTGCCGGTCTGAAAGTCGAGCCGGTGAAAGAAACACGCGGCTATTACAAGGAAACTCGTCTGATCGACATCAGATTCACGCACATCGATCCGCTTGTCGCTTCAAAAATCGTCAACGCGATTGCTGAGACTTACGTCTTCTCAAATCTCGAGAAGCGAACTGAAGCAAACAGCACCACCGGCGACTTCCTCCAGAAACGGATCGCAGAACTCCAGCAACAGATTCGTACTTCCGAAGAACGACTCGTCAACTACGCCAAGAACAACCAGATCATCTCGCTCGATCCAAACCAAAACACAGTTGTCGAACGTCTCGCTGGTCTCAATCAACAACTGCTTCAGGCAGAAAACGACCGGAAGACGGCTGAAGCCGCTTACAACGCCGCCAAACTTCCAGACGCCGCGACTGCGATGGTCGACGACGCCACGAAACAGACGAGCGACATCGAAGCGAAGCTAATCGAGCTTCGTCAAAAGCGGGCTCAACTGCTTGTGGATGCGACTGAAGAAGCGCCGGAAGTTAAGGAAGTCGATCAGCAGATAGGCGAACTCGAAAAGCAGTTGAAAGACTTCCGTAGTCGCAAGTCTGCAACCCTGTTAACAAATC
Source organism: Pyrinomonadaceae bacterium (assembly GCA_036006625.1). Taxonomy (GTDB): domain Bacteria; phylum Acidobacteriota; class Blastocatellia; order Pyrinomonadales; family Pyrinomonadaceae; genus PSRF01. The sequence goes on along the minus strand of DASYPN010000293.1, from coordinate 718 downwards.
TGAACACTCGCTACCAGCAGACACTCGAGCGCGAGCAGTCGTTGCGCAAGGCTTTCGAGCAACAGCGCGCGGAAACGCTTTCGCAGAGCGAAGCGGCAATCAACTACCGCATCATTCAACAGGAGATTGAAACCAATAAATCCCTGCTGAACGGTTTGCTACAGGGTGCGAAGGAGAACGATGTTGTTTTAGCCGGCAAGCCAAACAACATTTCAATCGTCGACTACGCGCTCACACCGGATTCTCCGGTTGGACCGAATCGCGCTCGCACAGTCATCGCTGCCTTCTTTCTTTCGATTGGTTTAGGTCTTGGTCTGGCATTGTTCTTCGAATATCTGGACGACACGGTGCATTCCACGGAGGAAGTCGAGCGTGTGCTTCATCTGCCCGCGCTGGCAGTGATTCCTTCAGTCGGCAGTGGCGCGCGCCGTCGTGTGCTTCCGGGAATTTCCGGATCGACGGCGTTGCAGAAGCAAAATGGAAACGGCAACGGCAATTCCGAATTGCTAATGAACGTCGACAGTCGTTCGCCACTCGCAGAAGCTTATCGTCACCTTCGCACATCGGTATTGTTATCGACTGCGGGACGCGCGCCGAGATCGTTGCTCGTTACTTCGAGCCTTCCCGGTGAAGGAAAGACGACGACGGCAGTCAACACGGCGGTAAGTTTGGCCCAAACCGGCGCGAGTGTCGTGATAGTCGACGCCGACATGAGGCG
>DASYPN010000292.1:0-10416 GCA_036006625.1 Pyrinomonadaceae bacterium | reverse complement strand
CATGCCCACCAATGCCGGATGATCTGTGGCCTGCATCCGCTTCTCCATCAGCTGCACACGCTTGTGCGAATCGAGTGTGGCCTGGGCCAGGATCTCCAAAAACAACTCCTCAGAAACGTGATAAGAACACGTACACGAGATCAGCACGCCGCCGGGTTTAAGTAACTTCAACGCCCGCAGATTGATCTCCTTGTAACCGCGAATGGCGGCTTTCAAGCTCGCCCGGTTCTTCGCGAACGCTGGCGGATCGAGCACGATCACGTCAAAGCCAGGTTCCATTTCACGCAGCACGTCGAACACATTCGCTTCACGAAACTCAATGTTGGTTATTTGGTTCAGCGCAGCGTTTCGTTGCGCAGCGCCAATGGCTTCTCCAGAGATATCAATACCAATTACCTCTTCACATACCGGCGCGAGATGCAGTGCAAATGCGCCGTTGAAGGTGAAGCAATCGAGCGCGCGACCTCTGTTCGTCGTTTGGGCTGCCGCACGGGCTGCAAGTCGATTCTCGCGCTGGTCGAGAAACGATCCGGTCTTCTGTCCGCCGAGAGGCACGACGTGAAATCGCAGACCGTGTTGCAAAATCTCAAATTCGGCGGGCGCGTCGCCGTAGACTGTGCCTGCGATGAGCGGCAATCCTTCCAGTGAGCGCACACGCGCGTCGTTGCGTTCGATCACTGCACGCGGTTTGAACTCCTCTACGAGTATCTCGATCAGCAACGACTTAACCGCGTCGGTGCCTTGCGACAATGTCTGCAATACGAGCACATCGGCGTAACGATCGACGATCAGCGACGGAAGCAAATCGCCCTCTGAGTAAATTAGACGATAAGCATTCGTATCTGCCGAGATGTTTCTTCGATGAGCGGCCTCGACGATCCGGCGTCGCCACCATTCGCGATCGATTTCCTCATCGCTTTGAGTCAGAAACCGCAGCGCGATCTGCGATGAGTCGCTGAAAAGCGCCTGGCCAACGAAGTTGCCGCGTTCGTCTTTGACAGCGACTACCGCTCCGCCCTTCGCGTCTACATCCACCACGTCGCTGCGGTAAATCCACAGATGGCCCTGCCGGACGCGATCTGCGCCACGCTTATTAACCCGAACGCTTTCCATGCGGCATACTCTGCCATGAAAAGGCAGAAAAAGCACAAATGAAGTATGCTAGGTTTCGATCATGACGACTAAGACTGAGCCTCCGGTAGACTTCAATCCTTACAACACGCGTGAGATTGATTACGAAAAGGATCTCGGCGCGCCGGGCCAGTTTCCTTACACCCGCGGTATTTACAAGGACATGTATCGCGGGCGTCTTTGGACCATGCGCCAGTATGCCGGCTACGCTACCGCGGAAGAGTCAAACGCTCGTTACAAGTATCTCCTCGCACAAGGCACGACCGGCCTCTCAGTCGCCTTCGATCTGCCGACACAGATCGGACTCGACTCCGACGATCCACTTGCACTCGGCGAAGTCGGAAAAGTCGGCGTTGCGGTGGACTCGCTCGACGACATGGAGCAACTCTTCGCTGACATTCCGCTCGACGAAGTCTCGACGTCGATGACCATCAACGCGACAGCCGCGATATTGCTGTCGTTGTATCTCGCGGTGGCGCGTAAGCAAGGCGTACCATTCAGTAAGGTTCGCGGCACCTTGCAAAACGATATTTTGAAAGAGTACATCGCGCGCGGCACTTACATTTACCCACCCGCGCCGTCGTTACGTTTGGTCACCGACATCTTCGCGTACTGCGCTGGCGAAGTGCCTAACTGGAACACGATCTCGATTAGCGGTTATCACATTCGCGAAGCCGGTTCGACCGCAGTGCAGGAAGTCGCTTTTACGCTTGCTGATGGAATCACGTATGTCGAGGCGGCCCTCGCGGCCGGTCTTGAAGTCGATCAATTCGCTCCGCGCATTTCGTTTTTCTTCAACGCGCACAATAACCTGCTCGAGGAGATTGCGAAGTTTCGCGCTGCACGACGTTTGTGGGCGCGTATCATGCGTGAGCGTTTCGACGCGCGCGATCCACGTTCGTTGACGTTGAGATTTCATACGCAGACCGCCGGGTCGTCACTGACGGCGCAACAGCCGGAAGTGAATGTGGTGCGGACGACGATCCAGGCCCTCGCCGCAGTTCTTGGTGGCACACAATCGCTGCACACGAATTCAATGGACGAAGCACTTGCTCTGCCGACCGAAGCCGCCGCGCGCGTGGCTCTCAGAACTCAGCAGGTGATTGCGTATGAATCCGGAGTTGCTGAAACTGCTGATCCTCTCGCCGGTTCCTATGCGATCGAGCAGATGACGAATGAAGTAGAAGAGCGGGCGCGGGAGTATCTGAAAAAGATCGAGACGATGGGCGGGATGTTGCGTGCAATTGAAACAGGATACGTGCAGCGAGAGATTCAGGAGTCGGCTTATCGTTACCAGAAAGCGATCGAGACACGGGAACAGGTTGTAGTTGGAGTAAATCGTTTTCAGGTTGAAGAAGAGCCGCCCGTGAATGTGTTGCGGATCGATCCGGCGCTCGAGCACGCGCAGGTTGAACGTGTGCGAGCGTTGCGCGAGCGACGTGATGCGAACGCTGTCACTGCTGCGTTGGAGAACCTTGAGCAAGCTGCGGGTACGAGTGAAAACCTTCTGCCGCGGATTCTCGAATGCGTTGAGGCTTACGCCACCGTGGGAGAGATCAGCAATACGCTAAGGCGAGTTTGGGGCGAGTATCGCGAAACGTCGACGGTTTGAATAGGTCCTATATGTCCTATAGGACATATTGAGAGACTAAAATGAAGCGAATCCTCATATCGATTTCTTTGTTGGGTTTGTTTGCAACCGCGGCCGTGGCCCAACCACCGGCGGCTTGGAAGAGTTACACAGTCAAAGGCGAAGCGTTCTCAGTCATCTTTCCAACCGTTCCGGCCATGGCTACTACCAAAGAATTCGTCGATCGGTTTGGGAAGCGCCACCGCCAGCGAAGCCTCGGTGCGTACGCAGATGGCGTGGTTTATACAGTTAGCTGTTCCTTAAATCCTAAGCAGGAGCTGCTCGAAGACTTTATCGAGCAGGAGATCTTCACTCACTCCACGTTTGATCGCACCAGCGAAAAGGATCTCAAACGCAACGGCTTCAACGGCAAACAGTATTTCGCGCCGGACAAGGTTCCGGGTACAGTGCAGATTTTCTCGACCGGTAACTCCATTTACCGGTTTCAAGCCTTTGGCGCCAGCCTGGATGACGCTCGCGTGCAGCAGTATTTTTCATCCATCGTACTCGGAAAGAACGCCTCGGGAATCGAAGTGACTGATGGATTCGGGGTTCCCTACGAGTCGGAGCCAAAAGCGCAAACGGAGGCGAATAACGCAGCGCCAGTAGTTGGCGGGCAAGTTGAAAGAAGGGCTGTGATCGTTATGAAGCCCAATCCGGCGTATACGGAACAGGCGCGTCAGAGCCGTACCTCAGGCACGGTAGTCTTAAGAGTACTTTTTTCCTCTGATGGCAGCGTCGGAAACATCCGCGCCATCACAGAATTGCCTAACGGGCTCACCGACAGCGCGATTGAAGCCGTGAAAAAGGTGAAGTTTGTGCCGGCAATGAAAGACGGCAAGTTTGTTTCTATGTGGATGCAGCTCGAATATAACTTCAATATCTACTAAAGCCATGAAGCTCAAAATCTCACTATTTGTTTTTGCTCTGATCCTGATTGTGCCGGGCGCAGTGGCCCAAACACCCGAGTCGCCGTGGAAGATCTATACGGTCAAGGGTGAACAGATCTCGATCGGGTTACCTGTCGTCCCATGGTTGCTGACCGTCACAGAAACACGCAAGCCGCCCGGAAAGGACCGCAAGAAAAACGTCATCACGTGTTCTGCGAAAGGTGTCCTTTACACGGTTCATGTGATTGAAAACACTGAACCGCAACTGACTTTGGAGACATTTATTCAAGAACATGTAACGAGTTACCCATCCGACAATCTTACTTTCGAACAGGATCTCACTCTCGATGGAGTTTCGGGCAAAGCATTTCTTTATCCCGATAAGATGGGGATGGTGCAGTTCTTTGCGAACGACCAACGGCTTTATGAGTTTCGCGCCTACGGCGCTCCCGTCGATGACCCGAGGATCGCGACATTCTTTCGCGACTTGTCGTTGAAGACGCAAGATGGAGCTATCGCAGTCAGGGAAGGTGTTCAACCTAAAGGCACTGACACTGCCAATGAAAGTAGCATCACGGGAAAGGCATCTGAAAGCAAAGCCCGACTTCTCGATAAACCACAACCCCATTATACGGCGAGGGCAAAAAACGAGCAGATTGCCGGGACTGTAGTTCTAAGATGCGTTTTTGCTTCCGATGGCAAAGTGACTAATATCGAAGTAATTCAAGGCTTACCCGCCGGACTTACCGAAGCCGCTATCGAGGCTGCACGTAAGATCAAGTTCATTCCAGCCACGAAGGATGGAAGAAACGTTTCGATGTGGATGCAGCTCGAATACAATTTCAATCTTGATCACTGATGGCTCATCTGCTCGAAGTTCGAAATCTTCAGACACACTTTCCGACCCGCGCCGGACTCGTGCGTGCAGTCGATGGTGTCAGCTTTTATCTCGATCGCGGCGAGTTGCTCGGACTGGTTGGTGAATCAGGTTGCGGCAAGTCTATGACTGCACTTTCCGTGATGCGACTGATCGCGCCACCGGGCAAGATCGTCAACGGTGAAATACTTTTCGACGGTAAAGACCTGCTCAAACTTTCAGACTCGGAAATGCGCGAGATGCGCGGCGACGACATCGCCATGATCTTTCAGGATCCGATGACGTCGCTCAATCCCGTGTTTAGAGTCGGCGAGCAGATCGCAGAAGCACTGCGTCTGCATCGCAAACTCTCACGCAGCGAGGCACGCAAGGCGACGATCGAGGCGATGCGTGAAGTTGCAATTCCTGATCCGGCGCGTCGTGTCGACGATTATCCACATCAACTCTCGGGCGGCATGCGACAGCGCGTGATGATCGCAATGGCGCTCGCCTGCAATCCGAAGTTGTTGATTGCCGACGAACCAACAACTGCGCTCGACGTCACAATCCAGGCACAGATACTCGAGCTGCTGGATGATTTGAGGAAGCAGCGTGAACTGGCTGTGCTTTTGATCACTCACGATCTCGGTGTCGTTGCGGAAGTGGCTGATCGCGTTGCAGTGATGTACACCGGCAGAATCGTCGAGGAGTCGCCGGTGGGTGAGTTGTTTGCACGGCCCAAACATCCGTACACCGAAGGCTTGCTGCGTTCCGTTCCTAAACTCACGAATGCGGAATTGAACAAGAATGAGCGACTCGAAACGATCGAAGGTGTGGTGCCGAGGCCGACTGATTTGCCGCCGGGTTGTCACTTCGCGCCGCGCTGTCGTCATCGTATGCCTCGCTGCACTGCTGAAGAGATTCCGCTTTATCAGCTTGAAGGAAACGTCGAAGTTCGTTGTGTGCTTTACGATCTCGCCGCGGCCGTAGCGGCAGACCACGAAGGTGTTCATGAGCGTCAGGGTTGAAACAAACAATCAGCGGAGCGATTTTCCGAAGATGCCTCCGCCGGAACCGCGCGATACCCTCGTGAGTGTTCGTGGCCTCGTGAAGCATTTTCCTGTTGAGGGTTCGGATGATGTGGTGCGCGCGGTTGATGGCGTGTCGTTCGAGATATTTGCCGGCGAGACGTTGGGACTCGTCGGTGAGTCGGGTTGTGGTAAGTCGACGGTGGGACGTTGTCTGCTGCGTTTGAGCGAACCAACGGCAGGCTCCGTGGGCTTTCAGGGCAGAGACATACTCTCACTCAATAAGAAAGAACTGCGCGAGATCCGGCGCGAGATGCAGATCATTTTTCAGGATCCTTATGCGTCGCTCAATCCGCGAATAAAGATTGGCGACATCGTTGCCGAACCGCTCGTGATTCACAAGCAGGGCAACAAGAGCGAGCGGCGCGATCGAGTTGCGGGACTGTTGAAACGCGTCGGACTCGATCCCGAGTACATGAACCGTTACGCGCACGAGTTCTCGGGCGGTCAGCGACAGCGAATCGGTGTGGCGCGAGCGCTCGCACTCAATCCGAAGTTGATCGTGGCGGACGAGCCGGTCTCGGCGCTGGATGTTTCCGTACAGGCGCAGGTAGTTAACCTGCTTCAGGAGCTTCAGGAAGAGTTCAAGCTCACTTTCTTATTCATCTCGCACGGGCTCGCTGTCGTTGAGCATATCTCGACGCGTGTGGCGGTAATGTACCTGGGCCGGATTGTTGAGATTGCGGGCGCCGCGGAGTTGTACGCGCAACCACTTCATCCGTACACGCAGGCGTTGCTGTCGGCGATACCGGTTCCGGATCCGAAACAAAAGCGTAAGCGGATCATTTTGGAGGGCGATGTTCCGACGCCGATCAATCCGCCGTCAGGTTGTCGTTTTAGGACGCGTTGTCCGATCGCGATCGAAGACTGCGCGCACATCGATCCTGAGCTGCGCGAAGTGTCGCCCGGTCATCACGTCGCCTGCATCCGCGTTCCTGGCTGGGAAGACGCAGCCGACACTGTGGACAAGCGAAACTAGTTCACGGTTTTTCGGATGAAACCTTGCTTGTTATTGTGCCGTATCTAGCCTCCATGTTTTCGTAAATCCGTGTTTTATTTCGGACGGAACGCTTCTCCCCCGTCCATTGATCCTGAGGAGGATACCAATGAACGATATGCCAGCGCCGCCAACTACGTATGCACCCACTCAAGCAACCGAACCGGACATGTCTACGGCGGAAACCCTGAGCGGCATCTTTTTTGAGCCGTCAAGAACGTTTGAGGCCCTGCGCGTGAGACCTCGCTTTCTCGTTGCCGGAATTATTCTGTTGGTTCTGGCCATTGTCGTAACTTTCGTCGTGTACATGAGAATTGATATGGGCCAATTCATTCGCGACAGAATAGAGCGTTCGCCAAGGGCCGCCCAAATCACGGAAGAACAGAAGGAAACGCAAGTCAAATTCGGAAAGATGTTTGGCGCGGTGGTTATCCCGGCGTCCGTGCCGATAGTGATTGCCGGTGGTGCGGCACTTTACCTTTTGGGCCTGATGGCGTTTGGTGGATCTATTTCCTACAAGAAATCACTGGCGGTGTGGACCTATTCGTCGTTACCCCCTCAAATTCTGGGAGCGCTGATCGCCATACTGGTTATGTTTCTGAAATCGCCTGACTCCCTCAATCCGGAGCATATAGCGGTGACTAATCCCGGTGCGCTTTTGGGAGATGATGCGTCAAAAGTACTGGTTGCGATTCTAAGCCAATTTGATTTGGTCAGGTTCTATGGCATGTTCCTGGCCGCTTTAGGTCTGCGAAAAGTCGCGAAAGTTTCGTCAGGCCAGGCGTGGGGAGTGGTTATCACTCTCTGGGTTCTCGGAGGAATACTGGCAGTCGCTGCCGCAGCGCTGTTTGGTCGGTAAATTCGCTATTCGTAGCGAAGAGACTCGATTGGGTCGAGTCGCGCGGCTTTCCACGCGGGCCATAGGCCGAAGATGAGGCCGATGCCGACGCTCGCGAGCAGACCACCAATCGGCGCCCAGAGTGGTACGTAAGACGGAAGCAGCAAGCGCAACAACAGAGTCAGTCCCCAACCGATCGAGAGACCGACAATTCCTCCCAGACCCGTGAGCGTTGCGGCTTCGATCAAAAACTGCCACATGATGTCGCTACGTTTGGCTCCGATGGCTTTGCGCACGCCGATTTCGCGCGTGCGTTCAGTGACTGACACGAGCATGATGTTCATTACGCCGATGCCGCCAACCATCAGGCCGACTGAAGAAATCACCACCATCGCGATTGCGAGACCGGCAGTAATCGAACGGAAATTATCGAGAATACTTTCCGACGTCTCCATTCCAAAGTTGTCGTTGGCTGAGAATGGCACCTGTCGCCGGACGCGCAACATGTCACGCACCTGATCCTTCGCTTCTTCCATCTGGCCTGCTCGTGCGACCGCGAGGATATAGATGTCGTCGGCGTTGGGCTTTAGCTTTTGCGCCACATTGAACGGCACGTAGATCACGTTGTTCTGATCGTCACTGCCGCCGCCGATGAGAAACTGTTCTCGTTTTTCGAGGACACCGACAACGCGAAACTCCTCCGTGCCGATCTTGATCGTTTGTCCGACGGGCGAGCCAATCTTGAAGAAGTCATCCGCCACTTTTGAACCGACGACACAAACTTGCTGATTGGTATCGTTCTCAGTCGTCGTGAAAAAGCGACCTTCTGAAATTACTTGCGTGCCGGCTTTTTCAAACTCGGGAAGCGTGCCCTGAAGTGCGACTTGCGCTGAGGTCTTGCCGCCACCCGAAACCATCAGCTTGCCGCCAAAAAAGTTGTTGGTGATGTCAAGAAAGGGAACTGACAGTTCGATTGTCGGCAGCGACTGAAGCGCGATCGCGTCGTCGTAAGTTAACTCCTTGCGCATTCGTTCTTCACGAGACATGCGACCGATGTGAATGCCCGGATTGTATTTGCTGATATAGATCGAGCGCGTTCCGAACGATTCCACTTCACGTTTCACGGACACGTCGATGCCGCTGATGATCGACGCGATCAGCATCACGGTGATAATTCCGATCACGACGCCAAAGACGGTCAGAAACGAACGCAGTTTATTGGCGCGCAACGTGCCCAGGGCCATCATCAGGTTCTCGTAGATGTCGCTTCTGAAAATTTTCATAGGACCTATTTAATCAGCTCTTAAAGCTTCGATGGGATCGAGTCGCGCGGCTTTCCATGCCGGAAAGATTCCGGAGGCCACACCGGCGCTGCCTGAAACGCCGAGTGCGAATAGCACAGATAGTATCGACAAATAGGTGGGAAAGATCAGGCTGGTCACGATATGACCGACAATCCACGCTAAGAATATTCCTACGGCGCCGCCGATCAGCGCCAGAGTCGTCGCCTCTACCAAAAACTGTTTCAAAATATCAATTTGCCGCGCGCCCAGAGACTTTCTGATACCGATCTCCTTGGTTCGTTCAGTCACCGACACCAGCATGATGTTCATGATCACGATCGCGCCGACTACAAGCGCGATTCCCGGAACTGCGATCGCGACGATGAAGATGGTCCCGAACAATCGATCGCGGAGACCCGTGATTGCGTCTGGCGTGACGATGCCGAAGTTGTCTTTCTCTCCTGGGCCAAGTTTGCGCCTGACGCGCATCAGGAACCGCGATTCCTCAACCGCGTCGTTGAAAAGCCCGTCAGTTTTTGAAGTGGCTATGAAATAGAGTGAGCGTTGGCGGATCAGACCACCGTAGTTGACGGCGTAGGTCTTCAACGGAAGGATGATGAAATTGTCCTGCGGAATACCGAAGACTGTCCCTCTTGCTGCTTCGACGCCGATGACGCGATATGGCAAACCGCGCACAGTAATCTCAGAGCCCACAGCGTTACCCGCGGGGAATAGCTTCGTCGCGATGTCGGCACCGACGTAAGCGACTCGTGCAGCATTCTCGTTCTCGGGTTCAGCAAGGAATCGTCCTTCGGCAACGTCACGATTCTCGATATCGACGCAGTTAGCAGTCGCGCCGGAAACAAAAACATCTTCAAGCACTTCGTTCTCGCGCTTAACTTCGACTGGAGTACCTCGCGCTCGCGCGCCAATCTTGCCGATGAGTTGAGCACGCTCTTTCAGGTACTCGTAGTCCTCGAGGGTCAGCTCTTTGTTGCGACGTTGAGCGGCGGCGATGGTATCGGTGTCTTTGAAATCTTCGAGAGGGTTGAAGCGCTGGACGGTAAACGATTTGGCGCCGATGCCGGCGATCTTCTCGTCGACATAACGATTGAAGCCGGCGATTAGTGACACGACCACGACGAATGCGGTGACGCCCACGATCATGCCGAGCAGCGTCAGCGCAGAGCGCAACTTATGCGCCCAGATCGCTGCCACAGCAAGTTTAAGAGTTTCGATGAATTTCACAGCGTTACTACGGGAAAGCCACAAATATGGTTGCATTAAGCCACAAAAGGCACATAAAGCACAAAAGGCACAAAACTCAATTTTGTGTTTTTTGTGCCTTATGTGCCTTTTGCGGCTCTACTCCCAGCGGAGGGCGTCGATGGGGTTGAGGCGGGCCGCTTTCCAGGCCGGCCAGAGACCGAAGATGATGCCGACTGCGGCCGAGATTCCCACGCCGACACCGATGGCCCACAAAGGCACGTAGGCGGGCAAAGGCGAGTATTTGTTCATCAGCAGACTCGCGACCTCGCCGACCGCAAGTCCCGCTAGACCTCCGATTGCGGTCAACACCACCGCTTCAATCAAGAACTGCGAAAGGATGTTGAGTCTTGTGGCGCCCACGGCTTTGCGCACCCCAATCTCCTTCGTGCGCTCTGTAACAGACACCAGCATGATGTTCATCACGCCAATCCCGC
>DASYPN010000291.1:0-18682 GCA_036006625.1 Pyrinomonadaceae bacterium | reverse complement strand
ACCTCTCAGAGCGTACTGTAGGAGCGGCCCTCCGTGGCCGCCCGTGGTTGAGCACACGGCTTTGGAGAATCAACAGCCGCGAGTTTGGCGAACACGATTCCAACCAAGGGCGGCCACGGAGGGCCGCCCCTACAGTACGTTCGGTTATTCATGAATCGCCTTCCGGTTGTCTAAATCGAGATTGAGTTCCAGCACGTTCACACGTGGCTCACCGAGAAAGCCAAACTGCCGGCCTTCCGTGTGTGCTGCGACGATTTGTCTCAGTTCTCCCTCACTCATTCCACGTTCGCGCGCGACACGCGGAACCTGAAACTCCGCTGCGGCAGGCGAGATGTGCGGATCTAGCCCGGAGCCGGAGGTCGTCACGAGATCGATGGGCACCGGTTTACCCGGATTCTCTGCCTGCAACCTCTCGACGTCCGCCTTCACACGATCGATTAACTTCTGATTCGTCGGCCCAAGATTCGAACCCGAAGACGCGCTCGCGTCGTAACCATTAGCGCCCGCTGCCGACGGTCGTGATCGAAAATACCCAGGCGAAGAGAACTGCTGACCGATCAAACGCGAACCAATAACGGCGCCGTCTGCGTTTCTGATCAGTTGACCATTCGCCTTGTCCGGAAAGATCACCTGCGCAAGGCCTGTCACGACGAGCGGATACGCAAGCCCGAGCAAGATCGTCGTCACCAGCGTCATCAAAACTGCTGTTACAAAATTCTTCATACTCTTAAGCCAATCCCACTGCATGAATCACCACGTCGATAATCTTGATCCCGATAAACGGCACGACGATTCCGCCGAGCCCGTAGATCAACAGGTTGCGACGTAAAAGCGCCGCCGCGCTCATCGGCCGATACTTAACACCACGCAGCGCAAGCGGAATGAGTGCGACGATGATCAGCGCATTGAAAATCACTGCCGAGAGGATCGCCGACTGCGGCGTGCGCAATCCCATGATGTTGAGCGTGTTCAGCACCGGAAACGCTGCGGCAAACATCGCGGGAATGATTGCGAAATACTTCGCCACATCGTTGGCAATCGAAAACGTCGTCAACGCGCCGCGCGTCATCAGCAACTGCTTACCAATCTCAACAATCTCGATCAGCTTGGTCGGATTTGAATCGAGGTCAACCATGTTGCCGGCCTCTTTCGCCGCCTGCGTTCCGGTATTCATGGCGACGCCGACATCCGCCTGGGCGAGGGCCGGCGCATCGTTGGTTCCATCACCCGTCATCGCGACGAGTTTTCCCCCCTCCTGTTCGCGCCTAATGAGCGCCATCTTGTCTTCGGGCGTCGCTTCGGCGAGAAAATCGTCAACACCAGCCTCACGCGCGATCGTCGCTGCAGTAAGCGGGTTGTCGCCGGTAATCATCACGGTGCGAATTCCCATCTGCCGCATCTGATTGAAGCGCTCGATCATTCCACCTTTGATAATGTCCTTCAGTTGAATCACTCCGAGCGGGAGACGATCATCAGCTACCACCAAAGGCGTGCCTCCTTCACGCGAGATCCGTGTGACGATGTCGTTAAGATCTTTCGTGACGTGATTCCCATTCCCACCGAGATATTTTTGAATCGCGTCTGCCGCGCCTTTGCGGACTTCGCGCCCATCAAAGTCAACACCCGACATGCGCGTCTGCGCCGTAAACGGAACAAACGTCGCTTCATGCGGTGACAAATCGAGGCCGCGCAACCCATATCGTTCCTTTGCGAGCACGACGATCGAGCGGCCTTCAGGTGTTTCATCGGCAAGCGATGACAATTGCGCAGCTTCGGCCAACTCAGTTTCATCAACTCCAGGCAAAGGAATGAATGCAGTCGCCTGTCGATTGCCGAGTGTGATGGTTCCAGTCTTGTCGAGAAGCAGTGTGTTGACGTCGCCGGCGGCTTCGACTGCACGACCTGACATGGCAAGGACGTTGTGCTGAATCAGACGGTCCATACCGGCTATGCCGATCGCGCTCAACAGCCCGCCGATAGTTGTCGGAATCAGACACACGAGAAGCGAGACGAGCACAAAGATCGTTTGTGGCGCGCTTGAATAGATCGCAAACGGTTGCAGCGTGACGACGGCTAGTAGAAAAACGATCGTGAGACCAGCAAGCAGGATGTTCAGCGCGATTTCGTTCGGCGTCTTCTGACGCTCGGCGCCTTCGACGAGCGCGATCATGCGATCGATGAATGTCTCGCCGGGATTGGAAGTGATGCGAACTTTGATCCGATCGGATAGAACGCGCGTACCGCCTGTGACAGCCGAACGATCGCCACCAGCCTCGCGAATCACGGGTGCGCTTTCACCCGTAATCGCCGACTCATCGACCGAAGCCACGCCTTCGATGATCTCACCGTCGCCGGGGATAAACTCACCGGCTGAAACGACTACGACGTCGTCTTTTCGCAACTGCGGCGCGGGCACATCTTCCGTTTGCGAACCCGAAGTAATTCGGTGCGCGATGGTCTCTGTTTTTGATTTGCGAAGATTGTCGGCCTGCGCCTTACCGCGTCCCTCGGCCATCGCCTCAGCGAAATTCGCGAAGAGCACGGTGAACCAGAGCCACAGCGTGATCTGTAACTCGAAACTCAGATTGGTAGTGCTTGAGATCGTGCTGCGGATCAATTGCAGGGTTGCAAGAACACTACCAACCTCCACCACAAACATGACGGGATTGCCCATCATCTTTCGTGGATGAAGTTTGATGAATGAATCCACGACCGCGCGTTTGACGATCTGTGTATTCCAAATTGCTTTTTTTGACTCTGCGTTCATGGTTTCTATGAAGCAAGTGGACAGGATTTACAGGATGGAACAGGATTGACATGTAAATCCTGAAAACATCCTGTTAATCCTGTCTAACTACCGCCTCGCATCAACAACTCCTCAACTATCGGCCCAAGACTCAACACGGGAAAAAACGTCAGCGCCCCAACAATCACGATCACGCTCACGAGCAATGTCGTAAACAACGGCGTCGTCACCGGAAATGTCCCCAACGACGGCGGCACGATTCTTTTTCGCGCGAGACTGCCGGCGATCGCCAGCATCGGAATGATCATCATGAAGCGACCAACCAGCATCGCCATCCCGATCGTCGTGTTGTACCAAAACGTGTTTGCCGAAATGCCTGCGAAGGCGGAGCCGTTGTTGCCCGTTCCCGAAGTGAAGGCGTATAGCATCTCGCTCAGCCCATGCGGTCCCGGGTTGTTCAATTGCGACGTACCAAACGACGGCGATACCGCCGAGATCGCTGTGAACACCAGAATCGTGAGCGGAAAAACCAGCACCACGAGCATCGCCATCTTCACGTCGTACGACTCAATCTTCTTGCCGAGATATTCGGGCGTGCGCCCCACCATCAACCCCGCAATAAAAACTGCGAGCACGATGAAGATCAGAATTCCGTAAAGGCCCGCGCCAACTCCGCCAAACACCACTTCGCTCAACATGATGTTGGCGAGCGGGATCATGCCGCCGAGTGGAGTGAACGAATCGTGCATTGCATTAACAGCGCCGCATGAAGCGTCAGTCGTGACGGTCGCAAAGAGCGCGCTGTTGGCAATACCGAAACGCACCTCCTTGCCTTCCATGTTTCCACCGGACTGCAGTGCAGTGACTGTCTGATTAGTTCCAGTCAAAAGCGGATTGCCACGGGACTCACTCCAGTAAGCGACGAGCACGCCCGCCAGAAAGAGCACTGCCATCGCGGACCACACGGCCCAACCGTGTTTCGGCGAACCGGTCATGCGACCGAGCGTGTAAGTGAGTCCCGCCGAGATCGCGAAGATTGAGAAGAGCGCGATGAGATTTGTGATGGGCGTGGGGTTCTCAAATGGATGAGCACTATTCGTGTTGAAGAAGCCGCCACCGTTTGTGCCCCACTGCTTGATGAACTCCTGCGACGCCACCGGACCTTGCGCGATCAGTTGTTCGGTAACTTGTCCTTGCGGATCGACAAGCTTCGCAGTGTCGTACGGCCTCAGGTTTTGAATAACGCCCTGCGACACGAGAAATAGCGAACCCACGATGCAAAACGGCAACAACACCCACAGCGTTGCTCGCGTCATGTCGACCCAGAAATTTCCGATCGTCTCCATCTGCCGGCGCGCGATGCCGCGGATGAAAGCGATCGCGAGCGAGATTCCCACGGCCGCGGAAACGAAGTTGTGATAAGCAAGCCCCGCCATTTGAGTGAAGTAGCTCATCGTTGTCTCGGGCACGTACGACTGCCAGTTGGTGTTTGTCGTAAACGAAGATGCGGTGTTGAATGACGAACCCACGAAACCGGTTGAATCGACGCCTGGCAGGTGTTGCGGGTTGAACGGCAAGAAGCCCTGAAGTCTTTGCAGTGCGTAAAGCACGAGCATTGAAACGACACTGAACAGCAGCATCGACACTGCATACTCGGTCCAACGCATTTCGCGGCCGGCGTCGACGCGTGTGAGTCGATAGATCAGTCTTTCAACTGCTCCGGCAACTGGATCAAGAAACGTTCGTTCGCGATTGAAAACGTGTGTGATGAAGATGCCGAGTGGCTTTGTCACCAACAATACTAGAGCCAGAAAAAATACGATCTGTAACCAACCATTCAGCGTCATAAGCCTTTAGAACTTCTCCGCACGCAACAGCGCGTACGCCAGGTAAACAAGCAACAATGCAGATACAACCAGGGTGATCAGCGTTTCGAGACTCATCCGCTTACTCCTTCTGCAACTTCTCGCACGCGCGCACGTAAGCCACAGCAATCAGAAAGAAAACAATCGTCGCTGCTATAAAAATCAAATCGAACATCGCACCCTCAGTTGAAGTTGTAGCCAAGCTCCAGCGCCGATCACGACACGCGTTCACCCAAATCCATGAAATGTCCACCGAGAATGATGACGGGAATGCCGACGATGAGGAGCACGATTCCGAGTGCGTGCAGTGACGGATGAAGGTGTGCGTCGAGTAACCGATCAGTTGTCAGTACAAATCCAACCGCAAGCGAGAGCCCGCCGACGGCAAAACACGCCAGCGCCGCCAACCACTCCCAAAACCCAGGCTTTGGCTCAATTCGTTCTTCACTCATGAACCCAACTTACGCTTCACCACGTAAAAAGGGCGTAAAGGGTCCATAAAGAGTTTATAAAGAGGGGCCACGGAAATCCGTGGCTAATTATTGGCCGGAGTCGAAGCGGTAGCCGATCCAGGGTTCGGTGAGGATGTAGCGTGGCGTGGCTGCGTCGGGTTCGATCTTTTTGCGCAGGTTGCCGACGAAGACGCGCAGGTACTCGTTCTGTTCGACGTAGTTGCCGCCCCACAGCGCCGCGAGCAACGTGCGATGTGTTAGAACCTTACCGGAGTGTTTTATGAAGTAGACCAGCAGATCGAATTCTTTCGGCGTCAGATGAATCGGTTTGCCTCGCACTGTGATCTCGCGCGATTCGAGATCGACATGAAAGTCTCCTGAGTCGAGGATTGTCGGCGTCGCTTCATTGATCGCCGGAGCATTGGCACGACGCAGCGAAGCCCTGACACGCGCCAACAGCTCATCAATCCCAAACGGCTTGGTGACAAAATCGTCAGCGCCGAGATCGAGCGCCTCCACCTTCGTCTTCTCTTCGCCCTTCGCAGACAGCACAATGATCGGCACCTGCGAGACGGCGCGCAGACGCCGGCACAACTCGAGACCATCAACGTTCGGCATCGCCAGATCGGTAATAACCAGATCCGGGTGCCAATCCTTGAACGCCTCGAATCCAGCCAGACCATCCGCCGCCGCACGCACGTCGTAACCACGCGATTTCAGTCCGGTGCGCAGCACGCGCGTGAGCTGCGGCTCGTCATCAACGACCAAAATGCGTGGCTGCTCAGTCATCGCGTCTCAACAGTCGCAGCCGCGCGCTGCGCTTCTTCGACTACCTCGTCATCACCAGTCGGAAGCGTGAACACTACACGCGTTCCCTTTCCGCCATTTCCTGACTCGATCGAGATCGTTCCTTCGTGTGCCTCGACGATTCCTTTTGCGATTGCGAGTCCCATTCCCGTGCCCGTCGGTTGATGATTGCGAACGTCTCCATCACGCGTCGCGCGAAAGAATTTGTCAAAGACTCGCTCGCGCAGGTTAGCTGGGATGCCCGGACCTTCGTCTTCCACTGCCATCTGTATCAACTCATCACCGGCGCGTCGAGCACTGATCCGGATGGCGGATCCTTTCGCGGAATACTTCGCCGCATTGTCGATTAGCGCGTAGACGACTTCACTGACAGCTCGTTCATCAACGCGCACGCCGGGCAATTCCTTTTCAACGTCGAGCTCCACTCGATGCCCGCGCGTGATCGGCTCTGCCCGCACTAACGCAGCGGAGATGATCTCGTCGACCGCGCCCCACCGTCGCCGCAGGTGAAGTTCCCCTGCTTCGATGCGAGCGAGTTCGATCAGTCCATTGATGAACCGGCTCAGACGATCGCTTTCTTCATCGATCACTTCCATCATCTCGACTCTCGACTCCGCATCGAGCGCGACCGGAGGCTCGTCGTTGGTGCGGCCGCGAACTTCGTCAAGCAACGTCGTTATCGAGGCTTTGATTGACGTCAACGGCGTTCGCAAATCATGTGTGACTGCGTCGAGCAGCGCGGATTTCAATTTCTCGCTTTGTCGCAAAGCTTCAGCGTGACTGGCGCGTTCAAACGCGTCGCGCAGCTCGGCGTAAAGACGTTCAATCTCACGTCTTCCTGATTCCGCTTCTTCGGCCCGTTTTCTCGCGCGACCGGAAAGCTGTCCGGCAGTGACGGCAGTGACTAAAAAAGCGAGAAGCGCAATCCAGTTGTCGGTTGCGGCAATCGTGAACGTTCCGAAAGGCGGCAGGAAGAAGAAGTTGAAACAGAGCATCGCGACGATCGACGCCAACAACGCCGGCAAACTTCCCCAGCGAGTCGCGATAAAAAGAACATTAAGGAGCAGCGCAAGCGAAACGGTGGCCGCATTCACATGCGCACCGACGATCTTGAGGAACAGCGTTAAAGCACCAACGCTCAACACGGCTACCACATATCCGATCCATCGTTCTGTGTAATCCGTGTTCATCTGTGACTCAATCGCGCTTGCTTCCGGTCGCGATGAGCATCTGCGTCGGAAACTTCATCTCGTCATCGGGGAAGAACGGTTTGACAGCCTGCTGAACTTCGGTTGCGATCTGCGCTTGTTCGGCCGCGGGCAATTTAGCGAGCTTTTCGCGAAGCGTGTCTGACGTCTGTGACCGCATGGTCCAGAATTCGAGCGCTGTGAGCGGGGCTTCGATCTCGAAACTGACAATCTCGTCTCGAACGTCAATCGCTCCTGCTTCTTTCATCACGCCGGCCAGTTTACCCAGCTCGGCGTAACGGAACGCATTCGGCGCGTTCGGATCAGGTTCCGCAGCCTTAACGTGCTGATCCACCACGCGCGACACGAGATAACAGAAAGGATTGACGTCGCTCTTGTACCAAACTGCGAATGTAAGTGACCCACCTGGTCGCACTACCCGAAGCATCTCGCGCATCGAGGCCACTGCATCGGGAAAGAACATCGCGCCGAGCCTGCTCACCACCGCATCGAATGAGTTATCGGGAAAGGGCAGCGAATCAGCAGTACATCGCTGAAACTGCATGTTCTTCAAACCACGCCGGTTCGCTTCGTGCCGGGCCGCTTCAACCATCTGAGCAACAGCGTCCGTACACATCACTGATCCGTTTGGTCCAACTCGTTCAGCGATCGTGAGCGATGGCTCGCCTGCTCCTCCAGCCACGTCGAGCACTGACTGTCCTTCATGTATGCCCGCACGCTCAATCATCGCCTCGGTGAGCGGCGCAAACATCTTCGCGATATTGTCGCTGTATTTGGTCCAGTACTGCGCCGTCTCGCGCCAACCATCCAACATTTCATTCGGCTTCATCATGTCTATCTTGCAAATCCTGTTAATCCTGTCAAAAGCATTATACTGGTGTCGATGAACAACAAAAGAATGCGCTTGCTCCTAATCAGCAACTCCACTCTGCATGGTAGTGGTTATTTAGACCATGCCGAGCCCGAGATTCGAGACTTTCTTGATGATCTGAAACACGTTCTGTTCGTGCCTTTCGCGCTCTTTGACCGAGATAAATACGCAGCGACGGCCCGGGCGCGTTTCGAGAAGATGGGATATGAGTTGACGTCGATTCACACGGCGTCGGATCCCGTGCAGGCAGTGAAAGAAACGGATGCGATGTTCATCGGCGGCGGTAATACGTTTCGATTGTTGAAGACTCTTTACGAATTCGATCTGCTCGATGTTATTCGCGAGAGAATTAATGCCGGTATGCCTTACATCGGTTCGAGCGCCGGGTCAAACATGGCTTGCCCGACGATAAGGACGACCAACGACATGCCGATCGTGCAGCCGCCGTCTTTCAACGCGCTCGGCCTCGTGTCGTTTCAGATCAACCCTCACTATCTCGATCCGGATCCGAACTCGAAGCACAAGGGCGAAACGAGAGAGGAGCGGATTATTCAGTTTCTGGAGGAGAACGATACGCCGGTGGTTGGACTGCGCGAAGGCGCGATGCTGCGGATCGAGAATGGCGAGACGATCCTGCGCGGCTCAACCGGCGCACGGATATTTCGAAGAGGATTCGAGCCGGTTGAAATCCTGCCCGGCGCGAAGCTCGATCAGTACATTTAGACAGGATTGACAAGATGTTTCAGGATTAACAAGATGAAAATCCTGTTCATCTTGAAACATCTTGTTAATCATGTCCCAACCAACCACCTTGAAACCCGGCGCGCCTGAGTCCCTCCACAATATAAGGACAGCGACGCATCAATCTCCACAGAAAACCTGATCGATAATTCTCAATCATCATGACAATCGGGCCCTGGTCCAATCCGAAGTATCCACTCGACACCCAACCTTTTCCTTTTTCGCCTTTGAACGTCGGGTTATAGCTGCACTTGAAACCGTACTTGTGCGTGATCTCGGGATAGTCTGTGTTGAGACGTTGCAACGACGGCAACACAACCTCAGGCGCGAACGGCAGCGACGCCGCCACAGCCCACGGCGCCAACGTTCCATCGTCAGGACCATACGGAATCGATCGCGCTTTGTAATCGAAGAAGCGCACACGACGTCCGTTCACGCGTTGTTCCGCTGGGCCTGGACCATCGGTCGCAGTAATACCCCAACGAAATCGATCGTAACCCGCAAACTTTTTCGGGTTGCGCATCGCGTAGGCCTGCTGCGTGTAGATCGCGCGCCGGCTGTTCTCGAAATAATTGATCGCCTTGCCTCTCATGTACTCATCCTGGATGCCACGGAAGTCGATCCACAGATGCGAGAGGTGATGAATAAAGAGTGGTCCAGCGTAAAGAAACTCGTGCCCATAGAGTTTCTTCCACTGATACGTCATGGTCCATGCTTCGTAGCTTTCCGGCGGCAAAGGGAAACTCGGTGACGCAAGACCTAAAACGTACAAGATCAACGCTTCACTGTACCCAGTCCAGCGATACTTGATGAATCCTCTTTCCGGTCGCCAACCATGCGAAACAGTGAGCGCGCCATTCTGCGCCCAGTGCCAATCGGCGCGTCTGTAAAGCGACTCGGCGAGCGTCTGTATCTCACGCTCACCCTTAGTTTCACCGTTGAAGTAGCACGACGCAGTAAGCGCGCCCGCGAGCAAATAGGTGGAGTCGATTGTCGATATTTCGCACTCACCGAAGCGCCGTCCGGTCTTCATGTCGAGGAAGTGGTAATAGAAGCCTTGATATCCGGTCGCGTCTTTCTCTTTTCCGTGTGGCGCGTCGTGAAAAAAGCGAAGCGTAGTCAGCGTACGCTTCACGGCTTCGGTTCGGCTGAGGTATTTCCGCTCGACGGCAATTGGATAAGTGGTAAGCGCAAACCCGACGGCAGCAATCGAAGAAGGAGCTCCTTGCCTCGTGCTATCAGGAACAAGTCCGTTCTCGAGGTTTACCTCGTCGGCAAAGTACTTAAACGTGTCGCGTTCCAGCGCATTGAGTTCCTCATCTGTCAGCGACGGCTCTAGTACTTTCATTGTTTTGTCCTGCGCTCTTTGAACTCGATCGTAATCGCCGCCACCGCGTGTGGCGGCAACTCGACCTTCAGAAAAACTGAGCCATCTTGAAACCTGACTGGCTGTTTTTCAGATACGAGTCGGGATGCTTCTTCAAGACTTTCCAGATCCTTATCACCCAGGTATTCCGGCTCGCCCATCTCCTGCCACAACCGTTTCGGGTTTGCGTGATCTGCATCAATGCGTTGTATGGACGCGCTTGCTGGTTCAGGCGCGTTGTCGAGACGAATATGCAACTGCTCGGTTTCGATCGAGTGACCGGGCGTCGTGTGATTCGTGAGCAGGAGAGTCACACCTGAATCTTTCTTAATCAGTGAGCAATCGACAGTTTCATGCAAACCGTCGACGAGCGATTGTCTGACACCCAAATCGTGAAACAGCTCGAACGCGCGATACGACGGCTTGGGAACACCGTGCAAGGTGAGCAATCCGAAGCCGCCATGAAACGGTCTTGACGGAAAGTAGTTCTCTTCAAAAATGTCGGAGAAAGTCCAGAAGCTGTAACCATCGACAAGTCCGTTTGCTTCGAGAATGGTTGAAGCTGCGAAAGCGGCCGCATAAGGCTCGTCGTGCAGTGGATCCCACGGCACCGATGAAGAGTTCCATTCAGTGTAATAAACCGGCCGGTTGCGTGAGTGGCTGCGAGTGTTCGCCGCGACTTCACGCATGATGCCGCGCTGGCTTTGGAAGAGTTGATGTTCGATGTCACCGTCTCGCTCGTAGCCATCGTTGGGATAGTGATGCGTGCTGACGAAATCGCAGGCGACGTCGTTTCGATCACAGAAATCGACAAACTCCTCGATCCACTCACTCTTCGCTGTTGCTGGTCCACCAACCTTGAGTGACGGCGAGACGCTTTTGATCGCATCAGCTGTATGTCGATAGAGTTTGAAGTATTCGCGTTGAGTTCCGCTCCAAAACGTCTTCAGATTCGGTTCATTCCAGACTTCGAAAAACCACTGTGCGACTTCCCTTTCGCCGTACCGATCGATCAAGTGAAAAACTAAACGCTCGATGAGTTTCGCCCATTCTTTATAGTCTTTCGGCGGCGTCACGTTAGCTTCGTAGCTGAATACAGTTCTCTTGCCTGAAGCCAATGCACCTGGCATGAAGCTCAACTCGACGAACGGCTTCATACCGATCGAAAGCAGGAAATCAAAGATCTGATCGCAATTGAAGAACGAGTAAACGAGATTGCCGTCCTCACGAATCACCGTGCCGATGTCGTCGGACAGTAGACCGTGAAAACGAACGTACCGAAAGCCCAATTCGTCGTGAGCTCGTTTTAGCTGCCGCTGCCAGTCAGATCGCAGCGCCATGCGAGCATGGTCGCTGCCGATGGTGTGTTCCCAAAAGTGCGGGAGTGGTGTCGTTGCTTCTGTGAGGTCACAGAAGAAAGTCAATCTACTCACAAAACGTGTCGTATTGCGCGACGACTCAATTCCGCTGTCGCTCCGTAAACAAGATGGGAAGCTAACGCATAAGCATGGGTCGTGACCGGATACTCAGTTGGTCCTTTAGAGAGACCCAGCAACGGTACTGAAATCTCATCTGCAAGCAGCCAGAACGCGGCGCCAAATGGGACTCCGGCGCCGACCGTCACTTGCGGAGTTACTTCAGCAAGCGCTCCGTACAATCCGCCGGTCACTGTACCGAAGGCATAGTGTACAGCAGCGCCTGCAGGTCTCTTCTCGCTTTCCTGCAACTCGTGTCCGAGAACTTCCCTGGAAATTATTCTAGCCGTCTTAACGGTCGCGTCGTCCTGATCACCTGAATCCTGAGCCTGTTCACCGTGTGAACCTTCGCTCGGTTGCATCGACTGTGCGCCGTGTGGTTTCTCAGAACCTTCCTGGATGAGAGTCCACGCCGCCTGAAACTGATTCATGGTCCATGAAGCGACGAGACCACCGGCAAGTCCCGCCACCAGACCTTTCCAAACACTGCCCTCACCTTCACGCATTGGTCCAAACCCCTTTCATCTCGCTCTATCTAACAATACTTTTGCGTGCGAATTTGACGCAGAGTTCGCAGCCACCGCACGCCATGCGGCAAACGCGGCGAAGCCGAGTCCCGCCAGTAACGAACCGGCGATCAATGGATGCACTGAAGCCTTTGTGTAAACGCTGGACTCCGCGACGTGACCCGGATAACCACCGCGTTCCTCACCGTCGTCTGAAGGTGCGTGCAAACTATCAGCACCACCTTCGAGTTTCGGCTGACTCGATTTCTGCAAGCTAAACATCGTGGCTTCGATCAACTTATCAGTGAGCCAAGGCGCGTGCTGCCCGGCCGCCGCGAGCATCTTGCCACCGCCGCCGACGTATAAATCACGCTCCGGATTCTCAGCGCAGTGAAGAATGGCTTCCGCGACGAGATCGGGCGCATAGACCGGCGGCGGGTTCTGCGGCTCGACTGGCATCAGATTCTTTGCGTGCTGAGTGTAAGGCGTGTCGATCGCGCTCGGCTTGATCAAGGTTACTGAAATCGGTGCATTTTCTTCTTCAAGCTCGAGGCGTAGTGCGTCGGTGTAACCTTTAACAGCGTGCTTGGAGGCGCAGTAAGTTCCCTGGAGCGGGATCGCGACGTCCGAGAGAACGCTGCCGACGTTGACGAGCGCGCCGCCTCTGTTTTTAAGATGGGCGCAGGCGACCATTGAACCGTGGACCACGCCCCAGTAATTCGTCTCAAACAAGCGACGCTGATCCTCGAGTGACTGGTCCAACACTGCGCCGTAGATCGACACGCCGGCATTGTTTACCCACGTATCGAAACCACCGAAGTGGCGAATGGCTTCATCGCCGATCTTGTGCACGTCAGCGAAGTTACCTACGTCACCGGCAACATAAATAGCCTCACCGCCCGCGTCATTAATCTCCTCTACCACGCGCTCGAGCGCGTCCTCGTTTCTGGCGTTGAGCACGAGTCGCGCACCGCGCTTAGCGGCCAATCGAGCAGTCACCAACCCAATCCCCGACGACGCGCCCGTAATCACCATCACCTGATCGGATAATTTCTTCAGTCTGACATTCATAAAAGCTCCCCGAGCAACTTCATTGCCATAACGATTTGTTCGCTCTTTCCTGGAAGTTGTCAGGAACTCACCGACAGCGCTGTACGTCTGTGATACAGGCTGGACGCACAAAGAAGCAGAAATGGCACAAGAATGAATTGATCATCGTGTGCTTTTGTGCTTCTTTGTGACTGACTTTTGAGATCGGAGACCAGCGCTATGAAGATCATTCTGCTTTTCGCATTTTTGCTTTTCGTCACGACGTGCACAGCACAAACAACGTACCCGGATACGCCCGCCGGTAATCAAGCAAAGGGCTTGATGGAGGCTTTTAACGCCGGCGATGCTGCTAAGTACAAAGAGTTTCTGACCAGGAACTATCCCGATCGTCTCCAGAATGCCGATCGGGATATGGGTTTTCGCGAGATGACCGGCGGCTTCGATTTGAAACAGATCGAAGAGTCGACACCAACAAAGCTGGTTGCTCTCGTCCAGGAACGCGCCTCCGATCAGTTTGCACGTTTAACTGTAGAGGTCCAGCCCGACGGACAACACCAGATCACCAAATTCGGTGCGATGGCTATTCCGCGGCCGGCAGCTTTCGCGCTTCCGCACCTGAGCGAAGCTGAAATCATTACGGCAATGCGTACCAAACTCGATGAGGAGTCAAAGGCCGATCGTTTTTCAGGTGCTGCATTGCTCGCACGGAACGGCAAACCAGTTTTCTCTCAGGCTTATGGTCTGGCGGATCGCGAAAAGAAAACTCCGAATCAGTTGAAGACGCGCTTTCGTCTCGGATCCATGAACAAAATGTTTACGGCGGTCGCGACGCTCCAACTGGTCCAGGCCGGAAAGCTCGATCTGAAGACGCCTTTTGGTAAGTACCTTACCGATTATCCAAATCAAGACGTAGCATCGAAAGTCACGATTGAGCAGTTGCTCACACACACGGGCGGAACCGGCGACATCTTTGGTCCGGAGTTCGAGAAGCACCGGCTGGAGTTAAAGACACTGCAGGATTATGTAACTCTTTATGGCAAGCGAGGTCCTGATTTCGAACCGGGAAGCCAGTGGCGATACAGCAACTACGGATTTCTTCTGCTCGGTGTCTTGATAGAGAAAGTTAGTGGACAGAGTTATTACGACTACGTCCGGGATCATATCTTCAAGCCTGCGGGCATGACGGGCACCGATTCTGAACCAGAGGACCAGGCCGTCTCTGATCGAAGTGTTGGTTACACGAAATTTGGTGGTAACGGCTTGCAGCGCAATACCGATACGCTGCCCTACCGCGGCACCTCGGCCGGTGGCGGCTATTCCACCGTGGAAGATCTATCCCACTTTGCAACCGCACTTCAGACCAACAAGTTACTCAACGCGCAGTACACAGAGTTACTAACAACTGGCAAGGTTGATACCGGCCGCGGTAAATACGCTTTTGGTTTTCAGGATGAAGTAATCAATGGCACGCGGTGTTTTGGGCACGGCGGCGGAGCTCCGGGAATGAATGGCGAGCTGAAGATATGTCCGGCGTCAGGATACGTGCTCGTCGTCCTGGCAAACCTGGATCCACCGGCCGCCAGCCGGATCGCAGATTTTGTTACGAATCGCCTGCCGGCAAAGTGAACTTCTCTCTGTGCAGAGAAACCACAGCCAAAATGTATCTTTTGGGTCATGTGACTACACCTCTGCTTTTTCTATTCTCCACCCGTCTCAAGGAGATTTGGAGAAAGCAGAGAGAAATATATGACCCGAATTAGTCGAGCGTTATTAATCGTACTTTTTTCCGCAACTTTAGCGGTTTCACAGACAAAAAGTTCAGATAATGGCTGGCCGAGGAAGTTTGCCGTTGGCACGAACTCGGTTGCCGTTTACCAGCCACAGATCGAAGAGTGGTCTGGAAATAGTCTGTCCGCCAGGGCCGCGATTGCAATCACGGAAAATCAGAGCAAACAACCACTTTACGGCGTGTTGTGGTTTAGTGCGCGGGCGGAGATCGACAAGATCAATCGTCTTGTGACGCTGTCGGATTTCAAGGTTACAAAACTCAATATCCCGATGGCGCCAGACAAGGCAGCCGCGTTCCAGCTCGCGTTTCAGGCACGCGTTGCCAGGCAGGGCGAAGTAATCTCGCTCGATCGACTGCTCGCCGACATGGCGATCAATCACGCTGCGACCAACGGTAGTTCCTACGAAGTCAAAAACGATCCACCACAGGTTTTCTTTAGCACACGGCCAGCGATTCTCGTTCTGATTGATGGCGCGCCGGTGCTGCGACCTGTTGCGAACACGAGTGTCGAACGCGTCGTGAACACACGCGTCTTGTTGCTGCGCGATCGAATGTCATCCAAATTTTATTTGCACTTGATGGACGGCTGGATGGAGTCGGCAAACATAAACGGCCCATGGACCATCGCCGGCCAGACGTCTCCGGATCTCAGAAAAGCACTCGAGACTGCAATCGCAAGCAAGCGAGTGGACCTGCTGAATAGTTCCAAAGACGGAAGTGAGCCTTCGCTTGCGAAAGCGATACTACAGAACACGCTGCCGGTAGTTTTGGTCAGCACGCAACCTGCTGAGTTGCTTCAGACTCAAGGTGATCCACAGGTGGCTTCAATCGAAGGCACTGAGTTGCTTTACGTCACTAATACCGAAAACGAAATTTTTGTTCATACACCATCACAAGACCATTTCATTCTTCTTTGCGGTCGATGGTTCAAAGCTCAATCAATGAGGGGACCGTGGCACTATGTCAGCGGCGACAAACTGCCGGCGGACTTCGCGAAGATTCCGCCAACTCATCCACGAGCGGCTGTGCTCGTTTCCGTGCCGGGCACTCCGCAGGCAAAAGAAGCATTGATCGCTAATGCAATTCCACAAACGGCGACGATCACGCGAACTGCCGCAACGTTGACAGTCAATTACGACGGCACGCCACAATTCAAGTCAATCGAGAACACGGCGTTGCGGTATGCAGTCAACACTTCAACGCCAGTAATCCGAATTGACGCAAACAGCTATTACGCTGCGCAGAATGGCGTGTGGTTTGTCGCCACGTCTGCGATTGGACCATGGGCCGTCGCCACATCTGTACCGGTAGTGATCTACACGATACCGGTAAGTTCACCACTGCATTACGTCACGTACGTAAAGATCTACGGCTCAACGCCTGAAGTGGTCTATGTCGGTTACACGCCTGGCTACTACGGCACAATCGTGACTTCAAGCAGCGTCGTAGTCTACGGCACAGGCTGGTACTACCCGCCTTACGTCGGCGCTTACTGGTACGGCGCGCCATACACCTACGGTTACGGCGCGGCGTTCACGTGGGGCGTCGCCACTGGTTGGGGCCTCGCGTACGGTTATGGATATGGCTGGTATGGCGCGGCTTCATACTATGGTCCATACGGCTGGGGCGGCGTCGCAGCAACGAATGTTTACGGACAATGGGGCAACGTCGCATATGCGGGAACGAAAGCGGCATGGGCCAATCCATACACCGGCAATGTTGGACGGGCGGGCAGTTTCGCGGGTGTGAATACAGCGACGGGCGCACGCTACGCAGGGCAAGCTGGTCAGATCACCAATGCTTACACAGGCAACTCTGTGGCAGGTGCAAGAGGTGCTGCTTACAATCCAAATACAGGTGTTATCAGTGGGGGAGCCGTGGGCGGTGTCAGAAATGGCTCGACAGGCCAGGTCACCGCCGGCGGTGGCGGGTTCGCATACAACACGAATACGAATACGGGAGTCGCCGTTGGGAACAACAATGTGTACGCGACCAGGGACGGCAGCGTCTATCGTTACAACCAGTCGACGGGTGTGCAACAGAAGACGAGTGCCGGTTGGGAATCAGTTCAACGTTCAGCCGATCGGAGTTGGGTACAGAATCAACAGAACGCGCGGGGTTTGGGTGAAATGCGGACGCGGGGAAATCTACAAAACAGAGGAGGTGGTTTTAGACGAAGATAGGTTTGAACCACGGATGAACACAGATCCGTGTTCATCCGTGTCTAAATTGATCTACCGTTCTTCAAGAACCGAGAGAATGTTTCCTGCCGGATCTTTGAACCACGCGATTATCGGTCCGTGTGGACCACGAGCGATGCCGCGCTCGTCGGTTTTGATATCAGGCATGTCGTAGTGTTCGAGTGACACTCCCAACGCCTTGAGTTCGTCAACCGCGCGTTCAATGTCGTTGACGTGAAAATTCAGAACAGTGAACGATGCCGGGGTGTGGTTTGGTTTGGGATATAAGAATACGACGTTGTTGTTTGTATGAAGCTCAAGTCCTTCCGGCGTTTCCTTGACCTCGAGTCCGAGAGTTTCTCCATAAAACTCTTTCGCCCGTCGCAGATCGTTCACAGAAAAACTCGAAAACGACTTCGCCTCTTTGAACATATTCGAGGCTTTCTTTCGGCCTGGCGATGCTGCCGTTTTTGCTGACATTACACAATCCCCTTTCAAGCAAAGTATGGTATCCATTTAACACCCAATAGCTCACAGAGGTGTCGCAGTTCTTCGATCTCACTGTTGCGTTTTAGTTGGCAGTATCAGGATCGAACAGTAATGGGAAAAATTGACCGTCCATTTTTTGACCTGTAGGAATTGCAGGCACGCCTTCGAGGGGAGGCGCGTCGGAAGCAGAGAGGACGCCGTCGCGAAATGCGTTGAGCACGACTGCACGTCGTGGTCGCGGGGTTTGATTCGCATACGAGCCGTGGATCATCAACGGGTGATGAAATGAACATTCACCGGCTTTCAATTCGATCGGCACAGGCTTGAACGCTTCACGCTGCTCCGGAGTCAAAGCGTCGAAGATAGTCTCCATGCTGTTCGCGAAGTCGTTACGCGGCAGAAGCTGCCAGCGATGACTGCCTGGAACGTAATGCACGCAGCCGTTCTCGCGTGTTGAATCGTCGAGGCCGATCCAGCACGAGATGTGAGCGACGGGAGTTGTTCTGGTCCAGTAGGAATAATCCTGATGCCAGATGACGACGCCGCCGTGGTGTGCAGGTTTGTAGAAGATCTGATCATGCCAGAAGCGCACTGGCCCATCGAGTAATTGAGCTGCCGCGACGACGAATGCCGGGTTCCACAAGAGGTCGTGCAGGCCTGGTGTTATGCGCCATGCTCCGAGTGCGTGAAAGAGGATTTGGTTGGGATCGGCAGATTCGTTTGCGTTGAATTCGTAAAACAGGTGATGACCTGGGTGTGTGGGATCGACCAGCTCTGCAAGCTCGCTGCGCAGAACGTCGAGTTGCGTCTCGTTGAGCATTTTGATTCCCGCGAGGTAACCGTTCTCGCGGTAGAAATTTACCTGTTCATCGCGGAGCCGGAATTTTTCCCAGTCTCCTGACGGAAACAAATCACTTACCGGCGAATGGTAGCGTGATAAATCTTCGGTCATTGAACGTACTGTAGGGCGGCCCTCCGTGGCCGCCCGTGGTTTTGATCAATACGCAGAAAGCGAATGCCGCCCGTTCCTTGAACCCGTCCCTAAACCACGGGCGGCCACGGAGGTGTTCATTATCATGACATGCTTTACAGATCGTTATCATGACATCCTTTACAGTTGATGAGGTAGTCTGCAGG
>DASYPN010000290.1:0-5881 GCA_036006625.1 Pyrinomonadaceae bacterium | reverse complement strand
GTTTTCTCTTCGTTCATGTTTCATCATCTCGACGAAGCGGAACGTGAGAGAACGTCGCGCGAAGTATTGCGCGTTCTTAAACCCGGTGGTTCGTTTCATTTGCTTGATTTTGTTGCTGACGACGACGCGCATGGATTTTTCGAACGTCTCTTCGCAGGGCACGCTCTCATGAAAACCAATACAAACGAACGCCTACTCCGACTGATAAGCCGGGCGGGATTTACAAACGTAACAAAAGTGAAAGAGGGCAGTATGCTGTTCGGTTTAATGCGAACCTCTTATTTCCGAGCGAGTGGGTAGTAGTAGATGAATGTTCTCAATGCTATTCAATGGCCGGCGATGATAGTCACGGTCATCGCTGCCTGGATGGTGGGCTCGCAGAAAAAGTTCAAGCGCAATTGGGGATTCTGGCTTTTTCTGTTGAGTAACGGACTCTGGATCGCTTGGGGAGTCCATGATGGGGCCTATGCGCTCATCTTCCTGCAGGTCTGCCTCGCCTTCATCAACATTCGCGGAGCAATGAAGAACGAGTAGCCCTTCTTATCGTTTATTGACCAACAACCCCGCCAGGCTCGCAGACAACTCCCAACTCTTAGTTTCCTCTTCGTTCGACAACACCACGACGCAGATATTCGACCTTGGATAGCGCTCGATCGCCGAAGCAAAGCCCTGAATGCCCCCACCATGATAGTAACGAGGCTGGCCAAACTTCTCAGCGATAACAATCCCGTATCCATAATGCATTCCGGAAAGCTCTGTCTCGGGATAAGGCGTGAACATTGCCCGTCGAGACTCAACTGAAAGCAGTCGTCCTGTCGCCAGAGCTTCATTCCATTTGTAGAGATCACCCACAGTCGAGTACAACCCGCCGGCGGCGAAAGGAATAGACGCATCTACATAGCCTGCATTTTCCACACGGCCGTTTCTCATCCAGTAGCCGCTCGCTCTTTCCGGCAA
The DNA here is from genome assembly GCA_036006625.1 of Pyrinomonadaceae bacterium. GTDB lineage: Bacteria > Acidobacteriota > Blastocatellia > Pyrinomonadales > Pyrinomonadaceae > PSRF01. The sequence goes on along the minus strand of DASYPN010000290.1, from coordinate 4,924 downwards.
AATGTCGGCTCGAATATCGTAGCCAGTCTGGTTAAGTTGCAAAGGAATAAATATGTTCCGCTTCAGGAATGTGGCGTAGTCCAGACCCGACACCTTTTCAACGATCATTCCAAGCAAGAGATAACCAGTATTGCAATAAACAAGTTTCGTACCCGGACTGAACTTCAATGGCTGTTGCTTGACTAGATTGACGAGCTGCTGCGGAGTGGCGCCGGTAAGGTTGAGAGTTCGTTCTATCTCCGGCGGGCTGGTGTATTCAGGCAGCCCGGATGTATGAGTCAAGAGCTGATGAATAGTGATTTGTTGCCATTCCGATGGGAGATCTGGGAGATACCGGGAAATTGGCTCGCGAACTTTTAATTGACCCCTGTCCTGAAGAATTAAGATCGCCGCCGCGGTGAATTGCTTGGTAAGGGATGCAATGCGAAATCTGGTTTGCGTCGTGTTCCGAATGTTCCATTCTCTATTCGCACGCCCGTAGGCTTTTTCAAACAAGACCCTGCCATTTTGGCCAATCAAAACCGCTCCGCTGAATTCGGTGTTCTGCTTGAAGTTCTCTATCGTGGCTTCGGCGCGCCTGGTGAAGGAATTCTGCGCGAAAAGGCCGGGGCCATTCCAAGTCAGTAATAAGACAATTGCCAGAATTAGGCGCATGAGTTTGAAATCAGTTTAGCCGCACATGACACAGATTTGCGCGGATGACCATTTTAGGTCAAGATTTACGCGTATCAGATATGACGACTGCGAGCTGGATAAAGCGACTCGGTTTCTGGGGGTTCATGTTCTTCCTCGTGAAGGGCTTGCTCTGGCTGCTCGTTCCGGCGCTGGCTGTCTATCTGGCAAACTAATCCACAGATTACGCCGATAAAACCAAATGAAACGCGTCAACAAAGCCTACGCTGTTGTTGTTCTCTGCCTGTTTGTTTCCCTCACTTCGTACGCGCAAAAGTCCGCGTCACTTCCACGCAGCAGTCCGGAGCAACAGGGAATCTCTTCCGCGGATCTGCTCGCATTCGTCGAAGCAGCCGACAAAGACATCGACACGATGAACAGCTTCATGCTTGTTCGTCACGGGCATGTAGTGGCTGAAGGGTGGTGGGCTCCATACGATCGCGACACGCCTCACGTTCTTTATTCGCTGAGCAAGAGTTTTACTTCAACGGCAGTCGGGCTTGCGATCTCCGAGGGGAAACTGAGTCTGGACGATCAAGTGACCAAGTTCTTTCCCGACGAAGTGCCGGCCGATGCGTCAGTTAACCTGCGCGCGATGCGTGTACGCGATCTGCTGCGCATGAACACCGGCAACCAGCTCGAAGCGCCGATCCGCGTCAACTTTCCAGCCCTGCAAACCGAAACCTGGACAAAGACTTTTCTCACGCACCCGGTGCCATTCAAACCAGGCACGCACTTCCTCTACAACTCGCCTGCGACTTACATGCTCTCGGCCATTGTTCAGAAAGTCACAGGCATGACCGTGCTCGACTATCTCCGTCCGAGACTCTTCGAACCGCTCGGATTCAAAGATCCAACCTGGGTCGCGAGCCCGCAGGGAATAACTGCCGGCGCATACGGTTTGTCCATACGCACTGAAGAGATCGCACGCTTCGGCGATCTCTATCTGCACAAAGGCGTCTGGAATGGTAAACAGTTGATACCGGCCGCGTGGGTAGAGCAGGCGACCGCGGTGCAAACCTCGAATGGTTCCGCGCCGACGAGCGACTGGGATCAAGGATACGGTTACCAATTCTGGCGCTCGCGTCACAACTCGTTCCGCGGCGACGGAGCGTTCGGCCAGTACTGTATGGTGATTCCCGAACTCGACGCTGTGGTTGCGATCACGAGTGGCGTTCGCAACATGCAACAGGTCATGAATCTTGTTTGGGACAAGCTGCTGCCCGCGATGAAGCCGCGACGTCTGCCGGAGAACCCGGCTGCTCGACATCAGCTTGAGGCGCGACTCGCGTCATTGAAAGTCAAATTCCCGAACGGTACCGCATCGTCTCCGATCTCGGCGAGTGTTTCCGGAAAGTGGTTCGAGTTTCCAGACAACGACCGCGGCATCAAAGCTGTGTCTTTTGATTTCAACTCGACCTCGCCAGTGCTAATCGTGCGCACCTCCAAGGGCGAAACTCGCATGACGATTGGACGAGAGACATGGACCAACAGTCGCGGCATGTTTGCAAACGGACTCGATCTCGCCCTCAGTGTTCCGGCTACTCCGCTCGTCGCTGCCAGCGGCGTATGGAGCGCGGAGAATACATTTACCGTCAAGATTGTTCTCTCAGAAACGCCGTACTATTCCACTCTGAACTTCAAGTTCGACGGCGATCGCCTGCTCTTTGACTCGGAGCACAACGTCAGCTTCGGACCAACCAAACTCCCGCAACTCATTGGCGTCGTCCGCGCGACGGAGTAACCTGTCATACAATTTCACCGCTCACGCGACTAATACTCAGAAACCGGTTCGCGCGATGGAGATTTCGGAGCTCAAAGCGGAACTTGAAAAACTTCATCCGGCCAGTTTTGGCTGGGCGCTGAGCTGTTGCGCCTCGAACCACAGCGACGCGGAAGAAGTGCTGCAGATGGTCTACTTGAAGATCCTGCAAGGCAAGGCGGTCTACCGGGGCGAATCGAAGTTGCAAACATGGCTGTTCGCGGTGATTCGCAAGACAGCCATCAGCGAAGGTCGCAAACAGTTGTTGCGGAGTTTGAGGTCGATCGTGAGTCCGGGCAGCAGCCCAAGCGTAGAGCTCGACTTTGATCGATCGGAGCTGCAGCGACGATTTCAGGAAGCGCTCGCCCACTTGCCGGCGCGACAACGCGAAACATTGCACCTCGTGTTTTATCAGGATCTGAGTTTGAGCGAAGCGGCCGAGGTGATGAACGTGTCGGTCGGTAGTGCACGTCGTCACTACGAGCGCGGCAAGAGACGTTTGCGCGAGGCGTTGGACCGAGAGGGAGTTGATTATGGAGTTGGCTGGAGACGAAAAGAGAATTCAGGCGCTGTTCTCTGAGCTGTCGCTCGAGGATCAAAGCCGTGTGCCTCAGTTCGGGCGACTCTGGGCGCAAGCATCTACTTCGCGTCGCGTCGTTGCGCCGTTGCGTGAGAAAAATTTCATCAGACGCGCGGCAGTATTGGTCTCATTGTTGGTTATTGCCTCCGCCTGCTCATTCGCCGTTTGGACCTGGAACCGGTTCGCTGAAATTCCAAACATCGCGGTTCAACTGCCTCCGGCTGCTCAGCCGACGTACACAACAACTCCGGGAAAAGTCGAGCCGGCGAGACATCTGAAACACATTGCACGTCAACGACCAGTCGTTCGCAGAATCGCGACTGAAGCAGCGTCGCTTTCCAGCTGGCAATCGCCAACGCAACAGTTTATGGCGTCTCCCACAGATCTCGCGCTGGGCTCTCTACCGGCATTGAATCAATCCGCCAAAGATCTTGAAACATTTCTTTCGAAGAATAGCGAAATCATGAAGGAGTCGAATCGATGAAAACAATGATCGCCGCCGTATTTGCAGTCGCTTTCTTGTTCGCCACCATCGCTACCGCGCAGCAACCGACGCCGCCAATGCATCCACCTGCGGGACCAGGCGCCGACAGTTTCCCGCCAGATCATCCGCGTCCGCCCGGTCCGCCGGATCCATTGGCCCATCTCATGTTTCCGCCCGACATGATCATGAACCACGCGCGCGAGCTCAATCTCACCGACGAACAAAAGACGTTTATGCGGAGTGAGATTCAAAAGGCGACGGTGAGCTTTCAGGATCTGCAGTGGAAACTTCAGGATCAGGTGGAGCAGTTACACGAAACGATGAAGTCGACTTCGGTGAACGAACAACAAGCGCTGGCCCAACTCGATAAGGTGCTGGACATCGAGCGCGAGATCAAACGTTTGCACATCGGTCTCGCAGTGCGTCTGAAAAACCGGCTCACGCCGGAGCAACAGGAACAACTCCACAACATGCGCATGGACCCTCCGCCGGGAAGACCGGGAGGTCCCGATCGCCGGCCGGATGAGATTCCATAACGTCTGTTACTGCAGTGGGCCCAGGTCGAGTGCCGCCTGTTTGAGTTTCGGATTCCTGGCCCAGGAGAGACCGGAAACAAAGGAGACTTTGTCGTAGACCAGAACGATCGTTCCGCGCGGGGTTAGCTTGCTGACTTCCCGCGCGGCGAACATCGGGATGCGAATGCAACCGTGACTGGCAGGCTGCGTCGGCACTGTGAGATAGCCGTGGATCGCGACGCCGCCGCTAATGTAGTTGGCGTAATACACTGAGCCGAGTCGCCCGTCTTCCCAGCCAAAGGTTTTGTTGTAGACGACGAAACGTCCGCGCGGTGTGTAAGCGACGCTGTTCTCTCCTTGCTCGATGAATGGTTCGCCGTTGCCCGTTGAGACGGGAAGAACTCGCACGCGATCGTCGTCGCTGACGAGCATGAGGATCTGGCGGTCGATGTCGACTTCAACGTGCTCGTATCCGAGGTCTCTTGCTTGAGGTGCTGTGGCGTTTCGGATTGCATCGAGTTCGTGGGGCGTGAGCTGGCGGGTAATTGGGCGTCCTTCCCACTTTTGAAACGCGATTAACGCCTGTTTTGTCGCCGCATCAAGGATCCCATCCACCGGACCCGTCCAGTACCCTAGCTCATTGAGTTTTCCTTCGGCCTCTTTCGTCTCCGCCCGTGTGAGCACAGTCCGTTTCCTCGGCTGCGCACTCGCGCCCGCGTGCATCGAAACCAGCAATATCCAGATGATCAGAGTCGCTCTCATCATGTCCAGTCTCTTTGATGCGTTCATGCCCGTCAAGTATCGTAAGGAACGAAGGAACGTACTGTAGGGGCGGCCCTCCGTGGCCGCCCTTGGTTGGAATCGTATTCGCAAAACTCACGGCTGTAAATTCTCGAATACGCCTGCCAACC
>DASYPN010000289.1:0-20807 GCA_036006625.1 Pyrinomonadaceae bacterium | reverse complement strand
CGAGGCATTCATAATTCAAGTAAAGGATTAAATAACCAACATGAGTTCTGCACCGTCCGTCGAATTCGACGTGAAAGACATCAGCTTGTCAGGTCATGGCAAGCAGCGAATTGAATGGGCTGAACGTGAAATGCCTGTTCTTCGTCTCATCCGCGAAAGATTTGCCGAAGAGAAACCATTGAAGGGCGTTAAGCTCATCGCCTGCGCTCATATCACCACCGAGACTGCGAACCTGGCGCGCGCGCTCCAGGCCGGCGGTGCTGAATCAGTTTTGATTGCGTCGAATCCGCTTTCAACGCAAGATGACGTGGCTGCATCACTCGTCGCTGACTGGGGCATCCCGGTTTACGCAATCAAAGGTGAGTCGACTGACACTTACAATCGCCACGTGAGGACAGCGCTCGACTCACATCCGGACATCATCATCGACGACGGCTCGGACGTTGTTGCCACACTGCTGAAAGAGCGCGCCGGCCAGATTAAAGAAATCATCGGTTCAACTGAGGAAACAACGACAGGCATTCAACGTCTCGAGGCGATGCAGAACGCTGGTGTGCTGCCCTTCCCTTCAATTGCAGTTAACAACGCCCAGACGAAACACTTCTTCGACAATCGTTACGGTACTGGCCAATCAACGCTTGACGGTATTATTCGCGCGACAAACATCCTGCTTGCCGGTCGCACATTCGTTGTTGTGGGTTACGGCTGGTGCGGTAAGGGCGTCGCCTTGCGTGCGCGTGGTATGGGCGCGAATGTCGTGGTGACGGAAGTCGATCCAATTAAAGCCGTCGAGGCAGTGATGGACGGATTCCGGGTGATGCCGATCGGTGAGGCGTCGTCGATTGGCGATATCTTCGTGACTGTCACCGGAAATCGTCACGTGATCGATGGCGAGCATTTTTCACGCATGAAAGATGGTGCGATCGTCTGCAACAGCGGCCACTTCGATCTGGAACTGAATCTCGTTGCGCTGCGAGAGATGGCTGGCGATCCGGCAACGATTCGTCCGTTTGTTGAGGAGTATAAGGTTCAGTCGAGTGGTCGAAGGATCATCGTGCTTGGTGAAGGTCGTCTGATCAATCTCGCTGCGGCGGAAGGCCACCCCGCGAGCGTGATGGACATGAGCTTTGCGAACCAGGCGCTGTCGGTTGAGTACCTCGTGAAGAATAAAGGTACGTTGGCGCCGGGGGTTCACCTGTTGCCGGCTGAAGTTGATACCGAGATCGCGAGCCTCAAGCTTCGCGCACTCGGAATTTCAATCGACACACTTACCGCCGAACAACTCGAATACATCTCGAGTTGGGAAACCGGCACTTAAGCCACCTCAAGGCCCAATCGAACGTACTGTAGGGGCGGCCCTCCGTGGCCGCCCTTGGTTTATTTAAAGTGTGTATCTCAAAGGATCGATTCCAACCGAGGGCGGCCACGGAGGGCCGCCCCTACAGTACGTTCGACATTGCGTGGTGTGGCTAGGTCCGGACGCGGGAGAGGAAATAGGTTCCGGCGGCGGTGAATATAACGAGTGGTGACCAGCCGGCGACTGAGGGTCGGAGGAGGCCGTGATTTCCGAGTTGCTGAAAACCGCCGCCGAGAGCCCAGTAGGCGACTCCAACCACTACCGCAGCGCAGAGCGCGATGACAGTTCCCTTCCTGCCAAACGAAACCGCCAGCGGCATTCCGATCAACGCCATGATAATTATCCCAAACGGGCCTGCGTACTTCCTTTGCAACGCGACTGCGAGTGACGACACATCAATCCCACGCTGCTTCGCGGCTTCGAGATAGCCTCGCAAGTCTTGCGAGCTGAGTTGCGAAGGTCTATCGGTTGTTGGTTTGAAGACTGCCGGTGACTCAACTCCCGCAAACGTCATCTCCGGTTCAGACTTGCGTTCGACTCCCATCCCTTTCAATGCGAGCGTTTCGGTCTCGTTGATCTTGAGATGCGTTGGATCTGTCCACACTCCGCTTTTACCGTTGACGACCTGCGCCAGATGAACGGCATCGTCATCAAGCTCGTAAACAGTTGGTTCGATCAGTCGGCCATCCTCACTGAATTCATACGAGTAGAAGCGACGCGTTTCGGTTGAAGCGAGCCACTGGCGACCGGTGTGCGTCGTCGCGCGTGCTTCGGTGCCACGAATGCGTGCGCGTAGTGCATCCTGTTTGAGATTTGCGCCAGGCATCACGTATTCCTGGACCAGCCACGAACCGTAGGCCATCACGAGTGCAAAGCAGAAGCCGGGCAACATCAATCGATAAACACTCTGACCCGACGCCCACCACGCGATCGCTTCATTTCTTCTCGCTAGCAAGGCGTAAGTCACGAGTACCGAGATCAACATCGTCGCCGGAAAAAGTTCCACGGTGATGAGCGGCAGCAGGAACAACAGATACCTTGCCACCAAACCTGTACCGGCATGAGTGACGGCAATGAAGCGCCAGAGTTCAAACAGTGTGAAGATGTTGAAGATAGCGACGAGTGCCGCAAAGCACACAACAAAGCTCACGACAAGTGAACGAAAAAGCGTGGCATCCATCAAACTCGGAAAACCAAGTCCCGCGAAGCGGCGGTGTTGCGCGAGGCTGGTCTTGGCTACAGTCTTCGTTTCTTTTGTACGGCGCGACAAGATCGCCAGCGAAGAAATGAATGGCACTCGACCCACAAACAAAAACAGAACCGTCAACGCGAGAATAAAGATCGTTGCCAGCCATGGTCCAAGATAAGGCGAGACTGTTCCCACGCGCGACATCGATTCGCCGAGCAGCGACAATAGGTAATAAACGATCACGATGATCAGCGTGAGCAAGACACCAACGCTTCGTCCGCCACGTCGTATCCGTAGTCCCAGCGTTGCGCCCAGAAGCGAAAAAACCAGAGGCGCTAACGACAACGCAGTTCTGCGATTCAGAATTCTTAACGCTTCTTTCTGTTGGGCGGGTGATCCCGATTCAACTCGCTCACGTAGTTCGCTCCATTCCATAGCATCGGCGTTTGTGTCTCGCTGATTTAGTTGCTCGACGATCTCAGCTCGTCCCGTATTGATCGAGAACCGCAACTGATCGAAGCGATCGACGACGTAGGATTCTTGTCCGTTGTCATTGCCGAGGGTATTGATTGCTAAAGGTGCTTTGTTAGTTTCTTCAGTAGCAGGACCGGGAAACTTTGTAGAAAGGACATCAGTGAGAACCAGCTCAGCTTGATCGCCGGACGAGTCGATACGTCCCGAACGAGCGGTGTAGACCGTGATTTTTTGATCGGCTTCCTGGCCGAATATGAAAACTCTTCCCCACGTGCCCTGCTCTTTATTGCCGTCGCGAACATAAATCACGTATCGCGGCAAGGTGTTGAAGGTTCGTGGCTCGACAGGTGAGTCGAGTTTGGCGAGCATTCCCTCGAGTGCGATGCGTTCGAGATCTCGGGCCGCTTCAGGTACTTCTTTCAGATGCAAGTAAGTAGTGGCGCCGGTGAATACGAGTCCAACCAGAAGCGCAGGCCAGATCATGGTCCATGAGCCGACGCCCGCGGCGCGCATCGCGACTATCTCACTGTCACTCCCCATCCGCGAGAAACCAATGATTATTCCGGCAAGTGTTGCGAGTGGAATCGAGAAGATGAGAACGCCCGGCAACAACGCGGCGCCGATCGATCCGAGTATTGAGAATGGCAATTCAGCGTATATGACGATCTCTGCGAGACGCGCGGCTTGTTGTGCCAGGAGGACAGCCGTGAGCAGCAACAGGGTGATGAGAATGTATGGCGCCATCGCCCCGACGATATATCGAGGGATGAGGAAGTTCTTGAAGTTAAAGATTTTTGTCAGCAAATCGCGTTTTCTTCAAGTAACACTTTAGACAGAATTAACAGGATGTCTTCAGGATTTGCAGGATTATCCTGTTCATCCTGAAACATCCTGTTAATCATTATCGATCAACTCGCAGGGCGGATGCGCGGCATGCGCTCGAGCACGCGCCCGATAATCTGGAAGGTCAACTCTGCCATTTCACGCTTCGTCTCCTTTGATACTTCCCTCGCGCCTTCAGCAAACTTCGCCGGCGATAGTTTTTCTGTCGTTCGCAAATGTGCATGAAGCCCTTTCGACACGGCCCCACCTCGTCCACTACCGCATTGCGAACACCGCAGCGACAAATCCGAGCCGAGATAAACTGCTCCATCATCAACAAGAGCTCTGTTACAGTTAGCGCACGTCCGCAAGTCCGGCAGAAATCCTTCGAGCTTCAATAACCACACCTCGAAGTACCGAAGCACTGCATCCAGATCTTCCGGCGTCTCTGATGCTGCCTCAAAACACGCGATGGCCATTCGAAAGAGATTGTCATTCGCCTGGTGTGGTGGTGAGAAATCGATCAGCAGGTCGCCCATGTATGAGAACCCTGTGAGCAGCTCTGCATTTGACGAGAGGTTAAAGCGTGACTTTAAGATCTCGACCTGCCGGAACGAGACGAGTTCCTGATTCTCTTTTTCGTAATAGGCGAGATTGATGAGTGTGAATGGCTCGAGTGCGGCGCCAAAACGATTCTTCAGTTTTCTACAACCCTTGGCGACTCCTCTTATCAATCCTGCCGAACGACTCAAACAGACGACAATCTTGTCAGCCTCTGCCAGATTGTAACTGCGTAGGATCAGAGCCTCGGTTTCAAATAAAGCCATCTCGAAGCATCACGGTATGAAGTAGAGGACCCAGCTCAGCACCAGTCCAATCACCATGAACTCAGCAAACACTTTGAGTCCGTAGATCAAACGCTCACGGGTAGTATCTTTCGCCATCGCCCCGAAAACCATCGAAGCGAGAGCAGCAAACAACGCCATTACCAGGAAGTGTCTCACGGCTTCCTCCCGGCGGCGATATCGAATGCATCGAGCATGTTGAGATAGTTGAGGAGACCGCCTATCAGTAGAAATGTATTACCGTATTCGTAGGTAGCGCGTGCTGCTCGCACTGGATCATCCGAGAAGCCGTAGTTGATTAACCACGAAACGATATAGAGAGCGCCCTGGCCGAGGTTCGCAATCATCGGAGGGATCTGAAGGACCGCGATCTGACCGTCACTCATGAGATCGAAGAGGTGGCCGCCCATTCCGAGACCGACAAAAAAGCAAATCCAAACCGCGCCACCCATCAGGAGAGCACGATACCATCGCTTGAGAATTACATGGCCGAGGCCCGGAATAAACCAGGCTGCCAATGATGTTAACCATGCAGTGCCGGGTGCTTCTTCGACCAGCACGCGTTCAGCTTTTACCAAATGAATGCCTCCAATTGCTCGAGTAGATGATTAAGGTTTTACATCAATAAGAATGCGCGCGCAAAGCCATAGGCTCATGATTAACATTAGCGGTCGGCCAGCCGACCTTTAACAGCTCACATTAACTTCCTATCGATACAGCAGGAACGGTTCACGTAATTCTTTAAAGTCGTTTAGAGGCGCCTCAGCCCATTCGCGAATCGCATCGAGCTCGGTCCCCTGCTCAAACGCCTCTCTGATCTTTGCGGTTCCGCTGATCACGTCGAATGGATTCTTGTCGTAGACATATTCGTACGGCGGCACCTTCCAGCGAAACTCATTCGGGTACATGTCATGTGCAAACTTCGCCATCGCGATGCCTGCAAACCAGGGCTCGAATGAATTGCGATCAAGAACGTGGATCTGAACGCCGCCGCAAGTCACGCCGCCATGCTTTTGAAATGTTGGTTGGAATGCACAGCTTCTGAAATACACGCCCGGCAGTCCAAGTTCATTTAACCTGTCCGCGTAAGCATCCGGATCGATGTACGGCGCGCCAATTAGTTCGAACGGCCGTGTCGTTCCCCTTCCTTCTGAAACTTGAGTGCCTTCAAAGTGCACTGTGCCTGGAAACACGGTTGCTGAATCAAGGGTGGGCATGTTCGGCGACGGCAGCACCCATGGCGCATCCGTGTCGTCGTGCCAGTGCGCGCGCTCCCAGCCATGCATCGGAATTATTTCCAAGTCGCAGCCGATCTGAAAGTGATCATTGAACATTCGTCCGAGCTCGCCGACAGTCATGCCGTGACGAGTCGGCAACGGATACTGGCCGACGAAGGAAGCGTATTCGGGTTCGAGAATGTTGCCGGCGATGCTCACGCCGTTGATTGGATTCGGTCTGTCGCAAACAATGACCTTCTTTCCCAGCCTGCGCGCTGCTCGCATGCAGTTGGCCAGCGTGTAAACAAACGTGTAGATCCGGCAGCCGACGTCCTGCATGTCAAAAAGTAGGACGTCGATGTCGTTGAGCATCGCATCGGTTGGCTCTCGCGTTTCGCTGTAGAGCGAATGGACGGGCAAACCGGTTTTGCGATCGACACCGTGACCCGATTCGATCATGTTGTCCTGCACATCGCCGCGAATTCCGTGTTGTGGGCCAAACAGTGCACGTAGCTGGATGTCTGGGTGTTCGTGGAGGAGATCAGCAGCGTGACGATAGGAGTGATCGACGGATGCCTGATTACAGATCAGACCAACACGTGCGCCTCGCAACGCCGCGCGGTCTTCTTCAAGTAATCTCTCAAGTCCCAGCTCGACGTGCTGGGTTTGCTTCTTAGTGGTTGCTTCGCCTTCACGCTCCAGAGTTAAAGTCATACTTGAATTCTCCTGATCTCACTTGGACACAGTCAGTACCACCTGCGGTAGCGGGTGGGTACGTCGTAGACACGCAAGAGGGTCGCTGCGCATGCACCCACCCGCTGCCGCAGGTAGTACTGACTGTATCCAAGCCCCGTTTGTAAAACTAGACCCTAGCCACACAAAACTGATCCGCCGTTGACGTTCAGCACCTCACCCGTGATGTGGTTTGCCCAGTTGCTGCACAAAAAGACGATCGCGCCGGCGATGTCTTCCGGTGTCGCGACCCGACCGACGGGGATACCTTTGATAATCGACTCGGCGTCAGCTAATGCATCCGTCGTCATTTCAGTTTCAACCCACCCGGGCGCGACACAGTTAACGTTTATTCCAAACGGCCCGAGCTCCGGGGCCAGCGACTTAGTAAAGGAGATCTGACCGCCTTTAGATGCTGCGTAGTTGGAAAAATTAGGTTCGCCACGCTGCCCTGCTGTCGAACTCACAATAACAATCCGGCCAAATCTCTGCTGTTTCATGACCGGCACCGCCGCACGACAAACCGACCACGTCCCTTTTAAGTTAATGTCGAGACTCTTTTCCCAAAGCTCTTCCGAGATCGACTCGACCGGCGCGCCTTCCCAAATACCGGCGTTGCAAATCAGGAAGTCGACACGTGCGAAATGCTCAACTGTTTCTCGAAGTAGCCGTTCGGCGTCTTCTAGCTTCGACACGTCGGCCTGAATCGCAATAGCTTTTACGTTGTGGCTTTGCGCGAGGTTTACCGTAGCCGCTGCAGCAGCCTCATCTCGGACGTAATTGACGACGACGTGAGTGCCGAACGAAGCCAGCATTGAGATAACGGCTTTTCCGATGCCGCGCGAACCGCCGGTCACGATCGCGACCTTATCTGCGAGACCGAGATTCATGCAGGTGTTGAGACTGACGCGAGCTCTGTCTGCCGTACGTTCACGGCTTCATCTACGAAAACTCGGAACAAGCGTTGAGAAAGCAGATCCTTTTCCCAGCCGAGTTCAGGATGCCATTGCACCGCCACAATGAACCGATCCGGACGTGGATCTTCCAGCGCCTCAATGATGCCGTCCGTGGTCCATGCGGTCGCAACCAGATCTGCGCCCAATGATTCGATCGCCTGATGATGATGACTGTTGACTATCGCATCAACCGAACCTGCGATCTCCGACAGCTTGCTTGTTTCCAGCATCTTGATCCGGTGAGACGGACGATCACGAGGCGCTCCCTGCTCATGCTTGATGGCTTCCGGGACCTGCGAGCAGATGTCCTGAATCAGCGAGCCTCCGCGAGAGACATTCAGTATCTGCATTCCGAAACAGATCGCGAACAGCGGTATTCCTTTTCTTTCAGCCGCCTTTATGACCAGCAGATCAGTCTCATCCTTGATCGTTTGAACCGTTCCAAGCGCAGGATGAGGTTGTTGACCATAACGCAGCGGGTCAACATCGGAATCGCTACCGGGTAGCAGAATGCCATCGAGTCCATCGACTGCCGAGTCAATGTAATCAGCGTTTGGAATCAAGCTTATGTGCAGGGGGACGCCGCCGGCTGCCTCAACCGCCTCGCTATAGTGCCGCCCCAGGTAGAAGCGATCCGTGGTGTGTTCAATGCGCATCGGGATTCCGATGCGTGGTCTTTTCTGCATCATCGCCCCGCTATCATAACCCATTTGGACGCCTCCTTGGAGTGCGGCGTCTTGACGCCGCTTTGTTATCGAAAAAGCTTGATCGGTACCAAAGCGGCGTCAAGACGCCGCACTCCAAGATCGTGTCCTTGACTTAACTCGAAACGAGTTCCTATAGTCTCGTTAAAAGAAACATGCAGAAAAAAACAAATAGGGTTCGTAGCACTACAGTGCTGCTCGTCAGGAAGGACGCCAGCGTCGCGCTTGCCGGAGACGGGCAGGTAACGATGGGTGAAACCGTCATGAAAGCCAGCGCCAGGAAGGTGCGGCGTCTTTATAACGATCAGATTCTGGCAGGCTTTGCCGGCGCGACCGGAGACGCTTTTTCATTGTTAACGCGGTTCGAAAGCAAGCTCGAGCAGTATCACGGAAATCTCGAACGCGCCGCGATCGAGCTCAGCAAAGAGTGGCGCACGGACAAAGTGTTGCGCCATCTCGAGGCGCTGTTAGTTGTTGCTGATAAAAAGTCTTCATTTCTTTTGTCCGGTAATGGCGACGTGATCGCCCCTGACGAAGGCGTGCTCGCGATCGGATCTGGTGGATCTTACGCACTCGCTGCGGCTCGTGCGCTGATCAAGAACACTGATCTTTCGGCCCGTGACATCGCGGTGGAATCGCTTCGCATCGCCGGAGAGATTTGCATTTATTCGAATCAAAACATCATAGTTGAGGAGCTTTAACAGAAAGCTGTAATACGCAATGGTTATTTATTTAGCTGGTGAAGTTGACGAAGAGGCACAACTCGATGAGATGTCGCCTCGCCAAATTGTGACTGAGCTCGACAAACACGTGGTGGGCCAGCGCAACGCGAAACGAGCAGTTGCCATCGCTTTACGAAATCGTGTGCGACGTCAGAAGTTGCCGCCTGAAATGGCCGTTGATGTGATGCCAAAGAACATCATCATGATCGGTTCCACGGGCGTTGGCAAGACTGAGATCGCGCGACGCCTTGCCCGCATGTCCAATTCGCCGTTTCTGAAAGTTGAAGCTTCGAAGTTTACTGAAGTCGGTTATGTCGGTCGCGACGTCGAGAGCATGATTCGCGATCTCACCGAAATCTCAGTCGAGATGACGCGCCAGGACAAAAGCGAAGAAGTTGCTGAAAAGGCGGAGCTGAACGTCGAAGAGCGAATTCTCGACTTACTGCTTCCACCGCCGCGTTCAGCGTCGAGTTTTTACGACTTCGATTCCGACACAACTGAAGAACCGTCGACCGAGCTCGAAACTTCGACACGCGATGAGCAGTTTCAAAGATCGCGCGAAAAGCTGCGCACTCAACTGCGCAGTGGAAAGCTCGACAATCGTTTAGTCGAGCTCGAAGTTCGCGAGAAAAACTTTCCCGTAATCGAGCTGGCTGGTCCACAGGGCGTCGAAGAGATGGGCATCAACATGAAAGACATGCTGGGCAATCTGTTTCAGGGACGCACCAAGCGACGAAAAATGCGCGTCGACGAGGCGATGGAATACCTGATGCAGGAAGAGGAAGAGCGTCTCATCGATATGGACCAGGTTGCGCGCGCTGCGATCGAGCGAGTCGAGAATGCGGGAATCATCTTTCTTGACGAGATCGATAAGATTGCCGGACGCGAATCGGGACACGGGCCGGATGTTTCACGTGAAGGAGTGCAGCGCGACATCCTGCCGATTGTTGAAGGAACAACCGTGAACACTCGTTACGGAATGGTGCGGACAGATCACATTCTCTTCGTCGCCGCCGGCGCATTTCACGTTTCGAAACCATCTGACCTGATTCCGGAGCTGCAAGGTCGTTTTCCGATCCGTGTTGAATTGGAGTCACTCACGATCGAGGATTTCAAACGCATCCTGACTGAACCGCGTAATGCCCTCATCAAACAGTACCAGGCGATGATGGAGACCGAAGGTGTGTCGATTGAGTTTACCTCGGACGCGATCGATTCCATCGCGAACTACGCGGCGCAAGTGAATCAACAAACCGAAGACATCGGCGCGCGGCGTTTGCAGACAATTATGGAGAAGCTGCTCGAGGAGATCAGTTTCGAAGGCCCGGATCTGGAACCAAAGCAACAGCGCATCGACGCTGCTTACGTATCGGGAATGCTCTCAGAGACCGTCAAGGATCAGGACCTCAGTCGATACATTCTGTGACAAAACGTGGACCAACCCATCCACAGGTTTCACCGATTACTCTTCTGTGTAATCTGTCGATAGTTTTCTGCTTGATCTGTCTGATCGGATGCGGCAAGCGACGGCCTCCTCAGCCGCCGGTTGAGCGCGTCCAGCAACGCACAGAGTTTCTTTCGGGCGCGCAACAAGGCAATGAAGTGATTCTCAGTTGGCCCGCGCCGCAACGAAACGCGCCAGACAGCAGTGTGCAGAGCATTAGACGTATCGACGTTTATCGACTCGCGGAGAAACCTGGCGCGCCACTCGCACTGACAGAAGATGAATTCGCCGCGCGAGCTACGGTCGTTGGCTCGGTCACGTATGAACAGATACAGACTGCGGGCGAAACAATTACCTATCGAGACGTTTTTGAACAGCCGACACGCCTGCGTTACGCCATTCGTTACGTTAATGCGTCTGGTCAACGTGCTGCGTTCTCAAACTTCCTGAGCATCGAGCCCGCGGCGCGTATCGCACAGGCGCCCACGCTCGTCTCGCCGGCGAAAGTGCTTGAGGATTCGATTACGATCACCTGGCAGGCGCCGGCAGCTAACATCGATAACTCCACGCCGGTGAATCTGCTCGGATACAACGTCTATCGAACTGATGAGTCGCAGACTGAGTCGGGTAATCAGCCGCTCAATGCGACCCCGATCACGGTTACTCAATATGCTGATAAGAGTTTTCAGTTTGGCAACAACTATCGATATGTTGTACGTGCGGTTTCGTTAGGGACGGGTGGCGCGCAGGTCGAGAGTCTTAACTCAAATGCTGTTTCAGTTGCGCCGGTGGATACGTTTGCGCCGGCCGCGCCTGAGCGACCGAGTTTAGCAGCGCCCGAGCCGTCGTCGGCGAGGCTTGCGATTTTCTTTGCGGCGAACA
This sequence comes from Pyrinomonadaceae bacterium, assembly GCA_036006625.1. Taxonomy (GTDB): domain Bacteria; phylum Acidobacteriota; class Blastocatellia; order Pyrinomonadales; family Pyrinomonadaceae; genus PSRF01. The sequence continues at coordinate 9,463 of DASYPN010000289.1, read as the reverse complement.
AGGAGACGGATATTGCCGGGTACAATATTTATCGATCGACTGATCCGGATCTGCCGAAACAGAATTGGACGAAGCTCAACGCGACGCTGTTGACGCGCACGACTTACCAGGACGACAAAGTCGAACCAGGCAAGACCTATTACTACTACATAGTAGCGGTGGATAAAGCGGGCAACATCAGCCCACCGTCAGAAGTCGGATCTGAAAAGGCCCCATAGAACGTACTGTAGGGGCGGCCCTCCGTGGCCGCCCTTGGTTGGCAGACGGAATTCGGGTATCAACAGTCTCGAGTTTGGCGAACACGATTCAAAACCAAGGGCGGCCACGGAGGGCTGCCCCTACAGTTCGCTGGACGTAGTCTTATGAAACTTTGTCGCATTGCACATGAGAGTTTAGGGACACCGCGTTATGCGGTGCTGAAGGAGTCCCGGGTTTATCCGTTACCGGGGGACTATAGTTTCGAGTATGTTGAGAGGTTTGATGACAATGCGGCGTTGGAGGTAAGCGAGGTGAAACTGCTCGCACCAGTCGCGCCTTCAAAAATCGTCTGCGTCGGTCGGAATTATCGCGAGCATGCGGCGGAACTCGGCAACAAGATGCCGGACGAGCCGTTGCTGTTTCTCAAAGCTCCTTCGGCCGTGATCGCTTCGGGCGATGAAATCGAATTACCCAAAGCTTCACAGCAAGTCGAGCATGAAGGCGAGCTCGGTGTCGTCATCGGTCGCCTCGCTCATAAGATCAACGACGATCCCCTCAGCTACATCTTCGGCTATACGTGCGTAAACGACGTCACCGCACGCGATCTGCAGCGCAAAGACGTGCAATTCACTCGCGGCAAGTCATTCGACACGTTCTGCCCGGTCGGTCCGTGGATAGAAACTGACATCGATCCAACCAACGCCACCGTCCAAACACGTCTCAACGGCGAACTGAAACAAAAAGGCAACACGGCTGACATGGCCTTCCCTGTCGCCTTTCTTATAACTTACATCTCTGAGATCATGACACTGTATCCCGGTGATCTGATTGCGACTGGAACGCCCGCAGGCGTCTCGCGCATGAATCCGGGCGATACAGTAGAAGTGGAAGTGACGGGGATCGGGATTCTCCGAAATAGCATAGGAGTCTTGTTATGAAATTTTTTCTTGATACCGCCAATCTCAACGAGATTCGCGAAGGAGCAGCGCTGGGTCTTGCCGATGGTGTAACGACTAATCCATCACTCATCTCGAAGGAAGGCGATGTCGACTTCAAACAACACATCGCCGCGATCTGCGAGATCGTTCAGGGGCCAGTTTCGGCTGAAGTGACGAGCCAGGATAAAGACGGCATGGTTCGTGAAGGACGTGAGTATGCGAAGATCGCTCCGAACGTCGTCATCAAGTGTCCGCTGACGCGCGATGGCCTCAAAGCAACTCGTCAACTGACGGACGAAGGAATGAAAGTAAACGTCACGCTTTGTTTCTCTGCAGCGCAGGCGATCCTCGCGGCGAAGGCCGGTGCGGCGTTTATCAGTCCGTTTCTCGGGCGTCTCGACGACATCGGCGAAAACGGACTCGTCCTGTTGCAGGACATCGTGGAGATTTATGAGAACTATAGTTGGAAGACGGAAGTGCTCGCCGCGAGTTTGCGTCATCCGATTCACGTGATCGAGGCGGCACGAATTGGCGCAGACATCGCCACGATGCCGTTCAAAGTGATCGATCAACTGTTCAATCATCCTCTGACAGATAAGGGACAGGCGCAGTTTTTGGCTGACTGGGCAAAGAGTGGCAGAAAGTGACCGAGACTCAATCGTTGTCAGCGTGCGCAAATACGATGGCCTCGAGCATCGTCGCTGGCAGGCGCGGATAGCGAGTATCGATGGACCGCTCCTGGTGCTGGATGCGGTCTTTGATGAAGAGATCGAACACGATCTGCTGGGAACGATTTCATCAGGAACGATCAGCACCGAGTATTACTGGCTGGATCGCTGGTACAACGTCTTTCGCTTCAGCGATCCAGACGGCCGGTTGAAGAACTTTTACTGCAACATCAATCAGCCTCCTACATTCGACGGGCGCGTATTGAGTTACATCGACCTCGATATTGATGTGTTGGTTGCTCCTGACCTCACTTACAAGACTCTGGATGTCGAAGACTTTGAAGAGAACGCCAAACGCTATGATTATCCACATGAAGTTCAGGTGAATGCGCGGCAGGCCCTGACTGAGGTGATCGAATTGATTGAGTCGCGAGCGTTTCCCTTCAACGAATAATATGGCCTCGAAACAACAACCAAAACAAGCCGTATCCAAGTTGGAAACACTGCACGAGCGCAGCCTTCAGGCTGAAGAAGGTGGCGGTGCTGAGCGTGTTGAGAAACAACACGAAGCAGGCAAGATGACGGCGCGAGAGCGAATCGAATTCCTGCTCGATGAAGGCTCGTTTGAAGAGTTCGACAAACTCGTGGTCCATCGTTCGAAAGACTTCGGTCTCGACGAACAACTCTATCCAGGAGACGGAGTCATTACGGGCCACGGTTTGATCGACGGCCGGAATGTCTTTGTCTTTGCACAGGATTTCACTGTCTTTGGTGGTTCACTTTCCGAGACTCATGCCGAGAAGATCTGCAAGGTGATGGACCTGGCGATGAAGGTCGGCGCTCCAATCCTTGGTCTGAACGACTCGGGCGGCGCGCGTATCCAGGAAGGCGTTGTCAGTCTCGGTGGCTACGCAGATATTTTTCTGCGCAACACGCTCGCGAGTGGAGTCGTGCCGCAGATCAGTTGCATCATGGGACCGTGCGCCGGCGGTGCCGTGTACAGTCCGGCGATTACTGACTTCAACATCATGGTGAAGGACACGTCGTACATGTTCATCACCGGACCCGACGTGATCAAGACCGTGACGCACGAGGAAGTCACGAAAGAGGAGTTGGGCGGCGCTGTCACCCACAACACTGTTTCCGGCGTCGCGCATTTCGCCGCTGATTCAGACGAGCATGCGCTGCGAATCGTGCGCGAGCTGTTGTCTTTCATTCCTTCGAACAATCTGGAAGATCCGCCGCGTCTCGAGCCGAGCGATCCGGTTGATCGCGTTGACGCAAAACTCAACGAGATTGTTCCGGAAGCTTCGAACCAGCCGTATGACATTCGCGACGTCATCAACTTAGTTGTTGACGACGGTTACTTCTTTGAAGTCCAGCAGTTGTTTGCGCCGAATATTTGTGTGGGCTTTGCGCGACTCGGTGGACGATCTGTCGGGATCGTCGCGAATCAACCGGCATTTCTCGCGGGCGTCCTCGACATCGGCGCCTCAGTCAAAGGCGCGCGCTTTGTTCGTTTCTGCGACTGTTTCAATATTCCGCTGATCACTTTCGAAGACGTTCCCGGATTTCTGCCGGGTATCTCGCAGGAGCATGGCGGCATCATCACTCACGGCGCAAAGCTGCTTTTTGCGTTCGCCGAAGCGACAGTGCCGAAGGTCACTGTGATCACACGCAAAGCTTACGGCGGCGCTTACTGTGTGATGGCTTCAAAACACATCCGCACTGACGTCAACTTCGCGTGGCCGTCAGCGGAAATCGCGGTGATGGGAGCTGAAGGAGCCGTCGGTATTCTCTATCGCCGTGAGCTCAACGAAGCGCAGGATAAAGAGTCTGCACGGACAGCAAAGATCGCTGAACTTGAAGAGAAGTTTGCGAATCCATACATCGCCGCCGAACGCGGTTTTGTCGACGAAGTTATCGAACCCGCTCAGACGCGGCCAAAACTAATCCGCGCTCTATCTCTTCTCGAAAACAAACGCGACACAAACCCGCCACGCAAGCACGGCAACATTCCACTCTGAAGAGTTTCACGCAAAGGCGCAAAGTTGAAAAGCAAGTCGCTAAGAAGACCTTTGCGACTCGTTTGAACCTTGCGCCTTTGCGTGAAACTACTCGGTAGGCTCGAAAGCGATCAGCTTGGATGCGGGATCGAAGGTTATCTTGAAGGGAAAGAGAGCGCCGCGGCCGAGGATGATAGGCGTTCCTGGCGCGACTCCAGTCAATAAATCTGTTGGCACACGATTGAGAACGAGTGCACCGATGCTTACCGTCTGTGGCTCGATTCTTTGAGACTGAAATGATCCACCACCAAGATCGTGAGTGACATTCTCTCTGCCTGATGCACGGCCAGCTTGATGAAGAGCGAGCCCTAACGCAGACCCCGTATCGAGTAACGCGAGCCTGCCATCACTGAGCCGGACAAACGGCCGGTCACTGCCGGCTTCACGCACCCAACGAACAACCGCGCCATCTCTCGGCACGTCCGTCACTCTTAGGCGATAAGCTGCCGTGTCAAACACACGCAGTTCATTGTTCGGCAAATCAACTGAGTACCCGTATGGCCTGAACACATCCGTGGGATCCAGCACTCCATCAATCCCACCCGGCAAACTGCTTACGACCGCTGCTGTAAAACTGCCAGGAACGTTATTCCCTGCTCTGCCAAGTGCAAGACCCGCTACTCGCGATTCCTGATCTGAAGATATCGGCGACGTGCTGAATCCGCCGACCAGTGCTCGCCGTGACTTGGCAACTGACAGTCGCGCACGAGCGACGACATCGCCACTAATCAACGAGACACCCGCGCCAGTATCAATCACGAACGCGAAAGGCCCGGCGCCGTTGATCCATCCCTGCGCCAATAATCCCCGCCCACGCTCATCGCGCAGGCGAACCGGCGCGACGACATCGGCGGCTCTCAGCGGCTCAACATGTTGATGGGCGATTCCCTTGATAGGAATCGCCCATGCAACTATTGCAACACTGAGAGTACTTAGAGCGATAGCAAGTTTAGCTTTGCTCACTACTCCGGACCTCTAAGTATTAAGTTAGTAGTTCCGGTTTCGGTTGCGGAGCTTGTACGTCCACAAAGCGGAACCACCGGCGCCTGACAGAGCACCAATCGCAGCGCCCTTTCCTCCACCGATCAAGCCACCAATGGCCGCACCAGCACCTGTACCCATTGCCACCGTCAGCTTATCGCGGTGCTTGTCCCAGAAACTACGCCTACGCGGTTCATAGTTGTAGTAAACGCGGCTTGAGCGACTGCCCGCGTTGCGATAAACAACTCGCGACGGAGCGCGTCTGGTTGTCGTAACAGTTCGCTGTCCAGCTTCAGAAGCTGCGGCGTATCCGTCTGCGAAGCCGGTCTTATAGGCAGTCTGCTCACCGGCAGTATTGAACGATGCCGGAACCATTTCATTGTTCGAAACCGGTTCAGCACTCGGTAGAGCGTTAGCAGTCTGTGCTGCAGTTGTAGTCTCGGCCGCTGCAGGCTGACTCTTATGCATCACCAGTGCGCCGACTGAACCACCGATAAGGGCGGCAATCAACGCCACTGGAAGTAATTTGTTTGTGAAAATCATCGCTCTGCTTCTCCTTGCAAAAGTTCAAGTACTTCCCAATCCGTCGGGCAATCGGGCATGCTGCAAGAGCCATTCCTTCAATGTCGGGTGGTTGAAGAAGAAGGGTTAGAAGCCGTAATTCTAGCAATCAACGTGGAAAAAAGGTGGATTGCAAGAAATTCACAAACTAATTCCAACGGTTTAGTTTAAAAGAGAATCGCGGATGTACCCTATATGGAGTCGCCATATCCGATATCGGGCCATCCGCGTTTTAACTGTGGCTGGTTTTACGCTGCTGCGCGCTGGGCCGGTTTGTCCTTTAACAGGTCAAGCGCTTTCTTCAGTTGAAGATCTTCAGCGGGAGCTGGCTTCGCGGCCGGCGCCGGTGCGGCGTCGCGCTTGTCATTTCCCTGCTCAGGCTGTTTGATCGAATCGTCGTCATTGCCTGTCAAATCGTCAGGGTCAACTGATTCGCTAACGTCTTGTCCCTTCACTTCAACCGAAGGTGCGACACCTGAATGGGCACGATCTTCGCCGAGGAAGGTCTTGCCATTCGAACTCGCCCACTTCACGGTTGTGAGCAGCAAACCATCGCCGCCGCGAAGGGTGAACAGTTGCTGTTCTGTGCCGGCGCCAAAACTCTTTTCGCCGACTACCTGGCCACGATTACGTTCAATCAAAGCCGAGGCGACAACTTCCGCTGCGCCGGCAGTGCCAGTGTCGATCATCGCGACGACCGGTCCGGTAAAGAGATTTGCTTTGGGATCCGCATTGAATGTCTTCAGCGCTTTTCCTTCACGTCCGACAGTCTGAGCAATCACACCGTCTTTAATGAAGAAGTTTGCGACTGACACCGCTTCGTTGAGCGAACCACCGGCAGTGTCGCGCACGTCAACCACGATCTTCTGCGCACCCTGTTTGAGCAGATCCTGAAGCCGAGCCTTTACTTCGTTAGACTCACCGTCATTTAGACTGTTGATTCGAAGAATACCGACCTTGCCTGCTTCCATTCGCGCTTCAGCAGCCGCAGCGCGTGAGCTCCCACGCTTCACCGTCACAGTCAGCGGGCTCGTATTTGCTCTCAAAACGCGGAGCTTAACTTCACTGCCGGCAGCGCCGTTCAACAATTGTTTTGCGTCGTAGAGCGAAATGTCGCGAGTGGCTTTGTTATCGATGTACTCGATGATGTCGCCTGCCTTGATACCGGCCTGATCTGCCGGCGAGCCTTTCATCGGAGCGATCACATAAAGATACGACGCGACTTGTGACATCTCTGCGCCGATTCCGGCGACACTGTTATTGCTGCCGGCGTTGTATTCCTTCACCTGTTCGGGCGTCAGGTAGGTGGAGTAAGGATCGAGGCCGTAAGCCAGACCGCGCAAAGCGCCTGCGCGAACCTTCTCCATGTTTGGTTCATCGACGTAATCGCTCTGAATGTGCTGCAGCACACTCTCAAAAATTCTCAACTGTGCATTTGGATCGTTGGCCGGCTGTTGTGCGCGGGTGGAAATCCAGCCACCAACAGCGGTATAGAGAGTTAGCGTTGCTGACAGCAAAGTCAGGATGAACTTAGTACGAAATGACATTTACCTACCTCGTGGATTACGTTAAAGCCCGAATCAACAAAGATCGCACATTTTGCGGTCGAAACGTATGATACAGGCGGTATTTAAGGGGCGCAAGCTAAAGCTACTTTCTCTGTGCAACCTCAGTGTCCTCTCTGACTCTGTGGTTGTTGTAACTCGAATTACTATAACCACAGAGACACAGAGGACACTGAGGAAGCACAGAGAAGAATGAAAACAGTCAAAGATCAGATAATCGGACCAGTTCTCGCACTCGATCTTGGCGAGAAACTCGTCGGCGCCGCAGTGTCAGACGAAAGACTGGTCACAACGAAACGGCTACAACCGCTCAAACGCTCGAATTGGAAAAAACTGCTTCAGGACGTGCGGTTGCTGCTGGAACGCTTTGACGCCCAAACGATAGTCGTTGGTTTGCCGTTAAGGATGGATGGAACTGAAGGCGACGCTGCAAAAACCGTTCGCCGTTTGGCATTGAATCTGGCTAAATCCGTCCAGCAGCCTGTGTATCTGCAAGACGAGCGCTTGACTTCCGTAGCTGCGACGGAGAATTTAAAGGCCGAAGGGCTCACTGCCGACAAGATTCCGGCGTTCGTCGATGGTGAAGCTGCGGCATTGATCCTTCGGGATTTTTTATCGAATGAGCAAAACAGAATACGCGTCGACCCCCTAAACAGAAACGAATGAAGCGGCTCATACTCTTGATAATCGTGGTACTCGTGCTGGCAGTAGCGGGACTCGGAGCCTGGACCTACTCCAACCTCCACAAACCTATCACCCACTCCAAAAACGGACAGTACATCGACATCCCAAAGGGTACGTCCCCCAGCGCCATCATCAACAAACTCGCGAGCGAAGGAATAATCCAGCACGAGTGGCCGTTAAAGCTTTACTTGAAGCTGACGGGCAGAGGCGCAACATTGAAAGCCGGTGAATACGACTTCCCGTCTCCCATTTCTCCGATCGCAGTCATCGCGAAGCTGCAGCAAGGAGAGCGACGGCTTAATCGCCTGACACTCATCGAGGGCTGGACGCGTTGGGACATCGCCCGCGCGATGGCTCGCGTGCCTGAATTCAAGCTCGAGAACGACTCTCAGGCGTTAGAGTTAATGAATAACGTGAACTTGATCAGCGATCTCGATCCGGTGGCCAAGAACCTCGAAGGGTACCTGTTCCCCGACACCTACGAGTTTCCACCTGAAACGACGCCTGCAGATCTGATAGAGATGATGGTGAAGCGATTCCGCAACGTCTGGAAGCCGGATTGGACAGATCGTGCTCGCAGCCTGGGCTTCACGCCACGCGAGATCGTCACCACCGCTTCAATTATCGAAACGGAAGCCAAGCTCGCGGACGAGCGACCGATCGTCGCCTCGGTCATTTACAACCGGCTTAAGAAAGACATCCCGCTCGCAGTCGACTCGAGTGTCATCTATGCGTCGAAGCTCGAAGGGAAGTGGCGTTACGACGGAAAGGTTTATCTAAGCGACATCCAACGACGTTCACCTTACAACACGAGACTCTATGCCGGACTTCCGCCGGGGCCAGTTGCCTCACCCGGTGAGAGTTCGCTGAAAGCCGCTTTGAATCCAGTCACGTCAGACTATCTCTACTATGTGCGCAATCCCGATCGTGACGATGGTGCACACAACTTCTACAGCAACGGGGCTGACTTTGAGACCGGCGTCCAGGCACTGCGCAAATGGGAACGGGATCGCGACGCTGAAGAAGCACGCAAGAAGGCACAAACAAGATGAGCCACAAAAAGGCCCATAAAGCACAAAAGGCACAGAACTGATTTTTTTGAAATGGAGGTCTTTTTTGTGCTTTTTGTGCCTTATGTGCCTTTTGTGGCAGGCAACAATTTGTTGAGTTCTTTGCTCAAAGTCTTGCTTGTCTTTGTTTGACCGTTACTCTATTCTCGGTTTACGAGTCCCCGGTGTAGTTCACGCGATTTGAAAAATAAAGGTGTTGCTATGTTGCGCATAATTACTGGTCTACTGGTGTTGATTGCCTGTTCAGTTCCAGCGTTTGCACAGGCTGCAAAGGGTGTCGACAAGCAAAACGAGCGCGTCCGCGATGCTGGTTCGGATCGGACGCCGGCAAACAACGGCAACAAGACAGACGTCGGCGCGGGTCGTGGTATCGACTTTGGGCGGGGCAAGTCAACTGAAGCGCCACCGTTGCCGAATCCATATCGGTTGACTGGTCGCCGCGACGTGATAATCACCGCCGTTCAGGATCTCATGCGCGACCGAAAGCTCGTCGTTGATGATTCAGCTACGAGACTAGCCGACGGGATCATAGTCAGTCAGCCGTTCACGTTTACGAAGGGCGCCGTCGTTGCGGAAGCTGATTTGAGCAGGTACGCGAATGTACCTGCCGAGAGCGCGAGAGGATGGACGCGTGGCCGCTACACGCTTACGGTTGAAGTTCAACCGATCGACGGAAACACGGCGAACATAGCAGTTAATGCAAAAGTTGAAGGTCGCACTGACGGAGCGACC
>DASYPN010000288.1:0-4403 GCA_036006625.1 Pyrinomonadaceae bacterium | reverse complement strand
GGCGCTTTGATCTCAGTGGCAGCAAGTTGCGTGTTGGCGTAATCGAGTGCTGCCTTCATCTGGTTCACCGATGCGGCGGCGGCGGATATTTCTTCTTTGCGTGGACCGATGTCAGTCATGGTGCTGGACTGACGCGCTGCCTGGACCGTCGCCACTGCGCTGTCGCGTTGAGCGAGTGCGCGATCGTATTCGGCTTTCGAAGCCACGCCGGATCGAAACAGTGATTCGGTGCGTTGATACTCGGCTTCAGCATTCTTCAAATTTGCTTCCGCCTGCATGACGGCAGCTTTGTCTTTCAACTTCTCTTCGGGTCGGGAACCCGTGCGCAGACGGTCCAACTGTGCCTGAGCGGCCGCGAGATTGGCTTTTGCCTGGTTCACCTGTGCGACGAACTCGCTGGCCTCGAGACGGACGAGAACTTGTCCCTGCTGAACCGCGTCGCCTTTCTCGACGCCAATCCACGCAACTCTTCCCATCACTTTCGCGCCGACGGCGATCTTGTGATGGGCCACCACGTAGCCGGACGCGGAAAGAACGCTCTCGCCTGCAGATGGAGCGCCGGTTTCAACTCTGACCGGAGCCGCCGAGATTGTCTTGGTGCTCGAGAAGAGAAACACGTAGCCGAGCGCCGCAAGTGCGATCACCACCGCGACGCCGAGCAATAAGAGTTTGGGCGAGCGATTGTTCGCGGCGGGCGCCGGCGCCGGTCCGCGATCGATCTTCAAACTTCGCAGACGTTTGTTTAGATCTTCCTGATTCTCTTTTGACGAGGGACTAGTTACCATTTCTTCAATCTATTACGCCGAAGGCGTTGGCTAATTTCAGCCCAGGGTTTGGAGCGCAGCGACAACCCTGGGTACATACATAAAATCCGCGACCAACCCTGAAAGGGTTCGCCGATTGCCGAACCCTTTCAGGGTTTGAAACCTATTTTTTCAAAGTACCCAGGGTTCTCGCTGCGCTCGAACCCTGGGCTGGAATTAGCGAACGCCTTCGGCGTTAAGGAACTAAGCGCGGAGCGCATCGACGATCTTGAATCGTGATGCGCGTATCGACGGCAACAGCGATCCGATGAATCCGATAATGGCGCCAAAGAGCAATGCCATCGCCATCAAATCAAGTGTGACTCGAAAGTTGAATGCGATCTCGCTGAACGTCACCCAATTCGATGTGCCGGTCGAGACGAAATTTAACGGCAACGCGAGGACGATTCCGATGACCGCCCCGATCACTGCAATTGCGATCGACTCCAGCAGGAACGCGATGAGAATGCTCAGTCGACCGAACCCAAGCACACGCAACGTTCCGATCTCTTTCGTGCGTCGCGCCACGGCCGCATACATCGTGTTCATGCCGGCAAAGCCTGCGCCCACCGCCATGATGAATGAGATGAAGATCGCCAATCCCCTCAACGCACCCGACGCCGTGCCTTGTTGATCTTCATAGAACGTTCGCTCTGAGAGAGCTTTCAAGTGCAGCTTGGGATCGTCAGTGATTCTCTTGCTGAGCGACGCGAGGGTATTTGGATCTTTAACGCGCATCAACACCGACGAGTAGCCGCCTTCACGCTTGGTAGTACTCGCAAGCGAACCGATATCAACCCAGATCTCCGATTCGAAAGCCTTACCCGCCGAGTCAAACAAACCAACCACTGTGTAGTCGGTCGTTTGAATACGGAACTTGTCGCCGATGTCGAGTCCCTGAAATCTTTCAGCGATGCGCTTAGAGACTACCGCTTCCGTGAGACCAGGCTGAAACAATCGTCCCGCAACCGTTTGAAAGCCTGAACGCAACTTGAACGACATTGGTCCAACACCGCGTACCGTGACATTCGAACCCTGACTCATTCCTTTGCGAGCTTTGTAGATCAGCGTGACCAGTTCGCCCGCGGCGAGTGGCTTGTCAGCTTCACGCTCGATGCCATCGAGGTACATCAGGTCGTTGAAGTTCTCGCGTGTCACGGAGCTGTTCAACTCGGCCGTACTGCCCTCGCGTAACACGATCATGTTCAACGGTTCGCCACTGCTGGAGAGCGTCAGTTCGATACCTCTAGCGAGTGCCATCACCATTAGAAAGACGGCGACAGTCAGGCCAATCGTGAAAGCTGTTGCGAGCGTGCTGCCTTTTCTGACGATGATGTTTCTGATGTTGTATTTGATTGGTAGTGCCATCTTATTCAGTGCTCCGCAGGGCTTCAGCGATTGTCAGACCGGAAACTCGATAAGCTGAATAGACCACGCTGATGAATCCCACCACAATCGACAGGCCAAAAGCTATCGCAAGTGTTTGGCTCGTCGGAACGAACGAGATGAGATTCGGAATGTAAAGACTCAGATCCACTGAACGAAAGAGGAGTGCCGCAGCGCCGATGCCGATCGCGGCGCCGATGCACGCGACCATCAGTGCTTCGCCGAGAAACAGTGCGGTGATAGTGCCGCGCTGAAAACCGATCGCTTTCAATGGTCCCACTTCCTTAGTGCGTTCGCGCACGGTCATTGCCATCGTGTTGCCCATCACGAGCAACAGTGAGAACGTGATTGCCGCCATGATGGCGTAGAGAAATGTTTTCACACCGCCCATCATCGTTTGAAAACTCAGTGCGAATTCGCGTTCGCTTTCGGTTTTTGTGGGCGCATCGGTGTTTGCAAAGATCGAATCGATTGCCTGGCCCACGCGCGGCACGTCTTCAGCCGTGTTAGCGACGATGCTGAAGGTGCTGACCTGATCTTTGGCCCAGGCTGGAAGGAGTTCGTTGAGATAGTCGTACTGGAAGTACAACGTCTTCTCGTCGCTTCCGGTGTAGATGCCGCGAATGATGAACTCCACGCTCTGGTTGTAAATCGGACTCTTCAGAGTGATGCGTTGTCCGGGAGTGAAGCCATAAAGTTTGACGAGTTTCGCGCCGACGATCGCGCCTTGCCGGTCATTAATAAATGCCTGCCAATCGGCGTCTGACATTTTTATCTCGGGAATGACGTCGCGCATCTTGCGGGCATCGACGGCGAAGTTCGCGAAGAAGTTGCGCTCGTCTTTGTAGATCCCGCCGAACCAACTGAATGGCATCGCTTCTTTCACGCCGGGCACAGTCTTCATCTTCTGAATATGGGCCATCGGGATGACGAACCCGAGCGAAACCGCGTGACGCGAAACGAGACGTAGCGGACTCGCCTCTTCCGAGCCACGATCAAACTCGGTCAGGATGGTGGCCAGACTTATGATCAGAAAGAGCGAGACGACCAGACTCGAAATGGTCAGGAGGGTTCGTCGTTTGTTTCGCAGGATGTTCTTAAAGATCAACTTTGCATATTTCATAAGCAGTTCACCTTAGTTTTAAGAGCGCCGAGCTGTGGACGGTAATGTGAGTACGCACCGACCACCGAAAGGTTCATGGAAAACCCAATTTTTTGAATGCCCAACCGGATTGGCCTGTTACGATGCCGTTATCCTTTGATCTTGTCAATCCTGCCTTTAGGTCGAACGGCGAGACCGTGGATCGACATCAAAGGCGAGAAAGTGAGCGAGTAAGATTCTCGCGGGCGCGCGCTTCGTATTCGGAGCGGAAGACTGCGGTGCTGTAGATCCACTCGCGACGCATGAACTCTTGCAATACTTTCCGGCGCGCGGCGCGGTACATGAACTCGGGGACCCATGAATATTCGTCACGGACCTGGAGCTCGTATTCGTCAAAACGGGTTGGGTCTGCGCCGAGGATTCCGAGGTCGATGTCGACCAGGACTTCGGCGTCTCGGCCTGCCGGAACTGCGTCGTGCATCGTGGCCATGATGAGTTCGTAGATGCGACCTGCTGATTCGCTCGGGACCCCGCCTTCGAGCGCACATTCACTTGCCCACTCGGCGCTGCGCTTCTCATTATCTTTTTTGCTGGTGTTGTAGATGGCGTCGTGAAACCAAAGCGCCAGCTCGACTTCGGCTGTGTGCTCGGCCAATGAACTCACGCGTTCCAGATGAGTAAAGCACTCGTTCAAATGCTGCATCGTGTGGTACTTCCGATGCGGCTCTGAATAACAGGTGATGAGACGGTGATAAAGCTCGTCGTCCACCTTCGACGCCCCGAGCTCCCTCCAAACAGATCCCCATCGCTCCAGTGATGTCATTTAAACGGTTTCCCAACCGAATTGGTTACGGATCCCTCGCCACTCCGAACGTGCTTTTTATCCCCGCGTCACAGATTCAACAAGGCCACTCGGGTTAACAAGGCCACTCGGAACGTACTGTAGGGGCGGCCCTCCGTGGCCGCCCTCGGTTTAATCGTGTTCGCCAAATCCGAGGTTGTCGATTTCTTGCGTTCGGCGTACCAACCAAGGGCGGCCACGGAGGGCCGCCCCTACAGTACGTTCCGAATAACAAAATCCTCAAAGGATCGTACACGCTTCGTTGAATTCG
>DASYPN010000287.1:0-9645 GCA_036006625.1 Pyrinomonadaceae bacterium | reverse complement strand
AGGCGATCGCGCTCCAGAACTTCGTCAACCAAACGATCCCACTTGGCCTGAACAGCCAGATTTCTGGCCCGTTTCGCGTGTGGATTATTCGAGTTGAGAATGGAGTAACTGCGATTCTTCTGGGCTTTCAACTGGTCGTCGTAGTAGGCACGCTCCTGTGGATCGTTGAGCGTGTGATACGCCTTGGAGAGAAGTGCAAACTGCTTTCCTGCTTCGGAGTTAGGATTCAGATCAGGATGACTTTTGCGCGCAAGTTTCCGATAGGCCGATTTGATTTCGGTCTGAGACGCATTCGGCTTGACGCCCAAGATTCTGTAGTAGTCGATCACTGTGCTTATCTGTACTCCGAAAGCCAGCGATGGATGCCAGGGCTCCTGAGGACACCGCGTCACTCGCCCGAAAAGTATACCACCGTCGGCAGGCATTTACGGTGCGTTTTCTAACGTCTGCTGAGATGTTTGAATTGGCGTTGGGGGGTGCCAAAGGGGAGCCGGGCAAAATACCTCGAGCGGCATTCGAGGGGGCGAGGACGTATGAATAAGGCGACTCGCACCCTTTGGCTAGTTATCCTTTCCTTTACAACCGCCATGCCATTTCCCCAGTTTTCAAAAACCCCCGCAAAAATCGGCCATTTCTTAATACACACGGGAAAAGTGTGTACGGCAGAGGACAGCCGCTGTCTACCACCGACGACACTTTGGAGGCGCTCACTTCTGACTGGCCCGTTCCACGATCCGTAATAGCGTTCTCACTGCGATTCCCGTTGGTCCTTTCGATCGATAAGGCTTGGCATCGTCGCCCCAGGCAGTTCCCGCGATATCCAGGTGTGCCCACGAAAGTCCATCCGCAAATTCCTTTAGAAACGCTGCAGCCGTAATTGTTCCCGCTTTACGTCCACCGACGTTCTTAATATCGGCGATGTCTGACTTGATCTGCTTGGAATATTCCTTATCGAGCGGCAATTGCCAGAACTTCTCGCCCACCTCCCGGCCGGCCGTGATGATCTCATCAATCAGTTCCTGATCCGTCCCCAACACCGCCGCATTCACGTCGCCGAGAGCGATTGAAACTGCGCCGGTCAAGGTCGCCATATCGATTACTCTTGTTGCACCGAGTTTTTTTGCGTAGGCGATGGCGTCCGCGAGAATGAGCCGGCCTTCAGCGTCGGTGTTGATGATCTCGATGGTCTTGCCGGTCATCGCTTTTACGACGTCACCGGGTTTGGTCGCCTTGCCTGAAGGCAGATTCTCAGTACATGGCGCGACACCCAGAATCGGAATCGGCGGTTTCAACTGCGCGATCGCGCGCATCGCTCCCAAGACTGTCGCGCCACCAGTCATGTCGTATTTCATCAATTCCATGTTCTCGCCGGGCTTGAGCGAAATGCCACCCGAATCAAAGGTGACGCCCTTGCCGACAAACGCGAGTAATTCCTGATTGTCAGCAGGTGGGTTTGGCGGCGTGTACTTGAGAATGATGAGCTTCGCGGGCTGGTCCGAACCATGAGAGACGCTTAACAACGAACCCATGCCCTCTTGTTCCATCCGCGCTTCGTCAAGCACGTCGATACTCAAACCAAATTCGTTCGCGATGTCACGAGCTCGTTCGGCCATGTCGGTCGGCGTCATGTAGGCGCCCGGCTCGTTTGCCAGATCACGAGTGAAATTCACTGACTCTCCAACTATCGACCCCGCCCTGACACCACGCTGCAAAGCATCTTCATCCGCGTCTTCGATCACGACTACTAAACGATCGACGTTCTTATCCTCTTTATCGACAGTGTGATATTTATTGGGATCAAAGATTGCAATGTATGCGCCCTCGACTGCTGTCCGGGCTGTTTCGCCAGCATCAACCGAAGCACGAGGAAGGACGGCAATGGACTTTACATTCTTGCTGCGCAACGAACGAACCGCGGTTCCAGCCATCTGCGAGACCTGTGCACCTTTGTAATCGTTCGCTTCGCCTGCACCAACCAGCAACAGCCGGCGCGCTTTGAGCTTGTTGTTTCCAACGAGGTGGAAGTAGGCGGTTTCACCTTCTTTACCGCTGAACTCTCCAGCATCGAGCGCGGAGCGCACGAGTCCGCCGGAAAGCTCATCGAGCTTCTTCACAAAGCCGTCGTCGGCTTTCTCATTCTTAAAAACAGCAACCGCCAAAGCTTGTGCATCAAGCTCTTCAATCGGTCCTCGGCTGGCTTCAACTTGCATGGTGAGTAGGTTCTCCTGCGATTGGAAATAAACTTACTTATTGCGTTCTTTCAACTGCGCTCGCGTCTCGCGCTCTACGGTTCGCTTCAGCTCGGCCTCTCTCTTGTCATACATTTTCTTACCGCGAGCGACTCCAATTTCGATCTTGATTCTGCCGTTTTTTAAGTAGAGCTGTGTGGGAACGAGAGTCATTCCCTGTTTGGCTGTGGCTTCGTCGAGTCGGGAAATCTCACGTTTGTGAAGCAGCAGCTTGCGAGTCCTAAGTGGATCGTGGTTCTCGCGGTTGCCATGAGAATACGGCGAAATGTGTGCATTGAACAACCACGCCTCGCCCTCGCGCACTGAAATGTATGCTTCTTTCAGTTGCACGCGACCATCCATGGCACTCTTTACTTCGGTGCCTGTCAATACCAGACCCGCTTCGTATTTATCCGAAATATGATAATTGTGAAAGGCCGCTCGATTGGCCGCCAGTACTTTTTCTTCTTTCACTGCACCACATTCTTCAGGTCGAGCACGTCGTGCCGCGTGATGATGCCGACGATCCGGCCGTACTCTTCCACCAGCACTGCCTGACTTGTTTGCAGCCGGCGCGCCACGTCAGAAGAACTGGCATCGACGTCGAGAGTTGGAAAACTGGCTTCCATCACTTCGCTCACAGACGAGTTTAGCAGTTCCCTGTTGCGCACTACTTTCGCGAGCACTCGATTCTCACGCAGTGAACCTACCGGTTTGCCTTCTTCCAACACCGGCATTTGCGTAACACCGAGTTCGTCCATCTTTTCAAGCGCTGCTGAAACGAGATCTGATGGCGCTACTGAAACTATGGTTTTTGGAGCGTGTGGTTTCTTTGTGCCGCTGATTAGACCGGCAGTGATCTTCTGCGGTTCCAGCAGACGCTTTTCTTTCAACCACTCGTCCGAATGATGTTTCGTCAGATAGTGCTCACCGGTGTCACAAACAATAAAGACAACAATCGCGTTCTCATCGAGGTTACCAGCGACACGCAGAGCGGCCGCTAGATTTGTGCCTGTGGATCCGCCGCAGAAAATTCCTTCCATGCGTCCTAACAGCCGCGACATCTCAAACGATTCACGATCGGTTACGTTAATCACCTCGTCAACGTACTTGATATGGACGTTAGGGGGGACAATCTCCTGACCGATTCCTTCAACGAGGTAAGGAGTGGCTTCAACGATCTTTCCGGTCTCTTTGTAAGTCTTGAAAATCGAACCGTATGGATCGGCCCCGATGATTCTGATGGCCGGATCTTTCTCTTTCAGAAAACGGCCGGTTCCGGAGATCGTGCCGCCCGTTCCGAGACCGGCGACAAAGTGTGTAATCTTGCCTTCAGTCTGCCGCCAGACTTCTGGGCCCGTGGTTCGGTAGTGCGCTTCCGGATTTGCCGGGTTGGAATATTGATCAGGATAGAACGAGTTCGGAGTTTCTGACGCTATTCGTCTTGCTGTCGAAACGTAGTGATCGGGAGTGCCTGGTTTTGCAGAAACTGGAGTGATGACAACATCGGCACCGAGTGCTTTTAAATAACGTGACTTCTCGACCGAGGCTTTATCGGTCATCACGAAGATGCATTTGTAACCTTTGACTGCTGCTGCAATGGCTAAACCGATACCGGTGTTACCGGAGGTCGCTTCGATTACAGTTCCACCCGGTTTTAGAATCCCTTCTTTTTCGGCTGCTTCAATCATCGACACGCCGATCCGGTCTTTGACCGAATACCCCGGGTTGAGATTCTCCATCTTAGCGAATACTTGTGGCTTCACATTGCGCGCGAGGCGATTGAGCCTCACGAGGGGCGTATTTCCGATCAAGCCGAGAATGTTTTCCTGGAATTCCATAGAATCTATATAGCAGACCGCCACAAAAAAGCACAAAAGGGTTTAGCCACAATAAGGCACAAAATGCACAAAAGAGTCGGCTGAATGGTTAACTGATTTTTGGGGCTTTATGTGTTTCTTTGTGGCTGAAAATTTTGAGGCTTTAAAATGTAGAGGACCCGGACGTGCTCTCCCCTTCACATCCGGGTCCTTACTTGGCCACTCACCTTGCGATGCGTGACCGAACCGTTAATCTCTTGCGCTTAGTAACGCCGGCGCCTGTTGTCTCTCAGTTTGTACGTGTAGAGCGCTGCTCCACCTCCGCCCAAGAGTGCGCCAATGACTGCGCCTTTCTTGCCACCGAACGCACCGCCGAGTAGTGCACCTCCTCCAGCTCCGATGCCGGTGGTCAGTTTGTCGCGATGCCTATCCCAGAATGATCGATTGCGATCCCAGCGATTGCGTCGCCCACTGTAAACTCGATCCTGATAACGGTAATTATCGTACCGTTGTTCGTAACGTCGTGAATCGTTGTAACGTCTGTATCTCGTTTGCGCTCCAACCGGGAGCGAAGTCATCGTCAACACCAACAAACAGAAAATACTTACTAACCCCTTTTTCATCTCACGGCCTCCGTGCCACTCTTTTGGCAATGAGTGTGCCAATACCGGGTTCTTTTGATAACGGCCCTTTTTTGCAGTTTTCTCGATACTCGGGCTAAATATGATCTCTGAGACGTTAACCATTCCGTGCGCATTGTGTTGGTTGAGTAACCTTTTGGGGTAATCTCCTCAGCAACATACGAGTAGATCAACAATGAAAATACTAATTCTCGACAGCCAGCAGATTCGCGAGCTCCTGCCGATGCGTGATTGCATCGAGTTGATGGCGGATGCGCTGGCGTCGCTGGCGCGTGGCGAGGTTTTTCAACCGCTGCGTACGATAATTCGTCCGCCTGAAGCACGTGGCTTACTCGGATTGATGCCTGCCTATCGCACTGGCGATCATGGTGCGTTTGGAATGAAAGCGATCTGCGTCTTTCCCGGCAATCCGGCGATTGGTAAAGACGCCCATCAGGGCGCGGTGATGTTGTTCAGCCGTGAGACTGGCGAAATGATCGCTTTGATGAACGCTTCGGAGATCACTGCGATTCGTACTGCGGCAGTCTCGGCGGTGGCAACTCGCTTACTGGCTCGTGAGGATGCTAATGAACTGGCGATCATCGGCGCCGGCGTACAAGCCCGCACACATCTCGCGGCGCTCGCTGCGGTGCGTTCGATCAAACACGCTCGAGTGGCTTGTCGGAACATCGAGCATGCATACGAAATCGCGCGCGAGATGCAACCACGCTTTTCGTTTCCCATCGAGCCAGTAAAAACTAACGAGGAGGCAGTCCGCGGCGCAGATTTGATTGTCACTGCCACGTCGTCACAAGAGCCGGTAATTAATAAGGATTGGATCTCTCCGGGTGCTCACGTCAATGCGATCGGCACGCACTCACCAAACTCACGCGAGATCGATAGCGCCACGATGGCCGCGTCGCGTATCTTCGTCGATCGTCGCGAATCCGCACTGAATGAGGCTGGCGACTATTTACTGGCTGCGAAGGAGGGACTGATCGACGCAGACAGCATCCTCGCAGAAATCGGAGAACTTTTGATCGGAACCAAACACGGTCGCAATTCCGTAAATGAGATCACGCTTTTCAAGTCTCTCGGGCTCGCGATCGAAGACGTCGCTTGCGCCGAGTATCTCTATCAAAAGGCCTTGTCCCAGGATTTTGGCGGGTGGGTCAGTTTATAAAAGACGAGGAGACTTATGAGTCAGGAATTCATTGATGCTGCGACGCAGGGGGATGTCGCAAAAGTGAAGGAAATGCTTCAGGCTGATCCGTCTCTGGCTCAATCAAGAGATGAGAATGGATTGTCTGTAGTGTTAAAGGTGACTTATTACGGAAGGCGAGACGTCGTTGAAGCGCTGCTCGCTTCGGGTGTTGAGTTGAACGTATTTGAAGCGGCGGCCACCGGACAAACTGACCGCGTCCACACCTTAATTGAAAGCGATCGTACTCTCGTTAATTCTTATTCGCCCGACGGCTTCGCGCCGCTGAGTCTCGCAGCCTTCTTCGGTCATCCGGAAACAGTGGACGTCTTGTTGGCTGCGGGCGCTGAAGTCAGTGCGCCCTCGCGCGAGACGATGAAGTTAACACCACTCGCTTCGTCACTTGCCGCAGGCCACAACCAGATCGCTCGCACGTTGATCGAGCATGGTGCTGACGTTAACGCTAAAGGCGATACCGATGTGACACCACTTCACACAGCCGCCGCAAGAGGAAATATCGAAGCGGCAACTTTTCTATTGGAACACGGCGCAGACATCAACGCCACGACTACCGATGGTAAGAAACCAGTCACTTACGCCGAGGAACGCAACCACCCCGAGATGGTGGATTTTTTGAGGAATCGTTCTTAAAAATCCACGAGGATCCGTGTCCTAAATTAGTCGATCACCAGTTACACTGACCGAGTCCTGTCGATAATGACAACCGCGGCTCTGTCTGTTGTGTTGCGCCGCCTGCGCAACGATCAGCGCGACTTCAACCGCGTTCCGAAGACCAATCAAACCGTCGGATAATTTCGTCGACCGGTAAAACGTCTCAATCTCGTTCCACAAGTGTCGCAACTCGCGTATCGCACGCGAGAGTCGATCGGCGGTGCGCACGAGCCCGACGTAATGCCACATGATGTTTTGGATCGTCTGCATGTCGCCTTGAATCAACGCCGGATCGGGTTCATCTTTCAAACCACTCTCATCCCATCGCGGAACATCTTCGAATTTTGCCGTTGGGCCATTTCCATTACTGAGCGCTCTATCGATCTCCAGCGCCGCTCGATTTCCCCAAACGAGTCCTTCCAAAAGCGACGTCGACGCGAGACGATTCGCGCCGTGAACGCCGGTGCAACTGATCTCGCCGACCGCGTACAAATTTCGAATCGTCGATCGCGCCCACTCATCAACCAGCACGCCACCGCAGAAATAGTGCGCAGCGGGCACAACTGGCACAGGCTCGAGTGAAATGTCGAGGCCCACTTTCAGACACTCGTTGTAAATAAACGGAAACCTCTCGCGAATCTTTTCCGCCGGCATGTGGGAAGCGATATCGAGTAACACATACGAATACCCGTTCGCTTCCATTTCGTGATGGATCGCGCGCGCAACAACGTCGCGCGGTGCCAGGTCTTTCCATTCCGGGGAGTAGCTCTCCATGAAAGGACGCAAGTCCGGCGTCAACAAAACTCCGCCTTCACCTCGAACGGCTTCGCTGATCAGTAGACCTTCAGCGCCCGGCGCAGCTAACGCTGTCGGGTGAAACTGCACGTATTCGGCATTCGCGATTCGTGCTCCTGCTCGATGGGCCATCGCGAGTCCATCACCACGAGCACCGACCGGATTTGTCGTGTTGCGATAGATCCGACCCAGTCCACCAGTCGCGAGAATAGTCGCGTTTGCGAGATAGCGATGAACTGTCTTCTCGGTCCGATCGAAGACGTAGCAGCCGTGGGCTGAGATCTCGCGATAGTTATCAAGAGGGTCGCGTGAGTGGTGTGGAAACGTGATCAGGTCGACTGCAGTTGAATTTGACTCGATCCTGATGTTTGGATAGGTGCCGAGCGCGGCTACGAGACCGTTGATAATCGCACGTCCCGTGGCGTCGCCGACGTGAAGGATTCGACGCCGTGAGTGAGCTGCCTCCTGGCCCCATACAGGCGCGCCTGCTGCAGTGTGATCGAATACAACTCCGGCCGTGCGCTCGAGTACTTCATTCAGCAATGCCGGGCCTTCGTCAGCGAGAATCCGAGCCGCTTGTGGTGAAGTTACACCTGCTCCGGCAGCAATGATGTCGTCGAACAGTAATTCAGAGCTGTCGTCAGGACCCCGACCGATGATGCCGCCCTGCGCGTAGCGAGTATTTGATTCATGAACATCGCTCGCGCGGGTAATGATGGTGATTTGTCGCTCAGGATTTCGAGCAAGACGTAGAGCGGCAGTGGCACCGGCAATTCCACAACCGATGATCAGGACTTCAGCGTTTGCCATTATCCGTCTTCGTCCGTGGCTTAATCTTCCCGGCCGATCTCCAACATACGCTCAACGGAACGCAGCGCACGACGTCGAACATCCTCGTCGATGAAGATCTCAAACTGCTCTTTCTGCAGCGACTCAAGCGTGTCTTCAAGCGTGATCTGATTCATGTGCGGGCAACGCACGCTACAAAGTCGCAACATCTCTTTGTCCGGATTCGCGGCGGCGATGTTATCGCCCATCGAACATTCGGTAAGCAACAGATAACGCGGCGCCTTTGTCTTTTCGACGTAACGAATCATCGCCGTCGTGCTGCCGGAATAATCCGAAGCCGCAACGACTTCAGGGCTACACTCGGGATGAGCCAGGATCACAACATCAGGAAACTGCTTGCGCACATTTTGAATATCTTCAACACTGAACTTCTCGTGCACCTCGCAGCGTCCGGGCCAACCGATCATCTGATACTCGAGCTCGTTTGGAAAATGCATCCTCGGCTCGCGCGTCGGATAGATGATGTGTTTGCCTGTTTCGCGCGCGACGTTGCCGGCGAGATACTCATCGGGAATGAAGATCACTTTGTCAGTCTTCAACGACTTGACCACTGCAACTGCATTCGATGACGTACAGCAGATGTCGCTCTCCGCTTTCACGTCAGCGTACGTGTTGATGTAAGTGACGACAGGAACGCCGGGAAACCTTCGCTTCAACTCGCGCACGTCTTCAGCTGTGATGCTGGCAGCCAGTGAACACCCGGCTTTCTCCGACGGAATCAACACCTTCTTCGTCGGGTTCAGTATCTTCGCTGTCTCCGCCATAAACTTCACACCGCAAAACACGATGATGTCTTTGTCAGTCTCCGCGGCTTTGCGACTGAGCTCGAGCGAGTCGCCGACGAAGTCGGGAATCGAATGGAAGAGCGCCGGCTCCATGTAGTTGTGACCGAGAATCACGGCGTTCTTTTCAATTTTAAGTCGATTGATCTCCGCAGCCAGTTCGGCCTTGAGTCGGAGTTCGAAATCCGGAACCGTATCAGCGAGCAGCCGGCTCAGTTTTTCGTAGATCTCCTCAGTTGTCGTTTCGGTAATCATCTCTTTTCAACAAACTCCAGACTCACGTCAAACACCTTCGGCGAATGTGTCAAAGCGCCAACGGAGATATAGTCGACCCCAGTGCCGGCAACTTCGAGCACATTATCGAGTGTAACGTTGCCAGAGGCCTCGAGTTTGGCCCTGCCGGCGCAGATCGCGACGGCTTCGCGCATGATGTCAGTTGACATATTGTCGAGCAAAATTCGCTCTACTCCGAGTGACAAAGCCTCGCGGACATGGTCGAGCGTGCGTGTTTCGACTTCGATTTCGAGCTTCGTGCCAGAGGCGCGCACACGTCCGACGGCGGCAGTGATGGAACCGGCGAAGTCGATGTGGTTGTCCTTTATTAATACCATGTCAAAAAGGCCGGTGCGGTGGTTCTGCCCGCCGCCGAGACGAACGGCGAGCTTATCTGTCAGACGC
>DASYPN010000286.1:0-11677 GCA_036006625.1 Pyrinomonadaceae bacterium | reverse complement strand
TGGTCTTTCAGGTTCTTGCTTGCTTGGCCTGTTCTTGCTGGAGATTCATTTAGACAGGATTAACACGATTTGCATGATTTACAAGAAGCATCCTGTGAATCCTGTAAATCTTGTACATCCTGTCTAAGATTGTCTCGCAAGCCTGTACGCATTGGGTGTTATGCCCGTTATCCGCCGGAACAATCGCGTGAAGTGACTCTGATGACTGAATCCCGTCTGTAAGCCAACTTCAATCAACGGCAGCTCTTTCTTCGCCAGCAACGTCTTCGCACGTTCCACACGAAACTTGATCAAATACTGATGTGGTGTAGTCCCGGTCGTACGTTTGAACTCACGCGCAAAATGGAAACTGCTCATTCCCGCAACCTGGGCCAACTCCGCAAGTTTTAGATCCCGGTTGTAGTTGTCCGAAATAAATTCGGTCACTTGACGAAGTCTCTTCGCCGATAATCCTCCGGTGAAAGTTACTGGCTGCGACGTCGATACCGAGTAGTATCTGAGCATATGGACCGCGAGCACATTCGAGAGCGACTCAGCATACAGCCGGCCACTCAAACCCTCAGATTCAAGCTCACCGAGCAACGCCATGCCGACACTGCTGATGACGTTGTCATGTCGCGTGTATCGCTCCACAATCTCAACACCGCCCGAAAGATCTGACTCCGACGCGGCCTTTGCGATTAATAATGGATCGACGTAAAGCGCGAGATGCTCGGACTTGCCCTCGAGCGCGGCCTGATGCTTGAGACCGGAGGGAAGCACGCAAACGTTCCCACGCGTCTGCGTGCCACGCACTCCGATGCCGCTCGACGTGATCAGCTCACCCTTACAACCATCAGTCAATGAAACTAGAACAACGTGTTCGTGATGAGTGTGCGCTGGCAATTCGCCGGGCTGAAGCTGGCAATGTTCCAGCCGTACACCGTCCCAGTCAGCTTTTCGTTTACGCACAACGGCGCTATTCATGAGTTGTTTGCCTCAAGCTCGTGCTCGGCGGCTCCGTGGTTTCGACGATAGCAATGGACCACCGGCCGCAGTTGCATATCTGTTCAAGCGTTCGAGAATCGCTTCGCGCGCGCGTTTGAAAGCGCGTGGATCGTCATAAAGCTGGAACGCCCAGTTAGCCCCCAGTTCAAGAGAGTTGAACTCGAAAGCGAGTTGCGTGGCGTCGATCTCTTTGTTGAGATGCCCGGCGGTTTGGGCCTCGACGATTGCGTTTCGCAGCGTTGAAAGCCACTCTTTCATGATCTCTGCGATGCGATCGCGGACCGGACCGGGACGACTATCAAACTCCGCTGCGACCGCGGCAAAGAAGCAGCCGCCGCGAAAGACGCCGCTCTGAACGTAAGTAAGCCAGATGTCGCAGAGCTTCCAGAGCCGCAGCAGGCCTTGTGTTGCTTCGAAGGCGGGTTTGATGACTTCGCGGATGAAGATCGCGCGTGCAGCTTCGACGGTGGCGACTTGCAGCTCTTCCTTTGAGCCGAAGTGCGCAAAGAGTCCGCTCTTGCTCATTGAAAGCTCGAGCGCGAGCCGCCCGATGGTCAGGCCTTCCAGACCTTCAGCGGACGCAATGTGCACCGCCGTCTCGAGAATGGCCTTGCGCGTCCGCTCACCCTGCGCTTTCCGGGTCATAATGCGAGAGAGTATATAGCACGAACGTTCGTTTTACCATCCTGCAAATCTGGTTAATCCTGAAATCCTGTCTACTATTTGTCTGAGACACCATTCCAGATCATTTTATGGAACAGTTCATCCATCTCTTGTGGCGACTCGCGCATGCCGCGGTCGAGCCACCAGGTTAGCAGCGACAACAGGGCGCCCGCGTGAGTGAACGCTATCGCCGGAAGTTGATTTGGAGGAATCGATTTGCCACGCGGCAATTCCGACAACCGTCGCTCAATTCCGCGCGCGAAATGCCCACGAGCCAGTTCCATGTTTTCCTGAAACTTGCCTGACTTAACTAATGCCTTGTAAAACGGTTGCACGTCAGACAGGTGCACGAAGAACTCCTGCACCGGAAAAACCCGATCCGACTTGTCTCCATGAACCGAGAGCGCCATCGAGATCGACTCAAAGAATTCCTCAGCGTCGCTCATCAACAGATCGTCCTTGTCGCTGTAATGCGAGTAGAAAGTCGAACGACTGACATGCGCCCGGTCCAACACATCCTGGACCGTGATCGTGTCGAACGGTTTCTCCTGCATCAGTTCGATCAACGCGTCGCCCAATGCATCGCGTGTGCGTCGCACGCGAGCATCAGTCTTCTTTAGCGAAGCGGCAAGAGGCAAGTGCTCGTTCTTGGACATTCGTGACCTCTTTGTTCGATAACAACTGCTCGGCCCATTTTACCGCTGGACAGCGGAGCCATCCACAGATTACACAGAACGACCTATGATCTCTCTACACCAGGTAACAAAAACTTACGAAACACCAGCCGGAAAGTTTGCCGCGTTGAAGAACGTCGACCTCGAGATCCGGCCGGGCCAGTTTGTCGGTATTGTCGGCAAATCGGGCAGCGGCAAATCGACGTTGCTAAACATGGTCGCCGGCATCGATCGCCCGTCTACCGGATCAGTCGCCGTCGCCGGCACAGAGATCCAGAGCCTGTCAGAAAACAAACTGGCAGCATGGCGCGGACGTAATGTCGGCTTTGTCTTCCAGTTCTTTCAACTGCTGCCAACGCTCACTGCCGCCGAGAACGTCATGCTCCCGATGGATTTCTCCAAAAGCGTCCCACTGCGCGAACGTCGCAAACGCGCGGTCGCGTTGCTCGAACGTGTGGGCGTCGGTCTTCACGCAGATAAATTGCCCGCGACACTGTCAGGCGGCGAACAGCAACGGGTGGCGATTGCGAGGGCACTCGCGAACGAACCACCCCTCGTGCTCGCAGACGAGCCAACGGGCAATCTCGATTCTGTGACAGCCACTGCGATTCTCGATCTCTTTCGCTTCATGGCTAACGAGGGCACTACGGTCGTCATCGCCACGCACGAGGCCGACATCGCGCGCGTGATCGATCGCCGAATCGAAATCTCTGACGGCACACTTCTCCACCAATGAACACAGTCTGGCGCAAAGCTTTTCGTGACTTCTGGCAGGAACGCGCGCGCACGGCGCTCGTCGTGCTTGCGATTGCGCTCGGGATCTCCGCGTTCGCAGCCATTCTGTCTTCGTACGCGATCCTGACGCGTGAACTCGATCAGGGATATCTCGCGACCAACCCGGCTTCCGCCGTGATTCGTGTTGACTCAGTCGACGACGATCTCATCAAAGCCATTCTGCAAAATCCGGAAGTGAGTGATGCCGAGCCGCGGAGAACCATCAGTGGTCAGATCAAATCCGGTCCGGTGCAATGGCGGAATCTGATCCTGTTTGTGGTCCAGGACTACGGGAACATTCGCGTCAGTAAACTCGTGCCGGAGGATGGCGCGTGGCCGCCGGCGACGGGTGAGATCCTGATCGAGCGTGATGCGTTCCAGGTTGCAAGAGCGAGTATTGGCGATGTCGTAACGGTGAAGACTGCAAACGGCATCGAGCAGCCACTACTGATTAGTGGTCGTGTTCACGACGTGGGCCAGGCGCAGGCGCGCATGGAGAATATCGTCTATGGCTATATCAATCTCACCACCCTCGTACAGCTCGGCGAAGAGCCGCGACTCAACCAGATCAATCTTCTGGTCGCACAAAACAGATTTGACGAGGCACATATCAAACGAGTCGTTGCCGATGTCGAATCGTTGATCAAGAGCCGCGGCCACGAAGTGCAGCGCGTTGAGATTCCTCGTCCCGGCAAGCATCCGCATTCAGACTTGACCGGGATCATGCTGCTGGCGATGTCGAGCTTTGGGCTGTTCGTGCTCGTGCTAAGCGGTATTCTCGTCATCAATTTGCTCACCGCGATGATGGCGTCACAAGTGCGACAGATTGGGGTGATGAAAGCGATTGGCGGAACGCGTTGGCAAATCGCGCGAATCTATTTCGTCCAGGCGCTTTTCTTAGGGATTGCGGCCGTGATCGTGTCGGTGCCACTCGGCATTCTCGGCAGCCGCGCGTTGTGTCGCTATATGGCGATCTTTCTTAACTTCGACATCAACAGCTTTGCAGTGCCGTTCTGGGTTTACCTGCTTGTGGCGTTGATCGGCATTGCCGCACCGCTGATTGCAGCAGCTTGGCCGATTTGGCGTGGTACCGCAACGCCGGTCCGGGTCGCACTCTCAGATTTTGGGCTCGCGCAAACAACTTTCGGCGCGGGGACTTTCGATCGCGCGCTGACGCGAATCGGCGGCACGTTTAGTTTGATCGCGTTAGCGATTCGCAACAGTTTTCGACGCCGTGCGCGACTCGTGTTGACGCTCTTGACGTTGACTGCCGGCGGTCTGTTCTTCATGGCTGCTCTGAACGTCCGAGCGTCGATGATTAATACGCTCGACCACATGTTTGCGGCTCGGAAATCTGATTTGAGCGTTTCATTGGCGAATGCATATGAGTCCGACAAGATTCAAAATGCAGTGCGCAACACCCGGGGCGTGAGGCGTGCCGAAGGCTGGTTTACGACGGAAGCATCGCACGGCGATCTTCGTTTGGGCATCGTTGCATTGCCGCCTGACACACAGCTCCTGGAGTTCGACATCATTGAGGGAAGAAAGCTGGCGCCGGGTGACACCGACGCGATCGTCATTAACAACGCGCTTGCAGGGCGAGA
The DNA here is from genome assembly GCA_036006625.1 of Pyrinomonadaceae bacterium. Lineage (GTDB taxonomy): Bacteria > Acidobacteriota > Blastocatellia > Pyrinomonadales > Pyrinomonadaceae > PSRF01. Next base: position 6,975 of record DASYPN010000286.1, on the reverse strand, counting down.
TCCGAAGCTACGTGTTGGTGAGTCGGTAACGTTGCGAATCGGCTCTGATGAAAAACCGTGGCGCATAGTCGGACTTGCGCGCGAGGCGTTCAGTCCCACGCCGGTTGGTTACATACCGTTGACTGGGATGGTTAACAGTCTGCGACTGGCACTGGATAACACCGATCCGGATTCGATCAGTTCGCTGAGGGCGGAGCTCGATCGAAACCTGGAGCAACAGGGTGTGCGAGCGCGTGCCAGCTCAACGAAGAGCGAAAGCCGGTTCGGGTTCGATCAGCACATGCTGATGATCTACGTGTTTCTGATCGTGACGTCGGCGATCGTCGGAGGTGTCGGTGGATTAGGGTTGATGACGACGATGAGTTTGAACGTGCTCGAGCGACGACGCGAGATGGGTGTGATGCGCGCACTCGGTGCGACGCCGCGACTCATTTCGCTGATGATTGTGGCTGAGGGAATTGTCATCGGATTACTGAGCTGGACCATTGCGGCGCTGCTGGCTTGGCCCATCAGCAAGGCGATTGGTGATTTTATGGTTCAGGTGATGTTTCGGAGTGGGTTGGATTTTACTTTCGAGCCGCTGGGATTAGTGATTTGGTTGCTGGTTTCGATTGGTCTGAGCGGGCTGGCGAGCTTCCTGCCTGCGTGGAAGGCATCACGAACTACGGTGCGTGAGGCGCTGGCTTATGAGTAGTCGAAATTTCTATGGGTCCAATAGGTCCTATAGGACCTATTACATTGTGCGATGAAGGATGTAATCCGCTATCAGGCGCAATGTTTCGGTCGGGCGATTGATTTGATCGAGAGCTGCGATTGCGTCGCGGTGGGCTTGCTCGGCCGCGGCGCGTGTCTCTTCCATTCCGTGTAGCGCCGGGTACGTGGCTTTGTTTGAGCGTGCGTCTTTCCCCGGCGTCTTGCCAAGATCTTCCGCGGTCGCGGTCACATCCAGAAAATCGTCCGTGATCTGAAACAGCAGTCCGAGATGTGAACCATAGCTCGTGACCGCTTCAAGCTCCTCGTCGCTTGCTTTCCCGATGATGGCTCCGCATCGTGCGGCGGCAACGATCAACGCGCCCGTTTTGAGCCGGTGTATTTCCTCTAGCTGCGCGCCATTTACCTGACGCGTCTCTCCTTCCATGTCGAGCGCCTGGCCTGCCACCATCCCGTGCGGCGTTGCCGCTGCGCGACCGAGCTCTGAGATGACGTAGATCCGCGTTTCAGGATTTATACAGTCGTCTTCAGCAATGGTTTTGAATGCGAGAGTCTGCAGCGCATCGCCGGCGAGGATCGCGGTCGCTTCGTCAAACCGCACGTGACACGTCGGTCTGCCGCGTCGCAAATCGTCGTTGTCCATCGCTGGCAGGTCGTCATGAATCAGCGAGTAAGTATGGACCATCTCAAACGCGCACGCGGTCCCAATCAAAGCCTCAAACGGCGCGTCGAAGGCCTGACCGACTGCCAGCAGCAGCGCGGGTCGAAAACGTTTGCCACCGGCGAACACGCTCCAGCGAATCGCCTGATGAATCTTTTCCGGCGCAGCCGCCGATGACGGAAGAAGCTCGTTGAGTTCGACTTCCACGAGCGCGCGACTGCCTGCCAAAAGGCTGTCGAGTTCGAGTGAGTTTGAAAGAGAAGTCTTTAATGGTCGTGTCATTCTTCGCCTGTCCGACCATTCGTTGCTTCGGCGGGTGGTTCCTTAAACGCGGCCGCAACTGGTCTGCCCTGATTATCACGCAAGAGAATCTCGATTCGTCGTTCGGCCTGGCTGAGCCGCTCCTGGCATTCGCGCGAAAGCCGGATGCCCTGCTCAAACAACTCCAGACTCTTTTCCAGCGGCAAGTCGCCGTCTTCCAATTGGCGCACTATCTGTTCGAGCGCCTCGAGCGAAGCTTCAAATGTGCGGCCTTGTTCTTTACCGTTTTCCATCATCTATTGCGGCCGGACTTTTTCCGCTGCGACTTCTTCAGCAACGGACTGTTTGCATCAACAGCGCCGATAGCCGGCAACTCCTTCATCACATTATCAACAACGCGTTGGACCAGCACGTCGTCTTTGACTTCAACTACCTGCCACTGTCCGGCAGCCTGCCTCATCTTCAACTCAATCGCGCGATCGAGCATCCTTGCTTCAACAGTAGCCTCATCGCCTTCTGCCTTGATAGTCACAAACTTAGGAAGTACAAAGAAGTGACCAATAAATCCTTTTGGCTTTACCTCTGCCGAGAAGACTGTCAGATCCTTCACCACTTCGTCATGTATCGTCTTCTTCAACTGTGGCAACAACGTCGGTATCAAAGCATCGATTCGCTGTTGAATTGAGCTATTCAGCGCGTAACCATACCGAGCCGCTGCTTTCTGGCTCACGCTCGCGACCATATTTCTCGCGACTTCGTCGTCGTTGATTAACCTTTCAAACGCAGCGACGTCGTTTTGTTGTGCTGCATCGACGAGCAAAGCTACAGCGTTCGAAGGAGTCGATTGATAATGCCGCCACCAGAGAAATCCTGCTACTCCAACTCCTACAACGCCAATCAAAACCAAAAATGCGAGTATCGCGAGCACACGCGGCCAGCGCCTGCGTTTTCTAACAGGGTTTGTCTCCTCAACCCTCTGCCCGTCGAGATTAATTACAATTCGCTGCCGCATTAATCCGTGGCTTCGATCCGTTCGATCCGTGTACTAAGTTTGCCCTTTTGCAACCGGACATTAAGAGCATCTCCGGGCGACACCGACGCCGCATCACGCACGAGTTTCCCGGAAGCATCCTGCGCTATCGCATATCCTCGTTGCAATACTCCAAGCGGCGACAGAGCGTCAAGCGACGCCGCCGCGAGGCCGAGACGTTCACGTCCCTCCTGCAACTTCTCGGCAAGCGCTCCATCGCAAGCGGACGTCGCTGCGTCGAGTCGCGCGCGAGCGTTATTCAAACGCGATTTTACTTCATCGAAAGCATGTGACAGTGCCTGCTGTTGAACTCTCGTGCGTAAGTTGACGATCTGATATTTGGTCAGCCTGACGAGTTGCCGGCCCATGTGGTCCAACGCTGAACAGATCTGATCTTCGCGTGCGGCGACGATCTCAGCCGCTGCCGAAGGCGTCGCCGCGCGAACGTCGGCAACGAAGTCTGCGATCGTGAAATCAGTTTCATGACCCACGGCTGAGATTACAGGAATCGCAGACTTGCGAATCGCGCGAGCCACCTCTTCCGTGTTAAATGCCCACAGATCTTCCGTCGAGCCACCGCCACGACCAACAATCAACACGTCGACCGCGTCAGCAGGGCGGTCTTCGCGCAGCGCCCGCTCGTGATAGGCATTAATGAAACGGATTGCACGCGCGATATCAGGACCGGCCAAATCGCCCTGGACCTTTGCCGGTGAAAACAAAACGTGAACTGTCCTTGTGCGGCGCGAAATCACGTTGAGAATGTCACGAATCGCAGCCCCCGTCGCTGATGTAACTATGCCCACTCGCCGCGGAAAAACGGGCAACCCGCGCTTTAACTCTTTCGCAAACAGTCCTTCTTTTTGGAGACGCTCGCGAAGTTGTTCAAACGCGATCTGCAGCGCGCCTGCGCCGACCGGATCGAGTGCGTCAACAACCAGCTCGTACTCGCCACGCGGTGCATAAACTGAAAGCTTCCCGCGCGCGCGAACTTTCAAACCGTTTGCAGGTCGAAAGCGAATGCGCGTGTTGGTTGAGCGAAAGCACTTCGCACGCAGTTGCGCGTTCTCATCTTTGAGCGTGAAGTACCAGTGACCGGAAGAATGATCTTTGAAGTTTGAGATCTCGCCTTCAACCCAGACCGAAATGAAGCGCGACTCGAGAGCGATTCGGATCGAGTTTGTGAGTTGGGAGACGGTTAACGGGCGGCGCTCAGGTTCATCGAAAAGCGCGTTGAAAAGGGGTTGGTTCACAGGATTAAACGGATCTTAGCCAGGATGCTCACGGATTATTCAGTTCCACTACCGGGCTTAATCGCACTGACGCGCCGTCGCGGTTGGTGCGTACACGCACACGAGGTGATGACGAGACGGAGTTCGACGCGTAAGTGATCGTGTAAGCCGAGCGGAGTTGGGCCACAACGTCGTCGTACGCTTTCTGCAAATCCTCGAGACGACGAATCGGATAGTACATTCCGCCTGACGCAGCAGCGAGTTTGCGGCCTTCCTCATCCGCACGCGTCGTCAAAGTAAGATAGCGCGTGCGCAAAGGATCGATCGTAATCTCCGGTCGCGGCACACTCGCTTCGGGAATCAAACCTGAAGGCACATAAAGCGGATAGACGAGCGCGCCCGACTCACTCAGCGCGTCCAGAATCGCCGGAAACGGAAGAAACGATTTGTTGTCGTCACCGTCGGACATCACCACGATCGCCGTGCGCTCTCCACGTAGTCGTTTGATTTGTTCGCTCAACACGTAACCAAGCGCATCGTAAAGTGCCGTACCGCCGCCGGCATCGATCTCATCCAACTTCCTCGAAAGTAGTTCACGATTGGTGCTGAAATCTGAAATCACCTGAATGTCGTCGCGAAAACTGATTATCGAAATCTTGTCCTGGGGACTGGTGGTGCGCAGAAAATCACGCGCGGCTTTGCGAATGAAGTCCATTCGCTCCTCGAGGCTGCCGGAAACGTCAAGCAGCAACACCAGATTGAATGGCTCATTCGCCGGAGCAACACTCGTGACGCGGCGCTCGATTCCGTTTTCCCAAACCGTGAAGTCTGACTCGCGCATGCCGCCAATTGCGCGTCCGTTGCGATCGGTGACGCTGGCATTGAATCGCATCAACTGCGGCGCAACCGCGGTAACAAGCCGGCCAGGAACAGAGCCGCCTTTCTGCAGAGATGGCTCCTTCTCCGGCGGCGGCAACGTCTTGGCGTAGTCGCCAAACATCTTCGGCGAAACTTTTCGAATTGCCTCAACCAGCGACGGATCGCCACCGCGAACGATCGAACGTGCTGCTTCAGTCAAAGGACGCTCGCGCAGATCTGCCGGCGCTCGCTCCGGATCAATGTTCAAAAGCACAACGCCGCGTTGTGTGCGAAAGTCCAACGCGACGAGCCCGTCTTCCTTCTTGACGCTTTTCTCGCCGAGCCGGCCTGATAACTTGTACATGCCGCCCGCCTTTTCCTTAATCGGCGGCAGTTCGACGTCGCTCATGTAACGCGGTTTGCTGGCTTCCCAAACGAAGTTGAACTTGACTGCTTCGAGTGGTACGTCGGCGTGAATCGTCCCGGTGTCAGTCCTCACAACCGCCGACTCAACGCTGCCAATCACATCAACGGCGCCTGCCTGGCCTTCGACTTCCACCTTCGAACGCGTCGGTATAGTGACGACGATGTCGATGCGATTCTTCTCGCCGCGCGGACGCACATCGATCTGGAAAGTGCCGCCCTTCGTCACCACTTTGACGTCGTCAGGCGCGACTTCCAATCCGGTCGAACGGGCGTCGATCGTCACCTTTTTCTGTTGCTGTTCAGACGCAACTACGCTGACTCGTCCGTCGAGATTCCTCACGACGAGCGAGACTTTTTCAGGCGCTTCGAGTTCGGATTTAAACCCCTGGGCGAATGCTGAAAGGCACACCCCTGTTAATAGAAACAAAAGCTGGGCGAGGCGTTGGCACGACATTGCTGACCGATCTTGCCCGCCTGAGCGTCGATGGTCAAGCGCGGCCACAGATCACACGGATTTTTTACGGATTGGTTCTGAAATATGCGCGTTCGTGTGGATCTTAGGGGTTATGGGCTATGATGTCCCGGCTGTGGCAAGGACCGAACCCACCAGGGATTCACGTCTGTACATCCATAACCTCGTCAAACGTGATCCGTTGACGGGCCTCGCGGAAGATGTGCGCAAGGGTTTGTCGGCAGAACCCAAGCGCTTTTTGCCGAAGTATTTTTACGACGAACTGGGCTCGCAGCTTTTCGAAGCCATCTGCCTCCTGCCTGAATACTACTTAACACGCGCTGAAAACGAGATACTGCAAAAGTATTCCGACCAGATCGTCGGCGCCCTTGACGGGCACAAGACGTTGGTTGAGATGGGCAGTGGCAGTGCGTCAAAGACGCGCCTGATCATCGAGGCGCTTTTGCGAGGTCAGCAGGAACTGTTGTTTATGCCTGTCGACATTTCGGCGACAGCGCTGGAGAGTAGTTCACGAATCCTTTTGCAGTCGTACCCGCGTCTAACGATCGAGGCGTATGCGGCAGATTATTTTGCCGGTCTCGCCGAGCTCGGAAAGAAACCACGCGCGCGAACGCTCGCGCTCTTTCTCGGATCAAACATCAGTAACTTCGATCTCGATGAAGCACTACGTTTCCTGCGCGCGATGCGAAGCGTGCTCAACAAAGGTGACGCGCTTTTGCTGGGCGCCGACCTCAAGAAAGATCCGGCAGTGTTGGAAGCGGCTTACAACGACGCATTGGGCGTGACGTCGGCGTTCAATCTCAACGTGCTGGCGCGAATCAATCGCGAGTTGAATGGTACATTCGACTTGCACAACTTCCGTCACCGCGCTTTTTATAACGAAGACGTCGGGCGGATCGAGATTTATATCGAGAGCCTGCTCGATCAGAGCGTGCGCATTGAGAAGCTCGATCTCGAAATCGAGTTTGGTGCGGGGGAACTAATCCACACCGAGAATTCCTACAAGTACGACATAAACGGCATCCGCGCGCTCGCCGGTCAAACAGATTTCGAACTATCGCGCACGTGGCTCGACTCACAGGAACGTTTCAGCAGTAATCTGTTGCTCGCCAGCTGATGGGTGGTCTCAAAGGCTCGAAATCAGTCTGAGGAGCGCCAAAGGCGCGCAATATGATAGCCAGGGGCAAGCGCCGAGGAAAGCGAGGCGCGTCGCCCCTGGATAAAAACGTAATAGATGCCGAGCTCTGAAAGAGCGTAATAAACAGCGATGGTATTTCGCACTTTCAGTGCTCAGTTCAAATTATTATTTGGTACCAGGGGCGAC
>DASYPN010000285.1:0-6792 GCA_036006625.1 Pyrinomonadaceae bacterium | reverse complement strand
GACTGCGGGACGCGCGCCGAGATCGTTGCTCGTTACTTCGAGCCTTCCCGGTGAAGGAAAGACGACGACGGCAGTCAACACGGCGGTAAGTTTGGCCCAAACCGGCGCGAGTGTCGTGATAGTCGACGCCGACATGAGGCGACCACGGCTACAGTCAATCTTCGAGATGCGTGGTCAGGAAGGTCTTAGCTCGATTCTTTCGAGTGAGACTTCGGAAGACGACATGCTGACGATGGTGCGACACGACGAAGAGAGCGGCCTGAACGTTTTGACTTCCGGTCCGATACCACCGAATCCCGCTGAGCTCCTGGGGTCGGATCAGATGCGCAGGCTGATGACCGTACTTCAGGCGAACTACACGCACGTCGTTGTCGACTCGCCGCCGGTTAGTTCTTTCACCGATGGTGTGCTGATCTCGTCGATGGTTGATGGCGTGTTGCTTGTGGTTCATGGTGGCAAGAGCTCGCGACACATCGTGCGGCGATCCAAGCAGTTGCTGAACGATGTTGGCGCAAAGATCTTCGGCGTGGTGCTGAACAACGTCAACCTTCATTCGCACGATTATTACTACTACCAGAGTTATTACGGGCAGAAGTATTACGAAAAAGCGTAGATAGCCTTCTCTGTGCAACCTCTGTGTTCTCTGTGTCTCCGTGGTTATAGTAATCCGAGTTACAACAACCACAGAGTCACAGAGAACACAGAGGTTGCACAGAGAAAGAGTTAAAAGGCGTGCAAAGCGTCCCTGTCTTTAACATCGAACCCTCGACTCGCTGGCCATCAATCGGTCTGCGAGAGCTTTGGGATTATCGCGAGCTTCTCTATTTCCTCACCTGGCGCGATATCAAGGTGCGGTACAAGCAGACGGTGCTCGGAATCATCTGGGTTATCGTTCAACCCTTGTTCATGATGGTTGTGTTTAGTGTGTTCTTTGGACGGTTGGCCGGCGTAAAGTCTGATGGAGTTCCATATCCTGTTTTTACTTTCTGTGCGCTGCTGCCGTGGCAACTCTTCTCACACGCTTTGACAGAATCAAGTAACAGTCTGGTGGGGAATCAGAACCTCATTACCAAAGTCTATTTTCCTCGACTGGTGGTGCCCATTTCTGCAGTGCTTGGTGGTCTCGTCGACTTTGCGATTGCATTCGTCATTCTGCTGTTGATGATGGTGTTCTTTGGCATCGTTCCAGGTTGGCAGATTGTGGCTGTGCCTGCTCTGGTTGTGTTGGCGGTGATGGCTGCGTTGGCCATTGGTCTCTGGCTTTCGGCGTTGAATGTGCAATACCGCGACGTACGCTACACGCTCAGCTTCCTGGTTCAGGTGTGGTTATTTGCGACGCCTGTTGCGTATCCCAGTTCGATCGTTCCGGGGAAGTGGCGACTTATTTACGCACTCAACCCGATGGTAGGCGTGGTCGATGGATTTCGCTGGGCCTTGCTTGGTAAACCCGAAACGCCGGGACTGCCGCTGCTAATCTCCGTAATCGTGGTGTTAACGCTTCTCGTAGGTGGTCTGCACTACTTCCGTCGCCTGGAGCAGCAGTTCGCCGATATTGTCTGATGTCGAATCTCGCGATCCGCTGCGAAGGGTTGAGCAAGCAATATCGAATTGGCGCGCCATACGAGCGCTACAAGGCGCTGCGTGATGTAATCACTGACGCCGCCACCGCGCCGTTTCGACGTCTTCGCGCGTCGCGAAATGGCGGGGATAACTCCAACGGTCATCACCCACCTGACGCTCAAGTCTCAATTGACGATACCTACATCTGGGCGCTCGACGATATCTCGTTCGAGATCGACTCCGGCGAGGTCGTTGGGATCGTCGGTCGCAACGGAGCAGGGAAGAGCACGCTGCTCCGGATTCTTTCGCGCATCACCAAACCAACGCGAGGACGAGCAAGAGTCTATGGACGTGTAGGCTCGTTGCTGGAGGTCGGTACCGGTTTTCATCCTGAACTGACTGGCCGTGAAAACGTTTTTCTCAACGGCGCGATACTCGGCATGCGCAAGACCGAGATCGGTCGCAAGTTCGATGAGATTGTCGCCTTCGCCGAAGTTGAGAAATTCATCGATACACCCGTGAAACGTTACTCGACGGGCATGTACATGCGTCTGGCGTTTGCTGTTGCCGCGCACATGGAAACGGAAGTTTTGATCGTCGACGAAGTCTTAGCTGTTGGCGATGCCCTCTTTCAAAAGAAGTGCTTTCAGCGGATGAGTGAGATTGGAAAGCACGGGCGCACGATTCTGTTTGTCAGTCATAACATGTCGGCACTCCGGAACATCTGCAAACAAGCCGTGGTGATCGACCATGGAAAGTTGGTAGCGCAGGGTGAGGCGAATGAGACGATCGATCAATATCTCGCCCAGATCGGTGGCGAACCTCAGGATGAGATCGTAGAGACCCCGACGTTCAGAGTAACTTCAGTCGAAATCAGATCCGAGAGCAGTCCTGTCATCAAGACGTTCGATCCGGTTCGCATCAGCGTCAAGTTCATTCCCAAAGTCGCGATACCTGATCCCGTCCTGTTTGTTTCTATTCTCACATTGGAATCACGTCGACTGGCGAGTCTGGATTTCAGGGACTTTGCAACCGCGGCGCCTTTGGAAGCCGGTGAGGTTTGTGAGCTGGGATTCACGATTGAGTCATTGCCTCTTTTGTATGGTCCATATCAATTAGAGATTTATCTGAAGAATTTTCGGGACCAGCTCGAGCTTGTTCCACACATATATCAATTTGAGATTGCCGAAACCGAGGTTTATGGAGGTCGAAAATTGGATCACTGGTTCGGCAAGGTCGGGTTGAGAGCCTACGCGTGGAGTAGTTCGCACGGTTCGGTTAGCGATGTCTAACTCTTTTCGCATACTCGTAACGGGCGGGCTTGGCACCGTTGGAGCTGGTCTCATCGCGGAGCTCCGCAAGCGTGGGCATCACGTCGTGTCCTGCGATCTTCATCATCAGGCAGATGAGATCGGCTTTAGTCTGCGCACAGACGTTGAAGTGCCGCTGTATGCGCGTTGTGACGTGGGAGACTTTCGCCAGATTGAGCGTGTCTTCGAACGGTGTGGGCCGTTTGATTACGTCTATCACTGCGCCGCGGAATTCGGACGTTGGAACGGTGAGGATTTTTATGAGACGCTTTGGCGCACGAATGCAATCGGCACGAAGAATATTATCCGGCTTCAGGAGTCGTTGAGATTTCGTCTCATACACTTCTCGTCATCGGAAGTTTACGGTGACTGGCCTGAGATCATGCTCGAGACTGTGATGGATGAGTATGAGATCAAGCAGCTCAACGACTACGCGATGACGAAGTGGGTTAACGAGATGCAGATTCGGAATTCGGCAGCGCAGTATGGTTCCGAGAGCGTGGTGGTGCGATTGTTCAATACATACGGGCCGGGTGAGTTTTACAGTCCCTATCGATCGGTGAACTGCCGGTTTCTGTATTGCGCCTTGCACGGGTTGCCGTGGACTGTCTTCCGCGGACACTCGCGCACGTCAACGTATCTCGCAGACACCGTGCGGACGCTCGCAAACATCACGAACAACTTCCGTGCGGGTGAGACATACAACATTGGCGGCAACGACCTGCACACGATCGAAGAGCTGTCTGACGTCGTGTTGAAAGTAACCGGGGCCAATCGTTCTCTCGTGCACTATGCCGACTCGGAGATCTTAACGACGAAGCTCAAGCAGGTGGACACGTCGAAATCCGTCCGTGACCTGGACCACAAGAACTCTTACAGTCTCGAAGACGGAATGCGACTGACGGCTGAATGGATGCGCGACGTCTATCATTTGTGATAATTGCGTCACACAGCCTGAGCGCTAAAGGCGCGAAATATGAAAGCCAGGGGCAAGCGCGAAGCGCGTCGCCCCTGGTAATAATAAAAAAGTAGCGGCGCAGCACTGAAAGTGCGAAATATCATCGGTGATTATGCCGCTCTTTCAGAGCTTCACGGACGAGTTTTGGTTTTTCCCAGGGGCGACGCGCCTCGCTTCGCTCGCGCTTGCCCCTGGCTATCATATTTCGCGCCTTTGGCGCTTTTAGGGCAAAGCCGAACAACGTGAAGGCTCCTTAGATCGCACCGCGCCTCGCTTCGCTCGCGCTTGCCCCTGGCTATCATATTTCGCGCCTTTGGCGCTTTTAGGGCAAAGCCGAACAACGTGAAGTCTCTCCTGGATCGCACCGCGCTCGCCCTTTTCAGGACGGTTCCGGCGCGAGTTGCACATCATCTTTTGTTCCTGGCCCAGAGTCGTCCTGACCTTGCCGATCGTTGGGGCTATCACATCCGGCCCATCCACTATTACGAACCGCTTCCGGATTTCCGCTCGATCACCAACGAACAGATCACCCAGCGTCGCACTTATCCCGGCATAGACTTCCGCTCCGAGGAACAGCTAGCGCTTGTTGACGAACTTGCAAAGTATCGTGACGAATTGCGTCAACTCGACTTCGATTTCGACAACGGTTATTTCAGTGGACTCGACGCCGCTGTTTACTACGCGCTCATCCGCCACCTGCAGCCCCAGCGAATCATCGAGATCGGTGGTGGATATTCAACACAAATCGCAGCCAAAGCACTGGCAGCGAACCGCCAAGGAAAACTTGTTTGCGTCGAGCCCTACCCGGAGCGACTCAACGGTTCAGAGCGGAACGTCGAGTTAATTCAAAAACGGGTCGAGGAGTTGAGCGTTGATTTCTTCTCGAGTCTCGAAGCCAACGACATTCTCTTCATCGATTCGAGTCACACGGTCAAGTTTCGCAGCGACGTCTGTTTCGAGTTTCTCGAAATCTTGCCGCGTCTTGCGCCTGAAGTTTGGGTGCACGTGCACGACATCTTTTTTCCGCACGATTATCCAGCCGAATGGCTCATCAACCGCCGGCTCGCGCTGAATGAACAGTACCTGCTCGAAGCTTTTCTCTCCTTCAACAAAACCTTTGCGCCACAGCTAGCGAATTATTGGCTGTGTCTCGAACACGGTGAAGCGGCAGCGCGTCTGTGGCCGAAGGCAGACAATCCTGCTTCCAGTTTTTGGATGAAGCGAGTCGAATGACGCAACCTGTATCGGCAATAATCGCGACGGTCGGCAGACCCGAGTTGCTGCGGTTATGTCTTGAGAGTCTCGCAAAGCAGACGATCCGTGTTGCCGAAGCCGTTGTCGTTCATTGCGGTAGTGACTCAGAAACACTGGCGGTGACGAACGAGCCTCGGTGGCGCGAAGCAGGATTTAACGTTCGTTACTTTCATTACCCGGAACGAAACTGCGCGCGCCAACGCAATTTCGCGATCGTCCAGGCGCGACATGACAACCTGCTTTTGATCGACGACGACGTTGAGGTTGATCCACATTGGGTTGAAGAACTATTCAAACCGATCTGGGCCGATCCGTCGGTGGCGGCCACGATGGGGAGGCTCACCAATCAACCGTTGGCGACGCCGACGTTCTTCTGGCGTCTCTACAGGCGCTTGTTGCATGGGAAGGAAGAGGGATTTAGACCCGGCAAATTGATCGGCGCCGCACTCCCAAATGGATTTCCGACGACAGCCGAACAGCCAATTCCGTGCGAGTGGATCGGCGGTGGCAACAGTGCGGTGCGGCGAGATGCATTCGAATCTGTCGGCGGCTTTGCATCGTTCTTCACGGGGAGCTCACCGGGTGAGGATCTCGACCTTGGTTACCGTTTGAGCCGGAAGTGGAAAGTGTTTTATGTGCCGGCTGCGAAGTGCGTTCATCATCAGTCACCCAGCGGCCGGGAACAGTTGGATCAGCATCAGTACCTTTCTATGCGAGCGCGATTTGGGATACTGACGATCACGATGGGTAAGAACCGGTACGCTGCGTTGGGGCACATCGGTCTTTGGGCGTCGGTCCAGTTCTTGAGTGAGCTGGCGAGCTTGCGACATGGGTTATCAAGACCTGATTTGCCGCGGGCCTGGAGTGGTCGCCTTCGTGGATTCTTGTCGTGTGTTTGGGCCACGGATCTTCGCTGATGAAACCCACACTGCCCACACTGATCGTCGCTGATTATCCCGTGGGTTATGCGAGCGGGTTTGGCGAGACGCTCTACAACCTGTTCAGCGGCTTTCCGAGTGAGAAACTGTGGAGCGCGCATCCCCGTAACATCGCAGCGGCTCCAGACAAGCAGATAGCGCAATCGGTGCTGCTGCCTTCACCGGCACGACCGCGTTGGCTCAATAACAGCGCTTCCTATCCTTTGTTGAAGGTCCAGCAATTTGCGGCCGCGCGTGAGGCTGTGCGATTGCTCTGCGACGTCGTCGAAAAAAATTCGATCAGGAACCTGCTGGTGGTGCCGGTTACTCCGTGGATACTGTCGGCCGCACTTGCATTACACAAACGATATCCAGAACTAAATCTCGTCTTTTACGTGATGGACGACTGGCAGGGGCATCACGAGTGTCACCAGTTGCCATACTCCCGCTGGCGCCGTCGTTTGCTGCGTGAAGCCATCGATCGCGCCGGCACGAGGTTCGCAGTCTCGCGTGAGATGGCTGCGCATTATGAAAAGAGTTTCGGTAAGAGTTGGGCGGTGGTCCACAATGGAGTACCGCAAGGTAGGGTTAGAGCTGAAACTAACGGACACAAGAAGCCGCGAGAGGTAATGCTGGCGGGCGATGTCAATGTGTTTCGCTTTGACGCCGTAGTCGCATTCGCAGAGGCGATCGAACGTTATAACCAACGCCGGCAACAAGCCATCGAGTTTAAGGTGATGGGCGAAGTTGCGGAACAGCATCGAGCGCCCTTGTCCGCCTTGAAATCTGCAAA
>DASYPN010000284.1:0-12621 GCA_036006625.1 Pyrinomonadaceae bacterium | reverse complement strand
TGAACTACTCTTCGCAGTGACAACATTAGGATCCTTCCTTATCCACAGATTACGCAGATTATTCTTTTCTAATAATTCTCACGCCGTAGAATCCGCCGGCCATGTTGCCGGGCTGGCCCGAGAATCGAATGGTGATTTTGTTCTTGCCGCGCGTGACGTCTTGCGGAATTGCGTACGTCACGTCGAAGAATTCACCGGGTTTGTTATTTTGTAATGATTGCGTGGCAACTTTGACCCCGTCGACGAGAATGTCAAACGTTCGTGGTCCAGTTTCACTGCCCCAGTAGGAACACACGAGCAACACTGGCGCATCAGTCAAGACTTTCAGATCGAACGACAACCATCCACCAGCGCGCGCGTGTCGCCAGTTGCGACCCTGATTCTCGCCTGAGTCCATGCGTTCGCCTTGCAGGTTGTGCTCGCTTTCGACCTTCGCGTCCCCGGGTTGAACAAAGTCAACAGTCAACGCTTCTAGCCGGCGTACACGTTCCAACTCTTTCTTGTAATTAGCTTCGTGCTCAACCCACTGCCGTTCGTTCAGCAAATCCCAGTAGACTGCATAAGTCTTGTGATGCATTCGGTAGAACGGATAGAGCGTGATGTCGTCGGGTCTTCCTGAATTGATTGTGCGAAACGTCAGTGGTTCGTTTGCGACTGGCTTCAGCCACTCAGATGGTTTGCGATCTGCGGTCATCAACACGGGTGCGAGGCGAACGCTGAGCGAGTTGTCTTCAGCGCCTAGATCGCCTGCAAGCACGGTTGGACCATAAAGAATTGCGACGCGGTTAGGATTGTCAGGCATCGTTTCGAGCCTGAGTGACATTGGAATCGTTAGCTCAACACGATCACCCGTTTTCCAGGTCCTCTTGATATCGATGAAGCTGCCCGGTCTGGCACTCACTGTTTCAGGTCGCCCGTTGACTGCGACACTGACGCCGTCGGTGGCCCAACCCGGATAGCGTAGACGCAAGGAAAAGTTCGCCGGCCTTTGCGTCTTAACCGTGAAGTTTATTTTGTCACTTTCCGGATAACGAGTTTCCTGTCTGAGCGACACACCCTTCTCAGGCCACTTGAGCTCCGACGGAATGAAAAGATTGACCCAAAGACTGTCGGGGTTGTGAAAGTAGATGGCCTCGCCGTACTTCGCATGGTTTTCCATTCCCGTCCCGACACAACACCAGAAGCTGTCAAAGGGTTTCGAATAGATCTTCTTCGAACCGGCTTTCATCGGCACGTAATAACAGACCATGCCGTCGTCCGGATCCTGTGACGCGAGAATGTGGTTATAAAGCGCGCGCTCGTAGTAATCGGCATACTCAACCGAAGCATGCCACTCGAAAAGATGACGCGTCAGCTTGAGCATGTTGTAGGTGTTACACGTTTCAGACGTGTTCTGACTGAGTCGATCGTTGAGTTTGTCAGGTGGGCCGAAGTGCTCGCCATCACTGTTGCCGCCGTTAACATACGAGTGGTGACGGACCACGCGCTGCCAGAAAAACTCAGCCGCAGTCTTATCGTTTTCGTCGAGTGTTAATTCGTAACGGCGTGCCAGTCCGATCAGTTTTGGAATTTGCGTGTTTGCATGCAGTCCCTGCAAGCGATCTTCACGGCGCGCCAACGGCTCGAGCACTGCCTTGTGATGGAACCGTCGAGAGAGTTGGAGGTATTTTTCGTTGCCAGTGCGAGCGTAGAGCTCGGCGAGCACCTCGTTCATTCCGCCGTGTTCACAACTGAGCATGCGCTGAAACTGGTCTTCGGTAAGCTTTGCAACGGTTGTATCGGCCCAATCGGCAAGTTTGACTGCAATGGCAAGAGCTTTCGTGCTTTGAAGATAGCGATGAGCGTCCAGCAGTCCCGCGAAGAGTTTGTGCAGGTTGTACCACGGCACCCAGCCTCCGTTGAGGTCGAAGGGTTGCACGCGAATGTCGCCGGCAGAGACTTCCTGAAAGATCTTCTTCCCATTTGGAATCGCGGCGACGTAACCGTTGCCGTTCGCGCGTTGGCATTCGTCGAGCTCGGCAACGATGTAGTTCACTCGTTCGCGAAAGTGTGCGTCGCCGGTGGCCGCAAACATGAGCGCGCAGGCAGAAAGATAATGGCCGAGTGAATGCCCGGCGATATTCATCGACTCCCAACCGCCATAACTTTCCGCTTTTGGTTTGAGACCCGCTTCCTTTCTGAAGCCACTCAACAATCGATCCGGATCGAGGCGCAGCAGATACTCCGCATCGCGCATCATCGCATGCTTGAATGGTCCATCGAGCAGGCGAACGTCCTCCAGACGAAACTCTTCCGCCTCGCGCTGGATGCGATCGTGGACTGGAGTTTGCGCGATTATCGCGGGCACGATCAGTAACAGGAGACAGATCGCGCCAGTAAGATTTCGTGTCATTACGTGCATCATGCAAATCTTGCTAATCCTGAAATCCTGTCTAAATTTTGACAGGATTTCAGGATTAACTGGATTCAAATACCCTTCTTTGTGTGCCATTCCCAGGCGGAACTGATAATCGTCGACAGCTCCGCATGCTGCGGATGCCAGCCGAGAACTGACCGAGCTTTTGAAGAATCGGCGACGAGATGCGAAGGATCGCCCGCGCGTCGTCCTTCGACCTCCATCGGGATATCTTTTTGTGTTATCTCGCGCGCTGCGTGAATGACTTCGAGCACGGAATAGCCTGCGCCGTTGCCGAGATTGATTGCCGTCGACAAACCCTCGTTGCGCAGATAGCCGAGCGCGAGTGCGTGCGCATCGGCAAGATCGCTGACGTGGATGTAATCGCGCACACACGTGCCATCGTGTGTGGGATAGTCGTCTCCGAAAACAGTGACGTGATCGAGCTTTTTCTGCGCTGTCTGCAGCACGAGCGGGATCAGGTGAGTCTCGGGTTCGTGCCGTTCGCCTCGATCCGGACTCGCACCCGATGCGTTGAAGTAACGCAGCGCAACAAACTTCAGATCGTAAGCACGGTCATAATCGGCGAGGATGCGCTCTACGAAGAGCTTGGACCAACCATAAGGATTGGTCGGCAGTTGCGGGTGTGTTTCGTCGATCGGAATCTGCTGTGGCTCGCCGTAAGTGGCGCAGGTTGAAGAGAACACGAACTGGCGCACACCTGCTTTCACTAGTGCGCCGAGCAGATTGATACCCTGTGCGACATTGTTTTCGTAGTAAAGAGCCGGCTCAGTGACTGACTCACCGACATACGCGAACGCAGCGAAGTGAATGCACGCATTGATGTCGTGCTCGCGTACGATGCGTGCGACCAGTTCGCGATCGCCGACGTTGCCCTCGTAGAAGGGAATCGTAGGGTCGACCGCATCGCGATAGCCGCGCGAGAGGTTATCGAGAACAACAACCTGCTCGCCACGCGCGCGCAGTAACTCTGTCGTAACACTGCCGATGTAACCCGCCCCGCCTGTAATTAGGATTGTCATTTTTAAATATAGGTCCTATAGGTCCTATTCACTTCCTTCTAACTAACAACTTTCCAAACGCCGCGCTGCCGGGAGAAGAGCCGCGGAAGATGTATGGCTCGTGGCCCATCATTGCCGCATAGCGATGAGCCAGATCGAGCACCGCTGGTTCAGCATCGCTGCTGCCCAGAACAGCAACGGTGCCGCCGCTGCCACCCCCGGTGATCTTTGCTCCGAACAGTCCCTGGTCGGCGCCGTACGATCGAACGAGGCCGACGAGCAAGTCAGTGCCATGCGAACCCAGGCCACACGCCGAGTAGCTGTCATGGGACGCGTACATCAACTCGCCCATCGCCATCTTGTCTCCCAAACTCGACCGCACCGCCTGCTTGTCCAACAACTCCGCAAACTTCTTTACTCTTGAACTCTCGTAAATCGCGTGTTCCGTCGGCGCGCGAACCGCGTATCTGCGCTCGCGCTCGACTTTCGTCACGTGATCCGTCGTTCCGCCGTAGTGCACGATGAATTCATCGCCACTCAAACTCTCCGGCATGTGCGCCGCAAACCTTTCTTCATACTCGGACGGCGACACGTTTGCGAGATAACCACCCCACCGAGGATCATCAATCACGACTTGCGCGCCGCTCTGCGTCGCAGCGAATCCGGTGAGATCCGCGATGATGCGATAACCCATGAACGTTCCCGCACGAACGGATCCGTAATCTCCAGCGCCGATCGAATGACGCACTCCGGAATCCAGTCCCCACACCGCCAGATCTTCCGGCAACTTGATCGAACCCTTTAACTCAGCCGGCTGGCAGATCAGGGATAGCAGGTGATTCGCTTCTCCACACGCCGCAGTCATCTGGTCCATCACACCGCACGGCGCACCCACAACGAGGTTCTCAACCTGCTGGCACAAGAGCGCGAGCTCTCGCGGACCAATCTTGATGTCAAACGCCGCTGCTACCGCACTCATCGTCGCAACTTCGAGCGCCGCAGATGAGCTGACGCCCTTGCCTTCAGGTACACGCGACGAGATTAATAGACGCGCCCCGTGATCGAAACGCACTCCCAGTTCGCGACTCAGCACCAGGAACACGCCTGCGACGTAAGCGGACCAGTGATGCTTGAAATATCGTTGCGCTTCGTCGTACTCAATCGGCTCATCGTCACGATCGAGGTCCGACAACGACATCTCGCGACTCAGCGTCTTGTCATCCACGAGGCTGACAAGCGTGAGTTTCCGCGAATCGTCTTTTTGCAATGCGACGAAGGTCGCTTCCGATATTGGCAACTCGAGCACGAGCGATCCTGAGTAGTCGGCGATACCTCCCATCACATCAAGCCGTCCTGGCGCGCGCGCGATCGTCAACTCCGATTCACTTTCAAAGAGCGTTTCTATTCCGCTGATCGTCTCAATGAAGCTCGACACATCGTCCAGTCCACGAGTGTCGCCGCTGACAATTTCATAACCGGTCATCCTGTAATTCCTGTTTCAAAACCTTTTAGAAATCACGTTTTTTCAGCGCTTCGCGCAAGAATGGTTCGATCTCACGGCGAATAGCTTCATTCGCGTAACCAATCCACGTCACATCGGGCTCGACTCTGAGCGGTGCCCGCAGCAGATCACCATGCGCATCTGTGACGATGACGCCCGCCTCGCGCGCAATCAACTCCGTGCACACGTCATACGGATGACAACAAATGCCCAGCACGATTCCACGACGATTCAAGACTGACTCCACAAGCGGACGCAGATCGGCGACAAATCGATCGTGACCCATCATCAACTCGTAGAGTTGCCCACCCGACGACAGATATTGATCCTCGAAACAATGCGCTTTTCCCGGTTCGACTGGTCCAAGCGCACCCTGAACGATCTCCTCATCGATCGCCGCAAGTTCATCACGCGCACCCGGGAAGAAGCGCGCGACCATCGCAAATCCGTGCCGGATTGTCGTCGCCCGCGAAGGACGCGGCGCGAGTGGCTTTCGTTCTCCCCTTATACGATCAAAACGTTCGCCCCCAACGCCATTACCGCGGATGGCCCACAGCGTGTCGCAGAGATGCTGCTTCAGCAACGGTATTTCTGTTTGAACTGCAAGCTCGATGTCCTGCAGGTTTGTGTCTTCGCCACGATTCGGTGCGACTCCGGTGAGTACCCATGCACTGCGCTTCTGATACATCACCTCGCGAGTGCCGTCGATCGGATCGACGATCACACGCCACACTGCGTCCTTTTCTGTTGCACCTCGCGGCAAGACCAGCCGGCCATGCTCAATTCCTTCAGCAATCAAAACCAGTGGTGCAATGCTCGCCAGTTCCTGTTCAAATAACTCGACAAGCAGATCTTCACTGACGCGATCGATCGCGTAGATTGTGTCGCCCTCGGATTCATCGTCGGAAACTGCGGCGAGCTGTTCCAATTGGGCGCGCTCGCATTCTGCCACGACAGCATCGCGGACTCTTTCGTGAATCCGGCGAATTGGACCAAGTAGAGTGCTGGCGTCGATCATAACTGCTCCTGCGGCCCGTGTTTGTAGTGCGTGTCTGATTGTGCGCGCAGTTCAGCGGCCTTTTCTTCCGGCGCAGTATCCGAAAGAAAGTTACCCCCGCCGATTTCCGGTCCGGCGAGGTACTTCAGGAGATTTGGACGACGCAGCGGGGGATGAAACTCGATGTGGAAATGGAAACTCGAATAGTCGCCCCCGTCGGTCGGCGCCTGATGGAGCGGCATTACGTAAGGGAAGGGCATTTGCCAAAGATTATCGAACTTCACCAGAACTTGCTTGAGTAGCGCGGCGAAGTCACGGAGTTCATCTTTGCTTAACGTGGCGATACCTGGATGCGTCGCTTTGGGTGCCACAAAGACCTCGTAAGCATATCGCGCGAAGTAGGGAATGAACGCAATCGCCGACTCATTCTCGCAGATGATGCGGCGACCATCTTCCTTCTCCGCGCTAATCACATCTTGAAAGAGTACGCGACCGGTTTCTGCGAAATGATGTTGACTCGCGCGCACTTCAGTCTCGATCGTTTTGAAGACGAAGTTTGTTGCGTAGATCTGGCAGTGCGGATGTGGATTTGAAACGCCGACTGCTTCGCCTTTGTTCTCAAAGATCAGGACGTGCTTGATTTCTTTACGAGCACTAAGATCTCGATATTGGTTCTGCCAAACTTCCAATAATTCTTTGATCGCGTTCGGCTCGAGTTCAGCGAGTGCGAGGCTGTGATTCGGGCTGTAGCAGACGACGCGCGCGATTCCTGTCGCGGGTTGATTGCGATAAATGCCGGGAGGCGGTTGCAATGTTTGTGGTGCTTCAAACCCGACGCAGGGATGATCGTTGTCGAAGACGAATGTGGTGGTGTAGTTGTCGTTTCGCGCACCGCTGACGCGCGTGTTTCCGGGACAGAGGTAACAATCCGCGACGTACTCGGGCAGAGGGCCGTCGTTGTGCTCAATCGTCTCACCACTCCAGGGCCGGTTTTGCCTGTGAGCGGCAATGATTACCCACTCCTCGCGTAACGGATGCCAACGCTCTTCCCAGAACATATTGTTTCACAGCGCCAACGGCGCGGAATATGACAACGCCAACGGGGCGAAAAATGACAGCGCCAACGGCGCGAAATATAACAGCCAGGGGCAAGCGCGAAGCGCGTCGCCCCTGGATCCAGCACAAAAGAACCGTAAGAGCTCTGAAAGAGCGAAATAGCCGACGATGATATTTCGCACTTTCAGTGCTCGCATCAAATTATTTAATGCTAACCAGGGGCGACGCGCCTCGCTGCGCTCGGTGCTTGCCCCTGGCTATCATATTTCGCGCCGTTGGCGCTCAGAGCCTCTTCAATCAAGCGCGATCTGAAGACGCGTCACGGACGCTGGGGGAAAACGAAATGCGATGGCTCCGGTCGTGACTGCGATCTGCTCGTTGCGCGGTTGCACGGCGTTCGGATTATCGAACGAGTTGTGAGCGTGGACGTCGGGCATCGACAATACCTGTGCTCGAACGGCGGTGGCTCGTGCTCCGCGCACTGCAATCTCCGCTTCGCGTGTTTCGCTCAGGTGCGGATTCGTTACCGTCAACGTCAATTGCTTGCCATTCACGGATGCAGAACCCGACAACCCCCAGAACTCCGCCGGCTTATCGACGCGGGTGTATTGCACCTCGGGGGCGCTGAAGATGGTCCTTACAGAACGCGCATTCATGTGCGGCATAAACATCTCGAACACATGAAACGTCGGCGTGACGATGAACTTATCTTCATGGGCCAGGAACAGCGAGTGCAGACAGTTGATTAGCTGAGCGACATTCGCCATCGCGACTTTATCCGCGTGACGATTGAACGTGTCGAGCGTGAGACTCGCAAGAAGCGCGTCGCGCATGGTCGACTGTTGTCCCAGCAGATGAGTCGGGTTGAGCTCGGACCCCGGCTTGTACCACGCGCCCCATTCATCGACGACCAGCTTGACGTGATGTTGCCGGTCGTATTCACCCATGATGGTCCAATGCTCGTTGATGAGCGACTCCATCCGATCCGCTTCGTGTAGCAGCTCGTAGTGCTCGGCGTCGGTGAACTTAACCGCATCGCCCTTCGCGGCGAACCAGTCGTTCGTCTTGCCGAAACCGAGGTTCCACGCGTAATGATGCAGACCAAAGCCGTAAATGCCATTGAACAAGCCGCGATTCTTTTCAGCTATTCTCGAAAAGAATCCGCGAGTCCAGTTCGAGTCGCCGCCGTTCGATCCCGAAGCGATAAAGCTCAGATCGACGCCATAACGCGGAACAGCGGCAGTGAAACGTCTGTATTCAACTGAATATTCTTCGGGAGTGAAATTTCCGCCACAGCCCCATGACTCGTTGCCGATGCCCCAATACTTCACGCCGTACGGATCGCGGCTCGGCGTTTCACTAGCGGCGCGACGTTCGGCTCCGGTGGTCGAACCCGTGGGCGAATTACAGTATTCGATCCATTCGTAAAACGCCTGCGCGGTGAGCCCGCGCACATTGGCAGCAAGATAACCTTCAGCGCCGGACAACTGGCAGAAGCGCAGGAACTCGTTCGTGCCGAAGTGATTCGTTTCAAACTTCCATGGACCATCAGTGACGGTCTTGGGCCATTCAGGCGCATCGGCCCAGAAGTTTGTGCGTCTCGGGCGACGAGCGCGTGGTCCAACACCGTCGCGCCAGTCATAACTGTCGGCGAAGCAGCCACCCGGCCAGCGGATCACGGGAGCCTTGATACGTTTCAGGTGCTCGACGAGCGCATTACGAATGCCGCCCGTGTTTGGCACCCTGGAGTCTTCACCAACCCAGATGCCGTCGTAGACCACGCCACCGAGGTGTTCGGCGAAATGACCATAGATGTCGGGATTGATCGTGCCGATCTCTTCGCCGAGCAGAACCTCGATACGCGAATCAGCAGCAACTGAGGAACGCGCAAAACCCCCGGCGCGCTCCACCAGAATGCCGGCGCTAACCGCCGCTGTACCTCGTAAGAATTGACGTCTTTTCATATTTGAGCCACGGATAACACGGATTCAAAAGCGCACGTTGCTTAATCTCTTCACGACTTCTCGCAGGTCCTCGTCCTCGCGTTTCTTCTCGGCATCGCTGAGTCGTTTGAAGGTGGCCATTGCGGTCTGTGCATCAGTGCTACGTTTGAGCCGGCCGTAGGCGAGGCCGAGTTGGTAATAAGCTTCGGGCACGCTCGGATCGAGCTTCACTACCTGCTCCAGCTCGACGACAGCTTCGGACCATCGCTGAGCACGCATGAAGAGTTTGCCGAGTGATAGACGCGCCGGCGTGAATGTCGGATCCATCGTCACCGCCTGCCGCAGATGTTTCTCGACGATGCTCGCGTCGGTATTCTGCTTCAACATCGCATCGGCGATCAGGTGATGAACCACCGCGAGTTTTGCATCAGCACGCAAGGCACTTTCGTACAACGTGATCGCTTCGCCGTATGCGCCAGTTTTCGCCCGAATCAAACCGAGATAAGCAAACGCGGGTGCAAAGTTCGGATCGAGTTCGATCGCTTTCCGCAGCGCCCGCTCAGCCTCTTCATTCTTGTCGAGTTTGAAGTTTGCAAATCCGAGTGCGAACCAGAGACGCGACGACGAAGGAAACGTCTGGAGCGCCTCCTCGAGCCGAATCACAGCAGCGCCGGGCGCGTTGGAGTTTGTTAACAAAACTGCGTACGCGAACCGATACTTTTCAGACTGAGGATCACGCTGAATCGCGAGACGCATCGCCGGGATCGCATTTTCGACGTGACCGCTTTGCTCGTAGACGTCTGCCAGGAGGGCGTAAACAGGCGCCGGATCGTTACCACGCGCGACCGCTGCTTCGAGCGTACGACCTGCAGCATGTATTTCTTTACGCGCGAGGTAAACACGCGCCAGCCGCACGACCGATTCAGTGTCTGCCGGATTGAGACTGACTGCTGCACTCAACTCAGCTTCAGCTTCCTTCAATAGTCCCGCTTCAAACAGTGCTGCGCCCAGTTCGGCGCGTACGGCTGCCGTTTGCGTTCCGCGTTCAGTAGCGGCGTAACTCTGGTAATAAGTTGACGCCGCGGGATAGTCCTTGAGACGCAGCTCGATTACGGTCAGCGCCCGCGCTACTTCGACATCGGGTTTAATAGTTAGAGCGTGCTTGAACAACTCAGCAGCCGCGCGCAGATCATCCGCGGCGAAACGAATTTGTGCGAGATTCACTAAAGCATTTGGCTGATCAGGATCGAGCTTGAGCGACTGCTCGAATTCTACTGCGGCAAGATTTGATCTTCCGGTGCGCATCAGTATCGCACCGTAGTTGTTCCTCGCCGATGCGCGTTTAGGTTCGGCCTTAACAGCCGCTGCAAAGTGTAGCTCGGCCACTTTCAAGTTCCCGGCGCGGTCCGCGATTATTCCGAGGTACGTGTGGGCCGTGACTTCATCCCTCTTGATAGCGAGTGCTTTCTCAAATGCATCGCGCGCCGCATTGGTGTCACCTCGATCGAACGCCGCGACACCTTCATCAACCAACTGCTTCGCTTGTTGAGCAGTTGCCACAAAAAAGCACATAAAGCACAAACAGATCGCCTGAATCATTCGTGTCTTTTGTGCTTTTTGTGCCTTTTTGTGGCTCATCCGAACTAGAAGACGAACCTCCCGCCTACCTGGATGCGACGCGGCTGGAAGATGTCGCCGTTGCGTGCAGAGATGCCATAGTTGATATCAGCAACGTTGACGTTCGGCAGTGCGAAGCGCCCACGATTGAAGAGATTAAAGAACTCAGCGCGTATTTCAAGGTAAGTCGTTTCGGTAATCTTCGTCTTCTTCATGAGACTGAAATCTTCAGTGAAGAACGGTTGCGCTCGCAAACCAGCATAAGTCGGGGCGGCGTTACCAAAGAATCTTTGTGGATCTGAATAATACGCGATGTAGGCCGGATTAACTGTTGCGCCACCGTCGAGCGAGAATGCCGGTGCAGCCTGGAAATCCGGTGGGAGTGAAAATGCTGCCGGATTGAGATAACGATAGTTCACACCACCTGCAGGAATGTCGGTGTAGAACGGCTGTCCCGTAATATTCGGTCGCAAGTTTCCGAGATAACCCGCAAGCTGGAGGAAGTCTCGCCGGCCTCCGGCGACAACGGGAGTCAGCGCCGGACCGCTTCGATACCGATGAATGCCAGTGAACTGCCAGCCACCGAAAACACGATCCATTAACCCCGGTTGATTCAAGTAGCGTCTGCCTTTGCCGAACGGCAACTCGATGATGTAGTTGAAGACGAGCGAGTGCGGCGGAATATTCGGTGAAACTGATCGGAGTGGGTGTCGATCAAACGGATTCTGAATCACTCCATTGAGCGGAGAATCGCCGAAGATGTCCTCGCCTGCGTCCGTGATCAACTTAGCGAACGTGTACGAGAGTCCTCCCTGTACGCCGTTCGAGAAACGACGCGTCAGATCGACCTTTCCGGCGTTGTAAAAACTCTGCCCCTGACTCTCCAGGCGATTGTTAATAATGCCGTACTGTGGAAATGCTCTGAGCGACTGCGCGACCGTCCCAGCAAACGCGTCCGTTTGGTTGGCGAATCCTGGATAAACGGCATTAGGGCTCGCAGCCAAAGGAACTCCCACGCTTGCCGCAAACTGTCGCTCGACCGGCGTTACCGCGGAGAGTTGCTTTGTCAACAGCTCATTGCCGAGCTTGAGTGCGTTCAGTGGAATCTTATTGATCGGATCGAAGTTAGAGCGCAGGCGCGTGCCTTTACTGCCGATGTAGCTGACCTGGACGGCAAACTGATATGGCAATTGCCGTTGTATGTCGAGACTGTATTGCACAGTGCGCCCGGTCTTGAAGTTCTTATCGAAGAAATCCAGATCGGTGCGGCCGAGTTGGCCCACCGCCTGATCGCTCGGATTGGCTTGGGGTACCGGCGGATAGTTCTCGAGCGTGATACCTGCACTGAGACCGCCATTAATGTTGACCGAACCTGGACTGTAGCCGAGAAATCCAGTGTTGCCGAAGTCGTTATAGATGACAGGCGCGTAATAAATCCCATATCCGCCACGAACTACAGTCTTGTCGTTTATCGAATACGCGAAACCGACCCGTGGTCCAAAATTGGTCCTGTCAGGATTGACGAGTCCGAAGTTTGCAGCCTGGAGCCCACCCTGGCCGATTGCTCCGACGATCGCTCCAAGTCGACCACCTGCCGCAGGGTTTGGTGTGTCGGGATCGAAGCCGCGCAGGAAGCCGCGCGCCTCTTCTCGAGGACGACCATAGTCGTATCTGATACCAAGGTTGACGGTCAGTTTCGGAGTAACCTTGATGTCGTCCTGTGCGAAGAACGCATTCGAAAAGAATCGCAGCGCCGGATCGATTGTCTGGTTGCTGTTGAAGGAGAATTCGGGTCGGCCCGTGATCAGGCTGGCGATGGGCCAGCCCTGATTAAAATCATTGTTGTTGGCGGTTTGATTACTTCGGAAGTTGAAGTTACCGCCGATATCGAAGTGCGCGGCATTGTTCAACTGCTGTATGCGCACTTCGCCGCCGAATCTCCACGTGTGCTTGCCTTTGAGAAGAGTTGCAACGTCGCTGATGTGTTCAGAGTTGTCGCGAACCCGGTTGTCGAAGAAGGTCGAACCACCCGGCTGATAGGCTCTCGGATCAGTCGAGGTAACGGGATTGTCGCCATATCCCGGAAATCC
>DASYPN010000283.1:0-7269 GCA_036006625.1 Pyrinomonadaceae bacterium | reverse complement strand
GTCTTTCGTCCGAAATCGTTGAAGAAAATCATGGCGCCGGCGACTTGTTCCTGGTTGGAATCAGGCGGCGCGGAGTTCCGCTCGCCGAACGGATGGCGCAGAAGATCGCGGACCTCGAAGGTTATCGTCCGCCCGTCGGTGTCCTTGATATCACTCTTTATCGCGACGACCTTTCAACTGTCGGCGCGAAGCCGGTAGTTAATCGCACAGATCTTCCCGGCGACATCGAGAATCGCAACATCGTCCTGATCGACGACGTGCTTTACACCGGTCGCACGATTCGCGCAGCACTCGATCAGTTGATCGACTTCGGCCGCCCAAGACGTGTGCAACTGGCAGTCTTGATCGATCGCGGCAAGGAACATCGCGAGTTGCCGATTCAGGCCGATTACATCGGCAAACTCGTTCCCACGAAGAAAAGCGAGATTATCAAGGTGATGCTCCAGGAGTTTGACGAGGAAGAGGGAGTGGTAATCGTCGAGAGGCCGTCAGATACGGCGTAAACGAAGCGGCCAACAGGCCGCTTTTTTTGTGTCAGACTAAAATGGAACAAACTTTCAATCGCCGCCACCTGCTTGGTATCCGCGAACTCGAAGCAGGCGAAATTGCCCAGCTCCTCGATACTGCGGAAACGTTTCGCGAAGTTTCAAAACGCCAGATCAAGAAAGTTCCCGCGCTTCGCGGTCGCACTGTCATCAATCTCTTCTTCGAACCGTCAACACGCACCAGGACGTCCTTCGAGATCGCCGCGAAACGATTGTCTGCGGACGCGGTCAACGTGAGTGTTTCGACTTCGAGCGTCAGCAAAGGCGAAACTCTGCTCGACACGGCGCGAAATCTCGAAGCGATGGCGCCTGATTGCATTGTCATTCGACATTCGATGGCCGGCGCGCCACAACATCTTGCACGGATGACCAACGCTCCAATAATTAATGCCGGAGATGGCGCCCACGAGCATCCGACACAGGCTCTGCTCGATGCGCTCACAATTCGTGAATACAAAGGCCGACTTAATGGGCTAAAGGTCGCGATCGTCGGCGACATTCTGCATTCACGGGTCGCTCGCTCGAACATCTACCTGCTCACAAAAATGGGCGCGAACGTCAGCATTGGTGGACCAGGAACTCTCGTCCCTGAAGAGTTTGCAGAACTCGTTGAAAGCGGACTGCGAATCGAGAAACACTTTGAAGACGCGATTGACGGCGCCGACGTCGTGATGATTCTGAGGATTCAGCGCGAACGCCAGGACAACGCGTTCTTTCCGTCGATGCGCGAGTATGCGGTTCACTACGGTTTGCAGCCGCGACATCTCGAGCGCGCGGCGCCCGATGCTATCGTGATGCATCCCGGCCCGATGAATCGCGGCGTCGAAATTTCGTCTGAGATCGCGGACGGCAGCCGTTCGTTGATACTGGATCAAGTGACTAACGGAGTCGCTGTGCGAATGGCGGTACTCTATCTACTCGCCGGCGGCAGTCCTCATGAAACTGTCGAGGAAAAACCACCAGTCAAAAACAAAAGACGCAAGGTAACCAACGAATGAAGC
Organism: Pyrinomonadaceae bacterium; assembly: GCA_036006625.1. Lineage (GTDB taxonomy): Bacteria > Acidobacteriota > Blastocatellia > Pyrinomonadales > Pyrinomonadaceae > PSRF01. The sequence continues at coordinate 5,723 of DASYPN010000283.1, read as the reverse complement.
TGCTGATTGCAAATGGTTATGTGATCGACCCCGCGCAGCAAGTCAACACCGGCGGTCGAAGTCTCTTGATTGAAGACGGACGCATAGTCGGTTTGGTCGAACGCGGCGAGCCTGTTCCCGAACAGGCGCACGTTATCGACGCGACCGGATTGATCGTTGCGCCAGGCTTCATCGACATGCATACGCACTTGCGCGAACCGGGTCAGGAATACAAAGAAACTGTCGCGAGCGGCGCCGCGGCGGCAGTCGCGGGCGGTTGGACCAGCATCTGTGCAATGCCGAACACAGATCCGATAAATGACAATCCCGCAGTCACACGATTTATTGTCGAACAAGGTCAGGCAGCAAAACTCGCCAACGTCTTTCCGATTGGCGCAACTACAAAGGGAAGCAACGGCAAAGAGCTGGCGGAAATGGGTGAGATGAAAAACGCCGGGATCGTCGCGGTTTCGGACGATGGTCGACCGGTGCCGACCTCCGCGATGATGCGGCGGGCGTTGGAGTACGCGCGCGGTTTCGATCTGACGCTGGTGGATCACTGCCAGGATCAGTCGTTAAGTGCGGGCGGCGTGATGCACGAAGGACGCTGGTCGTTGATTCTGGGACTGCGTGGAATGCCTGCGGCGGCAGAAGACGTCGACGTTGTTCGCGATTGTGTCCTGGCGAAACTAACAAAAGCGAAAGTTCACATCGCGCACGTCTCAACACGTGGCGCACTCGAAGCCGTCCGGCGTGCAAAGCAGGAAGGTCTCGACGTCACCTGCGAAGTGACTCCACACCATTGGACGCTTACAGACGAGGCGGTTGCGGAGTACGACACGAACACCAAGATGAGTCCACCATTGCGGAGCAGGGAACACGTCGATGCTGTTCACGAAGCAATGAAAGACGGGACGATCGACGCAATCGCTACCGATCACGCGCCACACCACTCCGATGAGAAAGCCCTCGAATTCGACCAGGCGCCATTTGGAATTACGGGTCTGGAAACTGCAGTCGGTCTCGCGTTTGATCTCGTCCAGGCCGGGTTAATCGATTTGGAACGGCTGGTGGAGATGTGTTCGACGAATCCCGCGCGCATCTTCGGTCTCACTGATCGCGGTTCATTGAAAGCGAACGCTCACGCTGATATCACGTTGCTCGATCCGAATCTCGAATGGATTTTCGATGTAAACCGGTCGAAGTCGAAAAGCCGGAACACGCCTTTTCACGGCCGCCCGATGGTTGGCGCCGCAGTGGCCACGATTGTCGGGGGACGAATCGTCTACCTTCACCCCGACTACACACGCATCAACGAACCCCGGCAGCGCCACGCCTCCGTGAAGTGAGCAGAGTTTCACGCAAAGGCGCAAACAGAAGACGCAAAGCCGCAAAGAAAAAAATGACCGAACCCATTTTGCGCCTTTGCGTCTTGTCTTTGCGCCTTTGCGTGAAACCGCTCTTCTTCTCCGACTCCAATTCTGAACAATTCCGAAATAGCCGCTCCACACCTTCGGCGGATTATTCCGCGGTTCAGCTTTAAAATCATTGCGTATCCGCAAGCAGCGCCCTAAAATGCTCCGGACTTGTTCCCGGATAATTCCTGCTAGCGTTCAAAGCAGATAGTTTTACTTTGTCGTACCCCCTCGCACGACAAAGCCGTCTTTTTCATTTTCCCAGGGATTTTGGTTTCCAGATAGACGCATTAAGAGAACCTGAACGGAGGTCACGATGAAGAGTAAGCTTTGCAGCCTTACCTGTATCGCCGCCCTTCTTCTGCTTGCGCCGCTGTCTTTGGCTGACAGCAAAAACCCAAACCGGATGCTCAAGCAACAGGAGCGGTATACATTGTCGCTGGAGTTGGAATTTTCAAAGAAAGAGCAGAACCCATTGGAACAGGCAATTTCCGTCCTGTTTGATGTCGGGCCCAATGGGTATGCGACTGGTTTTCTGGTAGGCAATGGTCTGGTGATGACTGCCTACCACGTAATCTCCGGCAACCTGAGCACTACCAAAAAAGTAATGCTGGGGTTCAAGGCGAGTGACCAGCTGGCTGTAAAAGTTTACGTTGACGGTTGTCGCGCTAAAGTCATCAAGGTCGATAAGGAAGCCGATCTCGCGCTACTCGAGATGTGCCGCAACTCCAAGAATGCCAAAGCCCCGGTCTTCCAAACGGCCCCAGTCAAGGACGATAAGTTGTTTCTGATTGCGCGCCCGCATGGCGACAAGGTTGTGAGTCACGGCAGCTTTTATGGCAACTACATGCTCGGCAACCAGGAGTACTGGTCAGTGAAGATCGATAGCCGCGACGGGTTCTCGGGCAGTCCGGTTTATAACTCGAATGCTGAAATCGTGGGTGTTTTCAGCGGTTACGATTGGTCGCAGAAACTGGCGCTAATTAGTCCAAGCACTCGGGCGCAAAAGCTGCTCGAAGACTACAACGCCACCGCGAAACCTTGACCCGCGTTATCTGTGGCTTACTCAATGGTTGGTTAGGGCGCGCCTGAGGTGCTCGCGATGCATCTCCATGATCACCTGCAGTTCGGGATGCTGAATCCTCAGCAGCTTGCGACCGGCGAGCTGCACTGACACAACAGCGCAGTTCGCCAATTGATTGGCGGCTAAACGCCAGCGCGGCAAAACCTGGCGTTCGAAGTTGAACCCCGCACTGAGTCTCACTCGAATCTGATCCGCAGGTGTCCAGCGCTTTCCGGAGCTTTGTGCGCCGTGGTGTAGCAATATCGCTTCCGGAACAAACATTAGCCGCCAGTTGTTTTGTGTAATTCTCCAGCACCATTCGTTGTCTTCAGCGTACATGTGAAAGCGTTCGTTAAAGCCGCCCACCTGCTCGATCATTTCACGCTTTGCCAGAATTGCCGCACCGCCGAGCATCGGAACGCTTCGTTCGCGGTCGTGACTCCAGTGCCAACCGAGCAATAATTCGCCTCTCAATTTTCGCGGCAACAAACGATAGAGCCACAGTTGGGAAAGGATCGTGTGCCAGACGCGCGGTGGGTTGAAGTAAACACTCGTTTGCGTAGTGCCGTCGGCGTTGAGCATCTTCGGGCCACAGGCGCCGATCCGCGGATCCGACGTGAGCTTTTGCATCAACGTGTCGATGGTTCCCGGCGGGACTTCCGTATCGAGGTTGAGCAGAAACACATACGGCGAATCGGTGAGTGCGAAGGCCTGGTTGTTGGCGGCGCCGAAGCCGCGATTTTCGGAATTGCAGACGATGCGGAGTTGCTCGTTCGCGATCATTGGCGCCGCAACTTCATTTGCGCGGAGCTGGTCGAGGCTATCGTCTGAAGATGCGTTATCTATGATGATGATTTCGTAGCTGACATTTGGCGCTGAACTGACAACGGTCTCGACGCAGCGAGTTAAAAGATGACCGCCGTTCCAGTTGATGATGATTATCGAGAGCTCATACGGCATCAGTCTTTTGCTTCAGTCTTGTGTGCTTTAGTTTTGTGCGTTTTGCGGCTACGATACAAGGTCTTTCGCAGCACTCTTAAAGCCATTCCCATACTCGTGATAACGCAAACTCAGAAGCTCGCGCAAGATGCTGGGCACTCGACTGAGTCTGCGACGCTGCGACAGGCCCGCCCGCACGTGCAGGTGAAATGAATAATTACCGACAAACGTAAGCGCCCTGGCAGTGTCGTGAAAACCCGTAAATGCCACCAGACGTTCTTCGAGTCTTTCCAGGATCCGGTACAACTCCGCGCTCTCGTTTCGCCGTTTGAACGCAGTCTCGAACTTCTCTAATCCACGGGGCTCTGGTCCTGTTTCGCCACGCTCCGGGGCACCAATCTGTTGTCGCGTATGTTGCCGGTACTGGATCAGCGGCTCGTCAATCGCGACGACGTCGGCGACTGCCGCGATCGTGAGTGCGATCCACCCGTCGTGAATCATCGCAATTCCATCAGGAACGGGAAGACACATCTTCACGAACTGTGATCGAAATGCCATTGTAGCTCCGGTAACGGTCCAACCTGGCGTCAGAACTTCGAGTGCGCGGCCGTTGCGCAGCAGTTTTCTCTTGTGTGCGTCGAAACCGACCTCGTTCCACATGCGGCGGTTTAGTGGCTTCAAGTTTTCATCGACGACTTCGGCATCGGAGAAAACGAGGCCGGTTGATTGCTTGCTGAATGCTTGTTCGAACAGTTGCAACTTGGTCGGATGCCAGATGTCATCCTGATCGCTCAGTGCGATAACGTCGCCGTTACATAACCGGATTGCCTGTTCGAAGTTCTTGACGCTGCCAAGATTCTGCTTGTTGAAACGAAGCAAAATAACATCAGGCGACTCTTTCTCGAATTTTTGAAGTACAGCGCGAGTTGCGTCTGTCGATCCGTCGTCACACACGACGATCTGATCGGGCTTGCGCGATTGCGCGAGGATACTTTCCAACTGCGCCGGCAGAAAGTCAGCGCCGTTGTATGTACACATCGCGACCGAGATCTTCATGACTTCATTCTACCTGAAAAATCTTGTACGCCCTGTCTAATAAACTTTCCGTTCCTGCACTCTTTCCTTGGATGCGAGACTAAATCTGGGCTCCGCATCTCCGCCGGCCGACATCATCTTCACGACATACTCGCCCACCGTTGGCCCATGCTTGAATCCATGGCCCGATCCGCCACCAACAAGCCACAAGTTTTCAAATCCCGGATGCTTATCAATCAGGAAATCACCGTTTGACGTGTTCTCATACTGACAGACGCGTGTCTCGGTAACGGGCGCATTTGCGAGTTGTGGCAGTCGCCGGGCGAGGTACTCACGCGCAGCATTCAACCCCGCCGTCGTGACCACACGTTCGCCGGTGTCAGGATCGAATTCTGGTCCATGCGCATCGATCGCGAGCTTGAAACCACGTCCGTCCAGATTCGGCAGACCATAGACGAGATCGTGGAAGTCGATCCAGGCGGGCAGCATACTCTGATTAAAACTCTCGTCTCCGGAAGGAACGCCAAAAAAGAAAACTTCCTGTCGGGTGACGTGAAACAGCTCCGCCAGCAGTTCGGGAAACAGTTTTGGCAGCCACGGACCACAGGCAAACACGAAACGCTCTGCGGCTATTTCGCTTCCGGAAGTCGTTTGAACGGATTCGATCTTACCGTGCCGGACTGTTGGCGGTGTGATTGCTGCCTGGACGTAGTCAACGCCTTCAGCTTGTGCCGCGGCCACGACGGCCTGGACCGCTCGTCGCGCCATTAACACGCCTGAGTCGGGCTCGAGTATTCCCCAGGAAATTGGACGGAGGTCGAGTTGCGGAAAACGCTGCGTCAATTCATCATGGTCCAGCTTTTCGTAGTTTGCCTTTAGACGTGTGAGTGTTGCGAGCGTAGCTTCGCAGTACGGGTCCCGCTCGCGTGCGAGCCACAGAATACCAGTTTTACGAAACAGGTTATCGGTTTTTTTGAAGAGGTCCTGCCAGAGAACCAAAGATCGCTGTGCCATGCGTGAATAAATCTCGTCTGGTCCATAGCCGAGACGAATCATGCGCGACTCGCCACCTGAGCTGGCGCGGCTGTTCCCTGGTCCGTAGGCATCGATTAGCAACACGGACATGCCTGTGAGCCGAAGCTGGTAAGCGATCCACGCGCCGAATACCCCTGCGCCAATGACTGCGACGTCATAAGTCATTCTTTGCATTGTAGCTTACACGACTATAATCCGCCTTTGATCGGTTTAATCTGCGCCCCGACATGATTTTGCAAAACGTCCGGGTTTCAATA
>DASYPN010000282.1:0-24708 GCA_036006625.1 Pyrinomonadaceae bacterium | reverse complement strand
TCCCAGAAGAGCGCTCGCTTGAAGATAAGAGCGCCACTAAGGTACCGGTGACAGAGGAGGCAAGGCTATTGACGAAATCCAGCGATGACTACAAACGATCCGGCACGATCTCCTTAGTATTAATAGCCCTTTCGATGATTCTCGCGTGTTCTCCACTGGGAGCACAGTCTATACCCAAGCGAGGCTTTCTAATGCCAATTCAAGAAAAAGCGCGCGTGCGTGCGCCAGAAATAACCGGCGGCCGGGGTTGGTTGAATACGGACAAACCATTATCGATTGCCGCGTTGCGAGGAAAGTTTATTCTCCTCGACTTTTGGACTTATGGCTGCATCAACTGCATTCACATAATTCCCGATTTGAAAAAGCTCGAAGCTAAATACCCTAACCAGCTCGTCGTAATCGGGGTTCATTCGGCAAAGTTCAAGAACGAAAAGGAAACCGAAAACATTCGGCGCATCATCCTGCGTTACGAGATCGAGCATCCTGTTTACAACGATGCGGATTTCAATGTCTGGCAAAGTTACGGCGTACGCGCCTGGCCCACCCAGGTCTTGATCGATCCGGCGGGTTACGTCGTCGGCAATGCATCAGGCGAGGGAAATTACGATGTAATCGACAACGCCATTGCCCAACTTCTACCCGAGTTTCGTAAACGCGGTGAGTTGAACGAACAACCACTCTCTCTCGTCCTGGAGCGCGCCAAGGTTGGGGATCTTCCGCTGGCGTTTCCTGGAAAGATCGTCGCCGACCCGAATACCGATCGGCTGTTCATCGCTGATTCGAATCACAACCGTCTGGTAGTTACAAAACTTGATGGGTCATTCATCGAGACAATTGGCGCCGGCGATGCGGGAGCCGTTGATGGCCCTTACGACAAAGCAAGTTTCTACAGACCGCAGGGCATGGCTTTGTCGGGCGACTTTCTCTACGTTGCCGATACCGAAAACCATCTAATACGTCGCGTCAACCTGAAGAGCCGGAATGTCGAAACCATCGCAGGCACGGGCAAGCAAACGATGGAGTACTTCAAACAGGGTCCCGCACGATCCATTGCTTTGAGTTCACCATGGGATCTGCAACTGGTTGGCGAAACACTCTATATCGCGATGGCTGGCCCACATCAAATTTGGAAGTTGGATCTCGACAAGAATGAAATTTCGACTTTTGCCGGTTCGGGTCGTGAAGCCCGTTTGGATGGCCCACTTCTCGATGCGGGCTTTGCTCAACCTTCTGGCCTGGCGACCGACGGCAAGAATCTTTACGTTGCCGATAGCGAATCGAACATTATCAGGGCAATAGATCTCAGCGATGGACAAGTGAGAACCCTCGTAGGCGGCGACCTGTTTGAGTTTGGCGACGTTGACGCAACGGGAAATGATGTTCGACTCCAGCATCCATTGGGCCTGGTGTCGTTTGGCAACAAATTACTAATTGCCGATACCTACAATCACAAGATCAAAGAACTCGATCCGCAAAAGCAAAGAGTCTCTTCGCTCCTGGGAACCGGTAAACCCGGCCAGGCAGACGGTTCTTCTCCTTTGTTTTACGAACCCGGTGGCTTGACCATCGCTAACGGAAAACTCTATGTCGCTGACACCAACAATCACGCGATACGTGTGGTCGATCTGAAGACGAAAGAGACGTCAACGTTACGAATCAATGGTCTAACACCTCCCGCAAAATCAATGGCTTCCCTGGCGGAAACCGGAGGTCCAAATGCGGAAACCCTGAAAGTTACGGCGCAACAACTTCGCGCCGGTGCAAATGGCTTCCTGGTTATCAATGTGGATCTTCCAGCCGGCTATCACCTCAACCCGTCAGCCCCGCAGCGCTACACGGTGTCAGTTGACAATGAGAAAAGTATTAGTCTTGATCAGAAAACCGCGTCACGTTCGGCAAAGGATCTGAAACTTCCATTGCGAATACCCTTGACCGTTTCCTCGAACGGCCTGGCAAATCTTCGAGCGCAAGTGACTCTTTTCTATTGCCGCGAAGACAACACAGGAACATGTCGTATCAAGACACTCGTTTGGGAAGCGCCAGTTGAAGTGACTAATGCGAACAGTGCGCCGACTGAAGTGAAGCTTCAAGCCAAGCTAACGGCGGAATGATGGTTGAGTCTTGAGTAATCTAGAACTAATTGCCCTCGCGGTTCCTAAGCAAATTTGTCGTGTACTCGGTGACGCTAGGAGGTTGAGCGATCTCTGCGGTGTTGATTTGGTGGGCGTCCAACGCGAGGGAGGCACGAGCAGGTGGTAAGTAGTTTTCTTGCGCGGTCGGCAATTGACGCCTATTTCCCGTGGGCTTATTCCCTTCCATAAAGATCCGGCAATACAACATCCAAATCAAACTGGAAACGAACACCAACAGCGGGATAGCCAACCACTGCGGTTCTCGAGCCGATTGGCCGATTACAAATCCAACCGGACATAGAAAGCCGCTAAAGAACGCAACCTTCGCCGCACGAAGAATGTTCCGGCGCCGTGGCGATATTTCCTGCTTAGCGCCTTCTGGGTTTATTAGCTCGCCGGCCCCGGTTAGCCATCGGTTTATTTCATGAAGAGACAGGCCGCAACGTGAACAATAACGAACCTCACCGGTTTGAACTTGACCGCATTGTGGGCAATACATTTTGTAAACCTCGCGTGTCTTGGGTGGGAACTGCCGAACCGTTGAAACTCCTTACGACAGCCCAGCCATTCTAGTTCGACTTCTATCTCAAACCTCCCGGACGGAACCAATTTAGGGTCCGACTTCGTCGGTATAGATCTAGACTGTACCGCTTCAATATAGACCTAGACAGTGACCGCGTCGAAATAGCTCTATCGAAGTTACTAGAGTTGAAGTCCCAACTCAATCAATCGAGTTTGCAACGGCAACCAAATGACAACTGAGAAATGTCAAATGAGAATGTTCTTTTCCTCCCGACCTCTCCGCTTGCTACCCCTCCCATCGCCGAGTAATATCCCTGCACCCCCAAAATTTGATTTAAGGAGTGAGTGCCGTGGCGGATAAACCATTTCTCACTGACATTAAAACTCTGCGCGAACGCGCACGTAAGCACATTGAAAACGGAGCCGTTACTGAAGGTTATTCCGCTGATCTGGGGACAGCGGTCAGAATCTTGAATGAAGCCCTCGCCACCGAGTTGGTCTGCGTGCTTAGATACAAACGGCATTATTTCATGGCCACCGGCATCAATGCTGAAAGCGTTGCCGCCGAATTCCTGCAACACGCGAACGAAGAACAGGGCCATGCTGATCTAATTGCTCAACGCATTGTTCAGCTGAAGGGTGAGCCAAATTTTAGTCCCGATGGTCTGTTGACGCGTAGTCACGCAGAGTATGTCGAAGGCGATTCTCTGCTCGATATGATCAAGGAAGACCTGGTGGCCGAACGTATCGCGATCGACAGCTATCGTGAAATGATCACCTATTTCGGAAACGACGATCCAACCTCTCGACGCATGCTCGAAGGAATTCTGGCAATGGAAGAGGAGCACGCCGACGATTTAGTTAGTCTTCTCGAAGTCATGGGCTAAAGCGCCGCTCCATAAAGTCAAATCAGAAAACTGAAGCGTGATGCTTTGCGGCAAAAGCATCACGCTTGTTAGTCTCTACGTATTGTCTGAAAATTCGTCAAACTCAAACACTGCAGGCCGCCCGACTCTCTGTCGTAATTGTGCATCAATAGTGGGCGCGGGTGAGTCTAATTGTGCGGTTTGCGGTACCTCAACCGTAGTTCCACCACCAAAGCAGGAAAGACTAGCGCCTCCCGATCGCGAGACAATGCGTTTCGCAAGGGCCATTCTGGATCGTCCCTATAAGTTTACGATCACCTTTCTGATCGCCAACTTGTTTCTATTTCTACTGATGTGGGATTCAAGCGGTATTTCAGGAATCGGTTTACTGCAGGACTTTCCCATTCAGGTACTGGTGGCCTACGGTGCCAAGGTGAATGGACTAATCGCGGCGCCAAACTACCAATGGTGGCGATTTGTTACTCCGATGTTTCTTCACGTCAATTTGATCCATCTGCTGGTCAACATGTATAGCCTCTGGATGATTGGGCCATACGTGGAGAAGCTTTACGGCTCTGCAAAGTTCGTCGTGTTTTGGGTGCTGACCGGAATTGCCGGAGTTGTAGCCAGCTACTTAACAGTGCGGCCAAGCTTGGCGACAAATTCGTTGGCTCGCTTCATTTTCAAAGCCTTTGACGAGCCTTCTGCGGGGGCTTCGGGCGCTTTGTTTGGTTTAGTTGGTGTGCTGTTTGTCTTTGGCATAAAGTTTCGTCACGAACTACCGGAAGGTTTCAAGCGTGCGTTTGGCACCGGACTGGTTCCGATAATCCTTCTGAATCTCGTTATCGGTTTCATTGGACGCCGGTCCATCGACAATGCTGCTCACCTGGGTGGGTTGCTGTCAGGAGCGGCAATCGCGTTGTTAGTGCAATATCGACGGCCGGGTGAAAATCAGGGAAGTACGATCTTCTGGCGAGCTCTGCAAGTTGCAGCACTGGGCTTACTGGTTTTCAGTTTTTTCAAAGTGGGCCAACGCTTCTACGTCCCTCGTGTCCAACAACAACCAAGACGCGAGGACGTTTTCAATTCTTATGCAAACGTAATGAATCAAGCCCAGGAAACTGCTGCTGCGATAGTCTATGAGAGAGACTTCAGAAATGTCGCGGCGTCGACGCAGATGCTCCAGTCGACAATCTCACCGGATCCAAAAGCCGAAGAGCTAAAGGTACGCGTGCTTATTTTGTTTGCGAAAGCGAAAGCAACCGCAAATGCGAGCCCTTCGCCGGGTGATGAGAAGCTGAGTGTACCTCCTGATCAGAAACTGATTGAAGAGTATGTTGCCCTGCGAAAAGATTATGACGCGTGGCTCAAGTCGGCCGCGCCAAAAGCAGATCGATAGAAACCAAGTATTTCATTTAACCAGGAGACAGAGATGGAGATAAAGAAAGTAGGAGTTTTGGGATGCGGTTTAATGGGTGCCGGTATTGCTCAAGTTGCGGCAAGTGCAGGATTCGAAACTGTTGTTAAAGAGATTTCCGATGAGCTGATTGCGAAGGGTTTTGGGGGAATTGAGAAGTCGCTGGCAAAGTTTGCCGAGAAAGGGACAATCACTGCTGATCAGCAAAAGGACATTCGCGGTCGTCTGTCCGGCACCACGTCGTTTGCGGAGCTTGCCGACTGCGACATCATCATCGAGGCAATCATCGAAAACCTCGAAGAGAAGCGAAGCACCTACAAACAACTTGATGAGTTGTGTAAACCGGAAACAATATTCGCATCAAACACGTCGTCTCTTTCGATCACTGAAATGATGACTGCAACGTCGGCTGAACGACAGAAGCGTTTCATTGGACTTCACTTTTTCAATCCGGTCCCACTGATGAAGCTGGTCGAAGTTGTACGGACGATTCTGACCGACGAAGCGGTGTACGAGCAGGCAGTCGACTTTGGCAAGAAGCTGGGCAAGGTTCCGGTGCGGGCCGGTGACAAGACGGGTTTCATCGTCAATCGTTTACTCGTGCCTTACATGCTCGACTCGATTCGCGCGTTGGAAGAGGGCGTCGGCTCGATTGTCGACATCGATAACGCGATGAAGCTCGGCTGTGGTTATCCGATGGGTCCGTTCACACTCGGAGATTTTGTCGGTCTCGACACGACGTACTACATCGCCGAGATCATGTTCCATGAATTTCGTGAGAAACGGTTCGCGCCTCCACCACTATTGAAGCGCATGGTGCTGGCAGGTCTTTACGGTCGTAAGTCCGGGCGCGGTTTCTACGACTACACCAAAGATCCAAAGAACCCGACGCCCATGAACTTGATCTAAGCTTGCAGAATTCATCAACTTGATGCGCCTCGAAGCATCTCCTATACTGCCAAACGTAGTGACTATCCAACGCGGAGTCGATCGGTTGCAGCCAACGGTGCATGAAGGACGTCTTAACGCGGAAGCGTTTCGCTTCGCAATTGTCGCCAGCCGCTGGAACGAATTGATCTCGGCAAGACTGGTGGAAGGCGCTCTCGACGCTCTGAAGCGACTGGGCGCGCAGGACAACAACGTCAGTCTGTATCGTGTGCCCGGCTCGTTTGAGATTCCGCTGATGGCGTTGCGACTTGGAGAATCGCGTAAGTTTGATGCAATCATCTGTCTCGGCACGATCATTCGCGGACAAACTCCGCACTTTGATTACATCGCTGCCGAAGTAGCTCGTGGCATTTCGCATGCAGGCCTGACTACAGGCCTGCCGGTTGTGTTCGGAATCGTTACCGCCGACACAGTCGATCAAGCAATTGATCGTGCGGGTGTGAAACTGGGGAACAAGGGTTTTGAAGCCGCCATGACGGCGGTGGAATTAGTAAATCTTTACAAGGAAGCGTTTTGAGCCACAAAAAGCACAAAAGGCACAAAAAGAGATCGCATCCATCTACAGTGCGCGGTGGTTGAAGAGATTTCTTTTTGTGCATTTTGTGCATTTTGTGCATTTTGTGGCTGGTAATACTTTATGGGTTCGCGACGTAAGGCACGTGAATGTGCCTTGCAAATGCTCTTTGCGGCTGACGTTGCCGAAATGCCTGCGGACGATGTGATCCGAAGCTACTGGGCTGAGCTTGGTGAATCGGATCTGGACACTACCGCTCGGGATTTCGCTACTCGTCTGGCTTTGCAGACACTCTCAAACCTCGAACTGCTCGACGAACGCATCCGCTCACGTGCAGAACATTGGCGTATCTCACGTATGGCAGTCGTCGATCGCAACATCCTTCGGCTTGCGGTTTACGAGTTTCTCTACGAACCAACTCCGCGCACGGTAGCGATTAACGAAGCACTCGAGATCGCTCGTCGCTTCTCGACTTACGAAGCCACTCAATTCATCAACGGCATTCTTGACGCGATAAAACGCGACCTCGACGAACAGCAGCCGCAGAAAAACGTCCAACCCGAGGTGGAAGACACTGAACCGAGTGCGCCGGAAGGCGAAGATGAGTAAAGAAACTTGTCAACGCTCGAAGACCAGTTAAAACAAATAACCTCCGCGCTCGACGAACTGCGCGCCAATCACGCTGACGGTCCGGAAACACGCAAGACGCTCGACTCACTCTTCCGTCGTACACACAATCTGAAAGCAGCAGCAACGGCCGATGGATTGAATGATTTAAGCCACGCTGCCCACGAGTTGGAGAATGTGCTCCATTCGCTGCGCACTGGCACTTCAACGCTCAATGATCGCGTGCTGCAGGAGCTCACCGAAAAGTCGGCAGCGATTTCCGAGACTCTGCCGCTCGTTTCTGCGGAAATATGGAATTCACTAAAGGCGGAAGAAAGACATTCGCTGTCGCAAGCTGTTAAAGAAGGTGCAGATCTTTTTCTTGTGCAGACAAGTTTCGACGTCGCCGACTTCGATCAGCAGTTTCAAAGACTGAAAGAAGTTTTGTGCAGCGCTGGCGAGCTGATTTCGATCGCGCCGAAGGCAGAGAGCAACAAGATTAATTTCAGAATTGTTTACGCGGGTGATCTATCACCTGAGTTAAATGAGCTCGGAGGCGTAACTATCGCAGAACTGCGCCCCGAAGAGCCGCTCTCACTCGCCGCCGTCCTACGACGAGCTGTTCGTGCCGGACAGTCTGCCGCGATCACGTTGGGTAAGGCGATCAATTTCGAAATACATGGCGAGGAACTTTCAGCAGAAGAAGCGGTGTGCAGAGTCGTCGCGGATCCGTTGCTTCATCTCGTTCGCAACGCCGTCGATCACGGCATCGAACAAAACGGAACGATCAAGATTGAAGCCACGCGGGTTCCAGGCGAACTCCGAATCAGAGTCACTGACGATGGGCGGGGAATCGATCCGGAAATGATCGCGACCGGAAAGCTCTTTGAGCCCGGCTTCTCCACCGCTTCTGAAGTCTCGGAAATTTCCGGCCGTGGCGTCGGCCTCGATGTCGTTAAATCAGCGATTGAAGAGGTGGGCGGCTCGGTAACGGTTAATAGTCAACATGGGTCGGGCACTAGCTTCGTCCTCACACTCCCAATTGCTTCAGCTTAAAGTTGGGTGCATCGTGTGCCACTTCGTCGCTCGCTCGTACGCCAGCGCGACTCGCAACGGCGATACTTCGTCGTAGACGCCACCCGTAAACATGATCGCGATCGGCAGATCGTTCACAAACCCGCACGGCAAAACTACCGCCGGGTTTCCGGTCAGATTCGTCACCAGCAAACTGGCGCTTCCCGGCGCCGGACTCACAAACACATCCCACTGCGACATTAACTTCTCCATTTCATGTATGAGCAACGTTCGCGCACGCTGCGCCCGAAGGTACTCGACCGCCGGAATGAATCGCGACGTCCGGAACGTGTTGGGCCAATCATTCGGCGACTGTCCCGATAACTGGTTAACGCGCCCGTCGCGCGTGATGTCGTCAAACGCTGCTGCAGCTTCCGCTGACAGGATGAATCGCAACGAGGCCGCTGAGAATTTTGGCAACTCGATAGGCGTCAGTTTCGCGCCCGCTTTTTCAAGGACTTCGAGCGCCGTCTTGTAAAGCGCGCGTCGCTGTTCGGCCTGCGTTCGCTGTTGTTCGTTCTGGGGCGGAGTCGTTGGCCCATCAAATTCGGTTTTGAGATAACCGATGCGCAAGGTGCTGATGTTTGTATCCGGGTTCCAATTAAACGGTGCGTCGCCGACGGTGATGTCTTTTCCGTCCGGTCCGTAGATCGCATTCAGCGCGGCCGCACAATCTTCGACGCCGCGACACATCGGACCGATCTTGTCCATCGTCCAACTCAATCCCATCGCGCCGTAGCGACTAACGCGGCCGTAAGTCGGGCGAAGTCCGGTGACACCGCATCGCGATGAAGGCGAGACAATTGAACCGAGCGTTTCAGTGCCGATTGAAAAACCAACCAGGCCACCGGCAGTTGCCGCCGCTGGACCAGCCGACGATCCACTCGATCCTGTTTGCGCCTCGTCAGGCTGCCAGGGATTACGCGTCACGCCGGCAAACCACCTCGCCCCCTGTGCGAGTGCGCCCATCGACAACTTTGCGACGAGCACTGCGCCCGCTTCGTTCAGTCGCGCCACCACAGTCGAGTCGTAATCAATCATCTGGTCGCGATAAGGCTCGGCGCCCCAGGTCGTCTTGATGCCTTTCGTCGCGAAGAGATCTTTTGCGCCCCAGGGGATGCCGTGTAATGGTCCGCGATATTTTCCGCGCTTGATCTCAGCATCGGCGGCCGCGGCCTGCTTCAGCGCGAGATCTTCAGTAAGAGTCACGACGCAGAGCAGCTTTGTTCCGTACTTCTTCAGCCGCGCGAGATACATCTTTGTGAGCTCAGTCGAAGAGATGCTGCGGGTGCGAAGCAGTGTGGCAAGCTGTGGAACTGTGGCAAAAGCGAGGTCGTCGACAGTTTTGAACTGTGGCAACTCGACTCTGCCGAAACGAAACCGCGTCTTTGGTGTGTAGAATTTCTTCTTTGCTGGCGCAGGATGAAACGCGATCGCGGGCTCGGTGTCGAGCGGCACATCGATTTTTCTGTTTGCTTCATACGCATCGAGATTGCGATTGACGCCACCAAGCGCCATCGCTTCCTGCGCATCCGTGAGCTCAATGCCGATCAGCTTCTCCGTCGCGTGCATCATGTCTTTGGTGACGCGCAACGGCGGCGTGGGCGAAGGACTCGGAGACGGCAACGGCGTGGGTGTCGGCGTCTGCGCCAGCACGTCGAGCTTCGTCGCGGTCAGTCCGGCGACACCGACCGCGGGGAGCAGTTTCACAAAGGAACGTCTATCGACACTCGTTCGAGTCTCTCGAGATTTGTTTTTCTTCATGGTCATAGGGGTCACTCTCTTGGATACAGTCCGTACCGCCCGCGGTAGTGTCCAAGTATGTTGCTTGGAGTAGAAGCTATTTGTTCATCGGAACCATGGTTCCCGTGCCAACGCCCTGCGTGCTCGATTTGCCGTATTTCATCTTCACAACTTTTGCTTTACCGAAGCGATAGATCGTCACGATGTAGAGATTGTCGAATTCGCTTTCAGGAATTGTCGGATAAGTCTGGCCACTGAGTGTCGATACAATCGCAGGGACGGTGTTGTTGTGACCGGCGATGAAGACAGTTTGCCCGCGATTAGTAGTTTGGAGCTGGTTGACGAGCTCATCCGTCTGATTCGCCTGAAGCAGCTTGACTGCGACGCCGGTGCGATCGGAGAGAGGCTTGACCGTCTGCTGCGTGCGTTTGTATTGCGTCGCGTAGATCGCGTTGATGCCCGTCTCGCCAAACACACGCGCGATCTCTTGTGCGCGTTCGAGTCCTTCCGGAGACAGATCCGGATCGGGATTGTTTGGCTCGATGTTCTTCTCCGCGTGTCGTACGAGAATGATCGTCGTCACCGGGCGCGCGAACGTTGTGAAGTAAGCAAAGACGATGACTGCGCCAAGCACGGCGAAGAGCATCGAAAAAACTACAATTGTCCTGAGTTTCGTCGCGGGTTCGTTTGCTTGTTCCATTTGGGTTTTGCGGGTACTGATGTAGCGCTACGATATCATCAACATGACCACTCCCCAAACCGAAGGCATCAAGTACGCCGGCTCAAAACTGAAGCTGCTGCCTCACATTCTTCAACTCGCGCAAAAAGTAAATCCGGAGACTGTTTTCGATGGCTTCTCAGGCACGACACGCGTTTCGCAGGCATTTGCACAGTCGGGTTATCGCGTCATCGCGAACGACATTGCTGTCTGGTCCAAAGTTTTCGCAGATTGTTATCTGCTCAGCCCGTTTTCTGCCGAGCATTACCAAACTTTGATCGACGATTTAAATGCCCTGCCGGGTCAGGAAGGTTGGTTTACCGAACACTATGGCGGTGGCAATGGACTGAAGCGTCCGTGGCAACGACACAACACACTGAAGCTCGACGCAATTCGAGAAGAGGTCGAGCGACTTAATCTAAGCAGCGATGAAAAAGCGGTGGCGCTGACTAGTCTCATTCACGCGATGGACGAGGTAGACAGCACGATCGGGCACTACGCTTCGTATCTGAGCGAATGGTCGCCTCGTTCCTATCGCGAGATGAAGTTGCGCGTTCCGAAACTCATTCCAAAAACGCGCGACCACGAAACTTATCAAAGAAATATTTTTGATATCGTCTCAACAGTCGAAGCCGACCTCGCCTACTACGATCCGCCATACGGTTCGAACAATGAAAAGATGCCGCCGTCGCGTGTGCGTTACGCGGCTTACTATCACTTGTGGACGTCTATCTGCCTCTTCGATAACCCACCGCTTTTCGGCAAAGCAAACAGACGCGCAGACACAAGCGATTCCTTGAGCGCTTCGGTGTTCGAGGAATTCCGAAAGAACGACGACGGGCGCTTGATCGTGGTCGAAGCTATCGAACGACTACTCAAGCTAACACGCGCGAAACACATCATTCTGTCTTACAGTTCGGGCGGCCGCGCCACTGCCTCGGAGCTCAACGACGTGATCCGCAGTTCAGGCAAGCTGCTTGAGGTAATCGAAGTCGATTACCGGCGAAACGTAATGGGTGGCATGCGTTGGACACACCAATGGGTGCGCGACGCCGAGCAGCCGAATCGAGAGTTCCTGTTTTTGATTCAGAAGCCGTAGAGGCGAACCGAACGTTTCACGCAAAGGCACGAAGGAAGCAAAGTTGTTCTGCGTCTTGCGTCTTCCTTTGCGCCTTTGCGTGAGAAAATTGTGAGTGATAGTCTTGCTGCACCGAGGTATTCAGATTGAGTCAGCAAAACAAACCCGATTTATCCCAGGTTATCGCTGAGGAGTTCGGCGCCAACGCCACGTACGTCGAAGGTCTCCTCGAGCGTTTCCGCAGCAATCCCGAATTGGTCGACGAGTCGTGGCGTTCGTATTTCAGTGAACTGGTCGGAAACGGCGCAAAAGCGGCCGTCGCAGCGACGGATGGAGACGGAGCGGCCGCAGCCAAACAAGCAAGTGCTGCACCCGCGCCGGCACCGGTTCGAGCGCCTGAACCAAAGCCGGCACCGGCGCCGCCGCCAGCGGACGCCGAAGCAATCCCGATTCGAGGTCCCGCACTCAAAATCGTCGAGAACATGGAGAGCAGTCTCCGCGTTCCGACCGCGACCTCCGAACGAAGAATTCCGGTGAAGCTGCTTGATGAAAACCGCCGGATCATCAATCAACATCTCGCCGAGAACGATCGCGGTAAAGCTTCATACACACACCTGATCGCATTCGCAGTCTTGCGTGCGCTCGAAGAGTTTCCACAACTCAACGACGGTTATGCCCAGGTCGATGGAACGTCCACGCGCCTGAAACACACTGGCGTGAATCTTGGCGTCGCAGTCGATCTGACAAAGAAAGACGGCACGCGCACGCTCTTGGTTCCCAACATCAAGAACGCAAATCGTCTCAGCTTTTCTGAATTCCTGACTGCTTACGACGACGTCATCAGACGCGCACGCGACGGCAAACTACAAATTCCCGACTTTCAGGGCACAACTGTTTCACTCACGAATCCCGGAACGCTCGGCACCGTCGCTTCGATTCCACGATTGATGGAAGGCCAGTCAGTGATCATCGCCACTGGCGCGATCGAGTACCCGGCAGAGTACCAGGCGATGGCGCCGGAAGTGATTTCTCAACTGGGGATCAGCAAAGCGATTTCGATCAGCAGCACATACGATCATCGCATCATTCAGGGCGCAGAGTCGGGTGCGTTTCTCGCGCGCGTACACGAGCTCATTATCGGCAAGCACGATTTCTACAAGAACATCTTTCTGAATCTCGGCATTCCGCACGCGCCTTTGCGTTGGGGTCTCGATCGCAATCCCTTTTTCCTTCCCGAAGATCAGGTGCGCGAACAAACACTCAAAGAGGCGCGCGTGATTGAGCTGATCAATGCGTATCGGGTGCGCGGACATTTACTCGCCGACACCGATCCGCTGCATGCGTTGCCGATTCTTTATCACCCTGAGCTTGATATCGAGAATTACGGCCTGACGATTTGGGATCTCGATCGAGTGTTCATCACTGACGGTCTAGCGAACCGCGAAAGCGCCACCTTGCGTGAGATTCTCGACATCCTGCAGCGCGCGTACTGCGGCAAGGTCGGCATCGAATACCGTCACATTCAGAGTAAAGATGAAAAGCAGTGGATTCGTGAACAGATCCGGCAACAGTTTGTCGAACCGGAACCGATTCCGGTTGAAGTTAAGAAACGTCTGCTTTGGAAACTGATCTCGGCGGAACAGTTTGAACGTTTTCTGCACACGAAGTATCTCGGACAGAAACGCTTTTCACTCGAAGGCTGCGAGACAATCATTCCGCTGCTCGATCGATTGATTGACGGCGCGGCCGATCGTGGTATCGAAGCCATCACGTTCGGCATGGCCCATCGCGGGCGTTTGAATGTGCTCGCAAACGTAATCGGTGGATTGTGTGAACGAATCTTCGCTGCGTTCGAAGGATCGGTGCATCCGGAATTTCCGGCGGACGAAGGCGACGTGAAATATCACCAGGGCGCAACCGGAGAACGCGTTCTGCCCAACGGCCGCACAGTTCGCTTGTCACTATCGCCGAATCCGAGTCACCTGGAAGCAGTCGATCCAGTCGTCGAGGGAATGGTCCGTGCGACACAGGACGAGATGATGGGCCAGCGCGGTGCAACACGTGAACAGGTCATCGATCTCGCTCTGCCAGTTTTGCTGCACGGCGACGCGGCTTTTGCAGGTCAGGGTATCGTGATGGAAACCCTGAACCTGGCAGGTCTGAAGGGTTATCGCACCGGCGGTACAATCCACATCATCATCAACAATCAAATCGGCTTCACGACTTCGCCCGAAGCCGGACGTTCGACGATCTACTCGACCGACGTCGCACGCATGACGCAGTTGCCGATCTTCCACATCAATGGCGACGATCCGGAGGCTGCTTATCGCGTCCTCCAGATCGCGCTCGACTATCGCCAGGAATACAACAAGGACGTCGTTCTGGATCTTATCGGTTTCCGCAGGCTGGGCCACAACGAAACCGACGAACCAAGCTACACGCAACCGCTGATGTACGCGCGCGTCAAAGCGCATCCGGGCGTGCGCACGGTTTACGCGAAGCGGCTGATCAAAGAAGACGTCATCACTGAAGACGAATTGAATAATCTGATCGCGGAACGCGTGCGCGGTTATGAAGAAGCGCTCGCAAATGCGAAGCGAGAAGTGGCTGAAGAACCGAAACCGCCGCAGGCCCGCGTTGAAGAACTCGACGGTTCTGAAGTGATTCCCACTGGAGTCTCCGCCGAAACGATCAAGAGTCTCGCTCACAAGATCGCCGTTGTTCCGGAAGGCTTTCACGTCAATCCGAAGATGGTGGGACAACTCGCGCGCCGCGCGAAGATGGGCGACGGCAGTTTGCCGCTCGATTGGGCATTCGCCGAAGCGGTCGCTTTCGGCTCGCTTGTGCTCGACGGCAATCGGGTGCGTTTGAGTGGCCAGGATTCAGGACGCGGCACGTTCAGCCAGCGTCATGCTGTTCTTTACGACACGCAGACAGGACAAACGTGGGCGCCACTCGCGGAGTTACGCTCAGAGAAAAACTCTGACGCGCGTTTCGATGTTTACGACAGTTCGCTTTCGGAAGAAGGCGTGCTCGGATTCGAGTACGGCTACACAGTCATCGCGCAACACGCGCTCGTTTTGTGGGAAGCGCAGTTTGGTGATTTTGGAAACGGGGCGCAAACGATCATCGATCAATACATCGCGGCTTCGGAAGACAAGTGGAAACAGACTTCGAGACTGGTGATGCTCCTGCCGCATGGTTACGAAGGACAGGGACCGGAGCATTCGAGCGCGCGACTCGAGCGATATCTGCAGCTCTGTGCTGAGAACAATCTGCAGGTTTGTTATCCGACAACGCCGGCGCAGTACTTTCATCTGCTGCGACGACAAGTGCGGCCCGGCATGGAGCGTCCGCTGATCGTGATGACTCCGAAGAGTCTGCTTCGTTTGCCGGCAGCAACGTCCAGCATCGACGACCTCGCATCCGGAGGCTTTAGACCACTGATTGACGATGCGGAGATCACAGACCGTGACGCTGTGAAGCGTGTCGTGCTGTGCAGCGGCAAGGTTTATTACGATCTCGCCGAGGCACGAAAGAAATCCGACGCTCGGAATGTTGTGATTATTCGCCTCGAGCAGTTCTATCCATTCCCGGCAGTCAGTCTGCGCGAAACACTCGCCAGTTATCCGAATGCGAATCAGATCGTGTGGGCGCAGGAAGAGCCGCAGAACATGGGCGGTTGGACATTTGTTCGAGACCGGCTCGATAAACCCAAATACGTCGGGCGCAGCGCCTCAGCAAGCCCCGCGACCGGCTCTTACAGCATCCACCAGAAAGAGCAAGCCGAGCTGGTTTCACAGGCGCTAACGATATAGGTCCTATAGGACGATTAGGATCTATTTCATCTTTACCTCACAAAGTACTTGACACAATTCGCAGGGCACATTACTATTTCTTGCCATGGAACCTGTCCGGTTTGTCTCCGATCGCGCCATGGACAATCTTCGCTACATACGCGAAACCATGGAGCGTGCCACACCTTTCACTGGTATCTCCGGTCGCGGTGAAATGACTATCGGCGGCACCGCACTGATCGCAAGCGTCATCGCCGCTCGGCAACCAAGTTTCAAATTGTGGGTTTATACATGGCTCGCCGAAGGCCTGATATCGAGTCTGATTGCCGGCTGGTCCATGGACCGGAAGGCTCGCGCCACGCAAACGTCTCTGTTCTCCGGATCAGGCCGCAAAGCGTTGTACAGCCTCGCGCCTTCTCTAATCGCCGGTGGACTTTTGACTCTCATGCTCGTGCGGGCGGGAGCGTTTACTGCGATCCCGGGCATGTGGCTTTTACTTTACGGAACCGGCGTGATCACCGGCGGTATGTTTTCCGTTAGGGCCGTGCCCGCGATGGGTATTTGTTTTATGGCTCTGGGCGCACTCGCGCTCTTCAGTCCTACGGCCTGGACCAACTGGTTCATGGCCGGCGGTTTTGGTGGGCTCCATCTTTTGTTTGGAGCAATTATTGTGAGGAAATACGGTGGCTAAGCAGTCAACAGCAAAACAGGAACGCAAACACGACGCGAGCGCGGAGACACGCACAGTAAGTGCGAAGCAAAAAAGTGCCGCGCCGAATCTCGATCGTCTAATTCACGAACGCCTGCGTCTCGGAATCATCAGTGCCCTGGCCGCGAATGAGTCTCTGACTTTCAGCGACCTGAAGAACCTGATGAACACCACTGACGGTAATCTCAGCGTTCACGCACGCAAACTCGAAGAAGCCGGCTACATTTCGTGCTCGAAGTATTTTGAAGGCCGGCTGCCAAAGACTGAATACAAACTTACGGCAGCAGGCCGTAGTGCGCTTGAAGACTATCTGAGCCACATGGAGTCGCTGATCAAACAGATGCGCAACACGTAGTTTTGCACAGCTACTTTCTGTGGCTCACCACATTGCCCGTTTACAGCACGAGCCTGAGAATCCTTGAATCTATGTCTGCACAGTCGACAGACAATCTATAAGTCAGGGAGTCAAAGAAATGACGAAGAGAATCGCTGCCATCGTGTTCATTTTTATCTGCACCTCAGTGGCCTGGGCCATTCTGGGCGGAACAGTTTTCCAGCGAACATATGATTCCGGCGCTCTCTCTTCGAACCGTGTCGCATCGACCTGGGGCACGGCGCAAAACCAGGCGCCTCCGATCGCTTCGTTCAAGACGAAGGTTGATAAAAAAGAGGTGTCGTATGAGGCCGGAAAGAAGGTCGAGAAGACAGTAACCGAGGAAACAATTACACCGCTGCCGCTCGAGAGCAGCAAGATCGACGTCGATCTCGATCTACAGCACCGCCAGAAAGGTCTCTTGTGGTACAGCACCTACAAAGTCGCATTCTCAGGCGTCTACGGTTTTCGTAACACGAGTGACAAAGAACAGACTGTCGATTTTCAATTACATTTCCCAACCGCCAAGGCCATCTACGACAACCTGGTTTTCACCGTAGACGGCAATTCAGTCCCAGTCTCAACTGGAGAGAACGCCGCCGCAACCGCATTCAAAGTCGCCGCCGGTAAGACTGCCCAGCTTGCCGTCAGCTACAGCTCTCAGGGACTCGAAGAATGGCGTTACAGTTTTGGGAGTGCCGACGTAGCGCAGGTAAATAATTTTTACCTGCGCATGAGGACGAACTTCAAAGACATTGATTTCCCGGATAACACGCTTTCGCCGTCTGAAAAGACGGAGACCGCGAATGGCTGGGATCTCAACTGGTCTTACAGAAGTTTATTGTCCGGTTATCAAATCGCGATGGTCATGCCGGAGAAACTCCAGCCGGGACCACTCGCCGGGAAAATCAGCTTTTTTGCCCCAGTATCACTCTTTTTCTTTTTCTTCCTCATGATGATCATCACCACAATGCGCGGCATCGATCTTCACCCGATGAATTACTTTTTCCTCGCTGCCGCGTTCTTCTCATTCCACTTGTTGCTGGTGTACCTCGTCGATCACACGTCGATTCACGCCGCGTTTGCGATCTCGTCCGCAGTGTCGGTGTTTCTGGTCGTAAGTTATCTACGGCTGGTCGTCGGGATGCGATTCGCAAGCCGAGAGGCCGCACTCGCTCAGTTTATCTACCTCGTAATGTTTTCCTACGCCTTCTTCCTGAAGGGCTTCACCGGGCTCGCCATCACTATCGGCTCCGTGCTGACGCTCTTTGTGGTCATGCAGATAACGGGTCGTATCCGGTGGGCTGACAAATTCAATTTCAAGCCGGCTGAGACACCTGTTAATACCCCGGCAGCGTAGAACGTCTTAACTCTGGTAGCCACGATTGAACTTCGCGGGCACGGGGCGCGTATACCGCCCCAAATCAGAGTTATGAAAGCCATTCTGTCCTTTTATTCCGATGCCCTGAAGATTGCTCTGCAGTCGATTTTTGCCCACAAACTGCGGGCTTTCCTGACTCTTATCGGGATCATCATCGGCGTGGCGTCGGTGGTTACGGTCGGAGCCTCGATTAGCGGTCTCAATACGTACGTTGTCGAACGCATCAGCAAAGTTCTGGGCAGTAATCACTTCATGATCGCCCGGATGGCGTTCTCCGGGCACATGGACGACGAGGAGTTTGAGCGACGCAATCGACGCAATAAACGGCTCAACTGGGACGACTACGAGTGGGTCCGAGATCATTGTCCTTCGTGTGGTGAAGTCGGCGCCGGAGTTGGTAGCGGCACGGATCTGAAGCAGGACGGCATCGAGTTTCCGGGCGCGCAGGTCTTCGGTCATTCGGCAAATATGGTCGATATCGAAGACAAAACGATTGAGACAGGCAGGTTTATCTCAAACGACGACGTACAGCGCTCAGCGCTTGTCGTCGTTCTTGGCGCCGATATCAAGGACAAGTTTTTCCCGAACCAGGACGCGATTGGTAAGACGCTGAAAGTTCGAGGTTTGCCAATGCGCGTCATCGGAGTTGAAGAAAAGCGCGGCGCGTTCTTTGGCGACTCGTTCGACCGCCACATCTACATTCCGGTAACCACCCACCTGCAGATTTTCGGACGTAATGGGCTTCAGATTCACGGCTCGTCCAGTTCGCGCGAGAATTTTCGTGCTGCCATCGAAGACGCGCGCGTCGCGATGCGCATCAAACACCGGCTCAACGGCAACGAGGAGGACGATTTTGGCCTCGTGAATGTTGAGGACCTTAACAATCAAATCGACGAGTTCACCGGCACGATTGCAAAGGTTGTTATTCCAATCACACTCATCACGCTCGTTGTCGGCGGCATCGTGGTGATGAACATCATGCTCGTCAGCGTCACCGAGAGAACTTTCGAAGTCGGACTTCGAAAAGCAGTGGGCGCCACGCGACGTCAGATCCTGATGCAGTTTTTGATCGAATCGGCAATTCTTTGCGCGTTGGGCGGGGTAATAGGACTATTAATTTCCTGGGGTATCACAACTGCGATTACGGTGCTTGCCTCGATCACGATGACAATAACGATCGGCTACATCATCCTCGCGTTAGGAGTCTCGACGATTGTGGGAATGATCGCGGGCATCTATCCGGCGTTCAAAGCTGCCCGGCTCGATCCGATTCTGGCGTTGACGAAGGCGTAAGGCGCGTTAATGAAGTTAAGATTCCCAAAAGGTATTTTACGCGAGACGCTGAAGATGGCGCTCGACAGTGTGCGCGGTCACAAGTTCCGCAGTTTTCTGACTGTGCTCGGAATCGTGATCGGCGTGATGACCGCGATCACTATCGCGTCACTGTTAACCGGGATGCGGCAGAGTATCGTGGCGATCATCGAAGAGTATGGAACGAACAATATCTATGCGTTCCATCTTTCAACTGGTCCACGCACGAGTGAAGACCGCTCGGAACGACTTCGAAGACCGCTGACAGTCGCTGACGCCGAAGCAATCAAAGCGCAAGCTCCGGGAGTGGATGACGTTGCGCACGTCGCGCCAAACGTCGGCTATGGCGGCGGACCGTTTGACGATAACGTCACGTACCAGGGCCGCAATTATCGTTGGGGAAACACCTCAGGAGTTTCAGCAAACTACGCTGACGTTACCAACATCGTCATAAGAGAAGGTCGCTTCATTACCGAATCCGACGATCAGCAGCGCTCGAACGTGATGGTGATCGGTGTGAATGCTGCCGAGGCGCTATTTCCCGGTTACAACAACATCGCCGGCGCTCAGGTACGAATGGGTGGCTACAACTTCGAAGTAATCGGCGTGCTCGAGAAGCGTAAGGCTGGATTCTTCGGTGAGAACGAAGAAGACAATGCTGTTTTAATTCCGTATCGCACGGCACAAAAGATCGCGCCCGCAAAAGGTTATCTACTGATGATCATTCGCGGCAAGACGGGTCAGGTTCAGGAAGCACTGACGCAGTCGGAAGAAATTCTGCGCCGTCGTCGTCATGTGAAGTTTGGCGATCCTGATAATTTCGATATCAAGACCGCTGACAAGTTTATCGAACAGTTTGACAGTATCACTGCGATGGTCGGATTGATTGCGATCGCGATCTCGAGTCTCGGCTTGCTGGTCGGGGGTATCGGCGTGATGAATATCATGCTCGTGAGTGTGACCGAGCGCACGAAAGAGATTGGTGTTCGCAAAGCGATTGGCGCGCGTCGCCGCGATATCGTGCGGCAGTTTCTCTTCGAAGCGATGATGCTGACGTTCCTCGGCGGTGCGCTCGGCGTGGTGCTGGCAGTCGGGGCGAGCCGCATACTCATATTCCTGTTTCCAAGCATGCCGGCTTCGATTCCTTCATGGGCTGTGGTCACGGGTCTGACTGTGTCGATTGGTGTCGGACTGATCTTCGGCGTGTGGCCCGCCCGCAAAGCCTCTAAACTCGATCCGATCGAGTGTCTCCGCTACGAATAATCCACAGATTACACAGATTTGATGTTAATCTGCGTAATCTGTGGATAGAGACTTCGTCAAAGAATTCCTAACCTATCTTCAGGTCGAGAAAGGCCTCGCGCGTCACTCGCTGGAGAGTTATCGACGCGATCTCGATCGACTCCAAACCTGGGCCAACAAAAACGGCAAACAGATTTCGGAGCTCACGCGAGCTGACTTGCGCAAGTGGATCGCAAGTCTTTCGCGTGAAGGTCTGGCGCCGACGTCGATCGCGCGCGCGGTCAGTGCAACGCGTGGGTTTTTCAAGTTTCTAATGCTCGATGGGCACATCAAGTCGCATCCGGCTGAGGATCTCGACACACCACAACGCTTCAGTTACCTGCCGAAGTTTCTCACTGAAGACGAGATCAATCGTTTGTTTACCGCGCCCGATGTCTCGACTGAAGAAGGAATCCGTGATCGTGCAGTGCTCGAAATCATGTACGCGACAGGCCTGCGCGTCTCAGAGCTCGTCGGGTTGAAACAAAACGATATCGATCTCCTGGCAGGTCTCGTTGTGTGTCACGGCAAGGGAAATAAAGAGAGACGTGTGCCGCTTGGCAAGAGCGCGATTCACTGGTTGCAGCAATACGCGGCGGTGAAAGCCGGATATGGGAAATCGTCGGTGCCGAATGTTTTTCTGCATCGTGGGCGGCCGTTCACGCGACAGATTGCATGGTCCATGATCAAGCGCCATGCTGAAAAGGTGGGCATCAAAAATGTTTCGCCGCACACGTTGCGACACAGCTTTGCGACTCATCTCCTGCAACACGGCGCGGATTCCCGATCCGTACAGGCGCTGCTTGGTCACAGTGATATTTCAACGACACAGATCTACACGCATATCACCGACGTCCATTTGCGGTCGGCATATGACCGTCATCATCCGCGAGCTCGGAGCAAATCCTGATGTTTCGGATTACTGAGCCCAGTGAGCAGGACGCTGTTGAGTTTGTTTCTGTTCAGCGCAACCTGCCGTTCACTTACGACGAAGTCGGAGCCACGAACACGACACCGCCCGCGACGGGTTACAACGTCGATCACAATCGCATTGAAATCGGCACAGGCGAAGCGGTTTACAACCGCGGCGTTGAAGCGCTGAAGAACTGGCGGCATTTTGAACTTGGTTGGGTGACGATTGTTCCACGTGGTGTTGCGGTTGAAGTGGGCGCGACGGTCGCAGTTAAAGCAAGAGCGTTCGGTACATGGTCGTTGAATGCGTCTCGCGTTGTTTACACGATTGAGGAAAACAGGCGTTTCGGTTTTGCATACGGAACTCTGCCGGATCACGTCGAGCTTGGTGAGGAACGTTTCCTGATCGAATGGCTGCCGGACGATTCAGTCTGGTACGACATCCTCGCGTTTTCCCGCCCAAGGCATCCGCTTGTCAGACTCAATAAACCCCTCGCTCGAATGCTCCAGAAACAATTTGCCCGCGACTCTTTAAATAAAATCCGTGACATCTGTGGCTAAACTTTCTTTTGCCGTCCTGCACGGGGGTGAATCCCTGCCCAGCTTACGAAAGATCAGATCCACACACTCTTCCGCGAGACTGCGATACGTCGTGAGTTTTCCGCCAACAATCGAAAGCAGATTCGGAAGCCGCGGATGTTCCCGTATGAAATGTCGCCGCGTGATACTCTGCTCATCTTTGTCGTCGGTAACAGGCAGTGGTCGCACGCCGGAATAGGTGTCGAGAATACTCTCGCGCGTGAGACCCGCGTTCGGAAAAGCGAAATTCGTCTCAGACAGCAGATAGTCCATTTCCCACGGTTCGCAGCGCACCTCATCCGGATCACCTTCGAAGCGAACATCCGTCGTTCCGATCAAATAAAGCTTGTTCCACGGAATGATGAAGATCGGTCGGCCGTCGCTGCGGGCCTCCAGGTAGATCGCGTTCGCAGGCGCACTCGGAAATGGCGGCACGATGAGATGACTGCCCTTTGTTCCTCCAATCAGTTTCGGACTCTCGACTGGCGCACGCTCGAGTACGAAGTCGATCCATGGTCCGGCAGCATTGATGACAACACGCGCCTCGGCAAATCCTTTCTCACCAGCTTCAGAAATGAATTCGACGCCGGAAACTCTCCCGTCTTCGACAGCAAAACTCGACACACGCGTATGTGTGAGAACCTCTGCGCCGGACTCGCGCGCCGATCGCACGTTTGCAGCGACAAGCCGCTCGGGAAACTCGACCTGTGCGTCGTAATAAAGCGCGGAGCCGACTAAACCTTCGGAATTCAATCCCGGCCACCGCTCGAGTGTTTGCGCCCGCGATAGCATTCGATGACTCGGTAACGACTTACCCCACGAAAGCAAATCGTAGAGGATCATCCCGGCGCGAATTGTTGACCGCCCGCGTTTCCCCTGTCTGTAAATCGGAATCGCAATAGGCAGTGGCTTGACGAGTTGTGATGCGATTCGCAGAAGAATCTCACGCTCACGTAGTGACTCGCGGACCAGCCCAAACTCGAAATGTTCCAGGTAACGAAGCCCACCGTGAATGAGTCGCGTTGAGGCGCTGGTCGTAGCACATCCGGGCTCACCTTTATCAATCAGCAGCACCTTCAACCCGCGCCCCGCAGCATCGCGACCTATCCCCGCGCCGTTGATACCGGCGCCGATGATGATTACATCGAAGGACTTTGGAATTGGGCGCCTCCTTGGAATGCGATGACTTGTCACCGCTTTAGTAAACATACCAAAGCGCCCACAAGTTGGCGCACTCCAAAGAGGCGCTCGCACCATATCGTGTCAATCGTGCACTGTCTCCGTCACGCTCGCGCTCGTTCCGAATCTTAGAGAAGGACCACGCATTCAGCACATCAAAATTTGAGCTCTCTAAATCGCTGAGCACTCGTTGCCTTAACTCTCAAAGTCGCTTTGAGAAGTCTCAAATCCTTCACCGCTACCTATAAAGGACACACGCGGGCATGCACTTTGCCGCGCCTTCCGGCAGCGCCGCACTTCAGTCCTGGAAGGAGCATAACAATGCAAGTCTCCCGACGAAAAACCAGCCTTATTCTTTGCGCCGCTCTGCTCACCTTCTTCTCCATAACAATTACCGCGCGCGCCGACGACGACGATGAAGACGATTACGACGTAAAAGCACGTGTCGTCCGCATCAGCCTGATGGGTGGCGAGGTTAATCTGAAACGCAACGGCAACCAGGATTGGGAACCGCTCCGGTTGAATTATCCCCTCGTCGAGGGCGATACCGTCGCCACCAACGATGAAAGCCGTCTCGAGATTCAGATTGACGCGCGAAACTTTGTCCGGCTCGCCGCGAACTCGACTCTGCGCATCGTCACTTTGCGCGACGAGGGCATCGCGCTCAGCGTCGTCGAAGGTACAGCCATCGTGCGGCTCAGAAAATTTGACCGCAAAAACGAATACTTCGAACTCGACGCGCCGCGGACCACGATGGCTGCCGAGAAGGAAGGGTCATACCGGATCGACGTGCCCCGCGACGGGCGAGTCCGTTTGACGGTGCGCGATGGCGGCAGCGCTCGTATTTATTCCGACACGTCCGGGTTTGCTCTGCGCGACGGTCGCACGGCCGAGCTAGTCGTCAGCGGCGAGAACATGGGCGACTGGGAGTTCTCTGCCATCACCGCACGGGATGCGATCGATGATTGGGTCAGCGAGCGTGAGCAATATCTCGCGCAGCGACTAAAGTACGACGTCAAGTATTACGACGAATACGTTTGGGGCGCAGAGGATCTCGACGCTTACGGTGATTGGTCCTATGCCGAAGACTACGGCTGGATCTGGCGGCCGCATGTGACAACCATCAGCACATTCACCAACTGGGCGCCGTATCGTTATGGCCATTGGTCGTGGTGTCCGCCTTACGGCTGGACATGGATCGGGTATGAACCGTGGGGTTGGGCGCCTTACCACTACGGTCGCTGGGTATACCAAAATGGGTATTGGGCATGGTGTCCGCGAAGTCAGCATTACAGACATCGCAGTTGGTGGCGACCGGCACTCGTCGCGTTCGTGTTCGACATTTCGTTCGGCAACGATGTTTGTTGGTACCCGCTGTCGTATTACCAGAGAGATCCTCGTTCGCGTCACTATCGTCACGATCGGCGTGATGATCGAGATAATCGTCATGACCGTCCGGGAGGTGGCCGCCGCGATCGTCGTGACGATGGACCATGGCGTGGCGTGACGCGTCTGCCGCGGAGAGACTTTGGAAATCCCGATGGTCGTGGACGCGGCGTTGACGAAAC
>DASYPN010000281.1:0-1845 GCA_036006625.1 Pyrinomonadaceae bacterium | reverse complement strand
GCGCTGGTTACCCTCCGCCGAGATACTTTTCGGATGGAAAGCTGAAGAAGTTATCGGAAAGACCGTCGACGAATGGAAGTTTGTTTTCCCTGAGGATTTAGAAGCCGTTTACGAAGTCGGCAAAAGGCAGCGCGAGGGGCTGGACCGTCACGATGTCTCGCGAAATCGAAACTATACAAAGCAGGGTAAGGTAATCCACAGCGAGTGGTACAACTCAGTCCTGTATGACGATTCCGGAAGACTAATTTCCGTCCTCTCGCTGGTGCTCGATGTGACCGCGCGGAAGCGAATTGAGCAGGCAATGCGCGAGTCCGAAGAACAGTATCGCCTCCTCTTTCAATCAAATCCGCATGCAATGTGGGTTTACGATCTTGAGACGCTAAGGTTCCTTGCCGTCAACGATGCCGCGGTCGCACAGTACGGCTATTCGCGCGAAGAATTTCTCTCCATGACGCTCGCGCAGATCCGTCCGCCGGAGGATGTGCAAAAACTGCTCGACCACCTCGCGCGTGGATCTCGTGGCTTCGATCAGGCTCGCGAGTGGAGACACCAGAAGAAGGGCGGCGCCATCATTACCGTGGAAATCACCGCGCACCAGCTGGATTTCTCTGGCCGTCGCGCCGAGCTCGTGATGGCTGTTGATATCAGTGAGCGCAAGCTCGCCGAGAAGGCGTTGGTTGAGAGCGAAGATCGATATCGCGACCTCGTTGATAACAGTCACGAACTGATGTGCACGCACGATCTGGATGGTCGAATATTATCAGTAAACCCCTGGGCTGCTCGGGTCCTCGGCTACAAGCAGGAGATGCTAATCGGGTTACATATCCGCGATGGCCTCGCGCCTGAATACCGCGACCAGTTCGACGATTACCTCAGAGAGATCCAGGAGAAGAAAGTTGCGCGCGGCATAATGAAGGTAAGGACCGCTGGTGGCGAAACGAGATTTTGGGAATATTACAACACGCTTCGTACCGAGGGAGTGCAGAGCCCAATTGTGCGTGGCATGGCCCACGATGTGACCGAACGTCGGCAGGCCCTGAAACGGGAGAAAGAAGCGCGGCTGGAAGCGGAAACAGCCAACCGTCTCAAGGATGAGTTTCTTTCGACTCTCTCTCACGAATTGCGGACACCGCTGACGGCGATCATCGGCTGGTCCAAGCTGTTGATTGACGGTGATGTGGACCGCGACAAACAGCCCCAAGCGCTGGCAACGATCGCCCGCAATGCCAAGTCCCAGGCCCAGCTGATTGATGATCTGCTTGAAGTTTCGCGCATCATCACGGGCAAGCTGCGGCTCGAGTTCAATACCTGCGAGCTTCGACCGGTGATTGAAGCAGTGGTCGAGAGCTTTCGACCGACGGCTGAGGCAAAGGCAGTACGATTAGATTTGTGGTTAGAGCCTGACGTCGCTTTGATCTACGGAGACGCTGATCGTTTGCGGCAGGTAATCTGGAATCTGTTGTCAAACGCCGTGAAATTCACGCCGAGAAATGGCTCGGTCCAGGTCAAGTTGCAGCGTACCGAATCTCATGTAGTGATCGCGGTGAGTGATTCCGGCGAAGGCATCAAGCCTGATTTTCTGCCCCATATATTTGAGCGCTTCAGTCAGGCCGATGGATCGACCACGAGGGAGCACGGTGGGCTCGGGCTCGGATTGGCAATCGTCCGTCACCTGGTTGAGCTCCACGGCGGAACGGTCCGCGCTGAGAGCCAAGGTGAAGGTCTGGGTTCGACATTCATAGTCAGTCTTCCGCTGATGGAGGTCTCTGACTCTCAGGTCCAAAGACCGAAATTTCAGAGCGATGACCTGTTGGTCGCGGACGCCAAGCTCATCGCGCATCAGCC
>DASYPN010000280.1:0-3030 GCA_036006625.1 Pyrinomonadaceae bacterium | reverse complement strand
GCGTCGCCCCTGGATCACAATCATAAGGACTAGGAAGCTCTGAAAGAGCGGAATAACTACCGACGATATTTCGCACTTTCAGTGCTCTCTGCAATTGATATCTCGTAACCAGGGGCGACGCGTCTCGCTGCGCTCGACGCTTGCCCCCGGCTATCATATTTCGCGCCTTTGGCGCTGCGCTCCACGACTTTTTGTGCAAAGCCGATCCACGCAGTGTTGCCTCAAAAGTCATTCTTGAAAGGTCAGTTCCGTAACACGGTAGCGTCGGGTCGGCATCGAGGTGACGGTCCGTTCTTCAAAGGTAATGAACCGTCACGTTCTTGCCGAGACCAAGGTGACGCCGGGCCCTTTGTTCAAACTTACGGGCGGGATTCGTCATGTACAAACCACAACACCGATTGCAGATCGGCAGGCGGTTGGTAAGGATGTACTTGCGAAACCTGACCGCCATCTCGGAATTGAACGACTCCATGAACCCGTCGCGAAAGACATTTCCGGCAATAACGTCCGGGTGTCCCGGACAAAAGATCAGATCGCCGTTGGCATGGATCCTGGCCCAGTAAAACGGCATAAAGCAGCTCTCGTTTCCAAACGTGTCGAGATAGTCAGAGAACCAGCGTCCAAAATCCTTACCGCGTAAATGGCTTGGACCAGTGATGACATACGGTGGCAACATTCGAAATCGCTTTTGCGTGAGCAGATGTCGCAAGCGATCGACTGTGTCACTGTAATCGTGCTGGTCGTGACTCGGCGCGATCCAACCCCGCCACGCGCCCGATGAAGTCACGCCGAACTCTTCCTCTAAATGTTTCTCGTAAGCGACGCCGGCACTCTCCGGCATGAAATAACGCAAGTTGTAGTTGAGCATGAACACGCCCAACTTCTTCGCCGTCTCGTAGGCGCGCTCGATCACGTCTGACGTCCACTCACTCACAACCGTGCTCATGACGACGAGCGGCAACGGCAATCCCAGCTCGCGGCGCAGATCGAAGAGACATTCGAGTCCTTCAGTGGTTCGTGTGAAAGTACCTTTGCCGCGGACACTATCGTGAGTTGCTTCGTCACCATCGATGGAAAGAATGAACGCGAGGTTCCTGATTCTCGCCACGGCAGGAAGGTGACTCTTCATGAGGGTGCCGTTGGTCGTGATCAGCACATCGAAATCGCGGTCAGCGAGTGCTTCGAGTAAACCGTCAATCTGTTTATAAGCAAAAGGCTCGCCGCCATGAACATTGACCATCGAATAGCGTGGCGAGAGATTTCCAATCAGCGAGGTAATCGCGTCTTCATCCATGTTCTCAACCTTGCGCGAGCCGGCGAGAAAGTAACCGGCATCACCCCACTGGTTGCAGAATGGACAACGGAGGTTGCAGGCTTCGGTGGGTATGAGTTGAACCACAGCGGCGTTCGGCAGTTTGAAGGTGCCGCCGCGCACTGACGTCTCAAAATCTTTTCTCCACCGTTCCATTCGACGCTGCCCACGCCAGTAAAAGCGCGCGAAGTGCAGGTAGTCGCGAGTGGTGTAATGATGCTTCATTAGATCCGTACGACGATGGCATAGACCACAGCACTGATAATCGCGGCGATCGGCAACGTAAGTAACCACGACATCAAGATCCCCGACACCACACGCCGGTTTGCTTCTCCCGTGATCAACCCGATTCCAAACAGCGAACCAACCGATACATGCGTCGTAGAAATGGGCAATCCAAACCGGCTGGCAAGAATCACCAGACTTGACGTCACAAGATTGGCCGTGAAGCCCTGGCCCGGATTCAGCGGAGTGATCCTTTTGCTCATCGTGATCGCAACTTTGCGTGCATTCAACAAACCACCAATCGCCATCGCGGCAGCGACCAGCAGCATTCCGAACTTTACATCGAACGTTTTAATCACGAGCAGGAGGGCAACGATCTTCGGCGTATCGTTCAACCCGCGCGCGAAACCCACACTACCCGCGCTGAGAAAGTGAACGAGATCGAGCCCACGCTGAACTTCGCCACCAAAGAGCTTTCCTTTGTACTGTTGCCGGCACTGTTCCACTGATCCGACAGATATCTCAGGCAAAATGACAGGCGCGAGAGCCAACAGCCCGGTTGGTTGTGGAATAGGAACGAATTGAACAGCTTCATCAACGCAAACACACCATTCTTTCTGTACGCCAAGCTTCACGCGAAACCAACGCGCAACGACGTAACTGACCACTCCGAGTCCAACTGCGAGCAACGGACTAACGAGCAACGGCAGAAAGAACAACGCGCCGAGTGTGCCGAAGTTCACGCTTGTGCCGACCGCGGTCAAACCAGCTCCCACAAGCGCGCCAACCAGGCCGTGAGTGGTCGAAACAGGAAAGCCGGTCAACGTCGCGAGCATCACCGTCAGTCCGGCAGCGAGTCCGACTGCCAATACAAACTGCGGCGAGGCCGCTAGTTCATTGGGAACGACACCACGACCCGAGAAATTGTTCAGCAGAGTCTCGGCAAGAAAGAGCGAAGTTATCGATCCGGCAAACGTCGAGATCGTGGCCCACGTGATAGCGGATTTGTAACTCAGCGTCCCGCTGCCGAAGAGCGTAGCCACGCCTTTGAAGTTGTCGTTTGCGCCGTTTGAGTAGGCGAGGAAAAGAGTCGCGAGTAACAGGACGGTCAGAGTGATCATGGGAGCACCTCCGGCCAGTGGGTGTTGACTTGCTTCGGTAGCGCAAGTCTCTTTCTTGCTTTCTGTTCGAACGCACGCGCCGGATTGGTCATGTAGAGTCCACAGCACCGATTGCAAATGGGGAGCCGGTTCGTGAGCATGTGTTTGCGAAACTTTATCGCGACGTCGGAATTGAACGACTCGATGAAGCCGTCGCGAAACACGTTGCCGGCGATGATGTCAGGATGTCCGGGACAAAAAATCAGCTCGCCGTTGGCGTGTATGCGCGCCCAGTAAAACGGCATGAAGCAGCTCTCATTGCCAAACGTGTTGAGATAGTCGGTGAAGTAGGTTTGATAGTCTGAACCACGCAACTGATTTGGCGTGGTTACC
>DASYPN010000279.1:0-18725 GCA_036006625.1 Pyrinomonadaceae bacterium | reverse complement strand
TTTGAGATGGCGGCGCAAGCTTTGAATTGGATATTGCTCTAAGGGAGGAAAGGTGGAGCGCGACCCGATGGGCGCGACACAAACAGAGATGATCTTAACTGGACGGATTGATCCTCAACGCGTTGCGAGATGAGCGCGACGTTCGGAGAACTTTCGGCCAGAGGCCGAGGCCCGAAATCAGTAGTTTGACGTTTGCTTCGCTTCTGAGTCTGTGATGGTATGTCGAGCGGGCCGTAAGTCGCGCGTGTTACACCGCCGGCGTCTTTCGCAACGGACAAACCATTCGGTTCTTCAATCTGAAGCTGATTTGAAACGGGAAACGGCGTGAGTCGTAGTCCTTCTCCCACTGAGAAGCACAACGAGACAACAATCACCGCCAATGTTATATGTGCAAACCGCTTCATCGCGTTGCACTATAACAAACGCAAGACCGCTTACCAAAAGTTAGTATTCACAGATTAATTACGATTCGTCGTAAGCGCGTTTGGCTTTAACAGTTACGAATTCGTCTGATTCGATGATGTAGGCTGTGAGGTTGTAGCCGTAGACGCAGCCGGTGTCGAGGCCGATCGCTTTGCGTCCGCGACGCGGCTCGGGTGACGGCCAGTGTCCGAAGAGGACGATCTTATCTCCGTGATAGACGTGATACCACGGCGTTCCCTCGTCACTTTCACGATCGGGTCCGAGAGTTCGGATGCGAGTCAAGTCGCCTGTAGTTTGAGAATAGAGTTCAATGTTAGGACGCAAGCCGGCATGAACAACAAGATGTGTCTCGAGATCGATAATGAACGGCATGCGGTTGAAGAAACTGGCATAAGCGTCTTTCTCGCCGCGGAGTTCTTTGTGCGCGTCTTTTTGAGCGGCCTTTAATTCGATGTCTTCGCCGTTCCACTTCCGGCGCAGCGCCAGATCGTGATTGCCGATGACTGTGCTGAAGCGCGCGTCAGTCATGAACAGTTCGAGGACTTCCTTGCTCTTCGGACCTTTTGTGATCAAGTCTCCGACGCAAATCACGCGATCGTCGTCGCCGATACCAATTTTTTCGAGCAACTCCATCAGTTCATCGTAACAACCGTGAAGATCTCCGACTACAATTCTGCGACCAGCCATCAGTCCCTCCGACGCGTGTTGCACTTTCGATTCGAGTCTATTGCATAGCAACAATTCAGGCAATCAAGGAATCTTGAGTTGACGCGAAACGAAAAGCTAAGCCTCGTCATATAAGTTAGAGCCGAGCTAAGGCTGACAGTTCAATTCTCACGATTATTAGCTGACGGAAGAGGTTCTTATGGCGATTCAAAAGCGACTTTCTGCTGTATTCGTACTCAGCGCGCTCCTTTCGCTGGCGGCAATTGCATCTGCACAACAAACTGCAAAAGCTGACGGCCCACGAATCAAGATCAAGAATTTCGGCCAGATGGATGACCGTTTCTTTCGAGGCGCGCAGCCTAAGCAGACGGATTACAAAGACCTGGCGCAGCTTGGTATCCACACCATTATCGACCTGCGCGACGACCCCGAGGTCTATCAGAAACGGTTGGCCGAGTCACTGGGAATGACGTACATCAACATTCCGATGATCGAGAAGAAGTACCCCACGCCCGAAGCAACCGAGTTGTTTCTCAAAACCGTCAGCGATCCCGCCACTGGAAAATTCTTTGTTCATTGCGCAGGCGGACGCCACCGCACCGGTGTGATGGGCGCTGTTTATCGTTTCAAGTTCTACAACTGGAATTTCGAACAGGTGTACAAGGAGATGAAGCAGTACGACTTCTACACCAGATGGGGACACGAAGCGTTTAAAGACTTCGTCGAAGACTACTACGCGAAGTTGCAACAGGCCAGGAAATAGGGCCACAGATTACACGGATTTCAAAAAGAGATTTTCACTGAAGGTATCTGTGTAATCTGTGGATGGGTTTTATTTGTAAATGTAAGTCTTGCTGTCCTTCTGCTCCCACTCGACGCTGTCGATGTTGTCACGATCGGCTGACATTATCTCTTCACTCAATTTGCTCGTACTGACAACCGGATCGAGATTTACGAGGTAGACGACTTTGCCCATAGGTTCGTCTTCATCCTCACGGTCAAGCTGGCGCAGTTCGTAATCATACTGGTGACGGTGGAAGAGGTTTTTAAGTATCTCGTCAGTGCGATCCACTTTCCGTGTGTGCACAGAAATTTCCATCGAGCGAAAGACCTGGAACTGTTCGAAGTATTCGAGCACCGTCAATGCGATCAGCACAAACAACGTCAGAATGATCGCCATGTCCCAGCGTCCTACACCGGCAGCGAGACCGACACCTAAACAGACCAGCAGCACAGTGGTCTCTTTTGGATCGCGAATGTTGGTGCGGAAACGCACGAGTGAAGCGGCAGCAAAAATTCCAAACGCGCGCGCCGCACTGTCGCCCACCACCATCATCATTCCGCCCGCCACGACTGCCATCAGAATCTGAGTCTGCGCGACGTACGGATTACGACGCGCGATAGACACGCCACGTCGCGGGCGAAAGGCCAGCAAGCCGGCGAGAAATGCCGCGAGTGAAAATCGCAGCGCAATGCGTGCCGAGGTTGCTTCCCAACTCGAGAGACTCGCTGGTGTGAGACCCGTGGCGTCGGGCCCGAAGAGCTGTCCGAGCAGGGGAATTGACTGAGCTCCGGACGATGGAGATGCAGTCGCCGCAGGCACGGTTGTGGGTTGTGGCGGCTCTCGCAAGAAGTAAGTAAGAATACCGCTCGCTATCAGAATGACGACAAACGTCCCCAACACCGCAACAGTTACACGGTTCATATCGAGATGTCCTTTCCAGGTTCTTTGTGTCGTTTCGTGGCCGGACTGCAGTTATTGCTTAGACCACAATCGCTTGCTCTTCAATGGATGAACGTTGCCCGCGGACGGTGAGCTGTTCGCGCCTTCGAAGAAAAGCTGGCAATCAAAGGGCTCTTCGCCTTCAGCCATGGGTGGACGCTCATAAATACCGGCAGAGTTCATGACCCTTGCTTTAACATTGTCGCGGAAGTAGGCAGCCAAAACGGTGTTCTTTAGATAGTCTTGTAACTGCTCATCAAGAACGGGCGTCACTACCTCCACACGGCGGTCGAGATTACGCGACATCCAGTCGGCAGACCCGATGTAAAGCTCTTCCTCACCGCCGTTCGCGAAGTAATAAATACGACTGTGTTCGAGGAACCGTCCAACAACACTGCGGACGTGAATCGTCTGTGAGAGTCCTGGTTCACCTGGGCGGATCATACACGCGCCGCGTACGATGAGATCGATCTTGACGCCTGCCTGCGACGCCTCGTAAAGCAACTCGATGATGCTGAGATCAGTGAGACGATTGATCTTGGCCTGTATGTGCGCAGGCTGTCCGGCCAATGCATGCTCAGTCTCACGCTTAATCAAAGCCACCATGCGCTTGCGAAGATTTAGCGGCGCCACCATCAGGCGGCTGTATTCCTTCTGTACTGAAAAGCCTGTCAGAAAGTTGAACACGTCAGAGGCATCGTCACCGATGATTGAATCACTGGTCAGTAATCCGAGATCTGTATAGAACCTTGAGGTTGTGGGATTGTAGTTACCGCTGGCGATGTGCGTGTAAGTCTGAAGGCCATGCTCCTCACGCCGGACAACAAGGGTGACTTTGCTATGCGTCTTCAAACCTACCAAACCATACACCACGTGTACGCCAGATTCCGCGAGCCTCTCGGCCCACTCGATGTTGTGCTCTTCATCAAAGCGGGCTTTGAGCTCGACCACGCATGTGACTTGTTTGCCACGTTCGCTCGCTTCAATTAACGCCTGTGGAATCGGGGACTTCTTCCCCGTTCGATAGAGGCACATCTTGATGGCGACAACGTCCGGATCCTTGGCTGCCGCATCGATAAAGTCGACGATGCTTCCGAATGACGCGTAAGGATGATGAAGCAACACATCCTGTTTCTTGATCGCCGAGAAAAGCGATTCCTTGTTCCGCAAGGCCGGAGCTACGACCGTCTTTAATGGTTTGTCTTTCAACTCCGGCTCGTTGACGCTGTAAAGCTCCATCAAATCGCTAATATCGAGCAGTCCGTCGATCTTATAAACGTCGTCGGGCTCGAGCCGGAGCGAAGTTGTCAGATACTCAACCATCTCGGCGGGCATAGTTGACGCAACTTCCAGCCGTACAGCCAAACCAAAACGACGCTCGCGCAGCGACTCTTTGATCAGTGCCAGGAGATCCGCAGCCTTGTCGTCGCGGATCTCGACGTCGGCATCACGCGTGACGCGAAATACATGTCCCTTGCTCAGTCGCATTCGCGGAAACAACGAATGCAGGTTCGCCTCGATTACCTCTTCGACTAATGCAAACTTCGTCGTGCCTTGACCAACCGGAATCAGGCGCGGTACCACCGGCGGAACTTTAATGCGAACAAATCTGATCTCATTCCCCAACGGTGTTCCGGCAAAAGTCTCTTCAGGAGAGCTTTCAACTGTGAGCCCGATGTTCAAACTGAGATTCGAAATGTATGGAAACGGGCGCGCGGGATCGACCGCCTGCGGGGTCAACACCAGAAAAATGTTCTTCGTGAAATACTGTGCGAGGTGGTGTTTTTCCTCTTCAGAAAGCGTCGCGTAAGGCGCGATCTCCACGCCGTGCGATTCGAGCTCCGGAAGCACTTCGTCGCGAAGGCAACGCGTCTGCTCTGCCACCAGCGGCAGCACTCGTTGGCGAATAACCGCGAGTTGCTCAGGGGGCGTCAATTCACCCGGCATCGGTCCGATGTCGTCAATACCCAACATCTCCTTGATGCCGGAGACACGTACCATGAAAAATTCGTCGAGGTTTGAAGAGAAGATCGAGAGGAACTTCAATTTCTCCAGCAACGGGGTGGATTTGTCCGTTGCTTCTTCGAGCACTCGCTTGAAGAATTCCACCTGACACAAATCCCGGTTGAGTACTGACCAGGAAAAAAAGCGTTTTGGTTTGATGTTACCCGAGGGTTCTTGCTGACTCATCTGTGTAATCTGTGGATCCTAGTTTGTGCAACGTGCGTCGATGATCGTTCGCGCCTTCCGAATAAATTCCGCACTCCATTCTTCCGCGGGACGATCGCGCTCCGCATTTCGCGAGGCACGGAAGACCTTCGTGATCGTCTGATTTTGTTGTTCGGCGTTGAGTAACGTTTGCAGGTTATCTGCGAGCAGCTTTCTACCTGCTTCGCTGATGTGAGTGTCACCGACACTCTTCGCATTCGCCGTGCAAGTTCCGTCCTTCACGACAATGGGCTCTTTCTTTTTCCAGGTGTCGAGTCGGGCCTTCTTTTCGCTCGCGCTCGAGAAACCAAATGTCGATCCCATGTCGCTTACATAAAACACCGGCTCGTCGCACACGCGCGTGTTGTCGGCGTTCTTTCTCGACTTGAGACAAGCGAACTTGTGGTTATCAGTCTTCGTGTCGCCGTGATCGATGAACGCGAGCCAGAGTTTGAATGCGTCAACCTCTGCCCGCGCGCCACTCGCGGATATTTTTTGCAGCGACTCAGCCAGTGAACCGGAGTCTTTGCCGTTGCAGTTCACATCGATACCGCGGCCGAGCGATAGCTCGATTCCGGCAGCCGGTTCAAATCCCGTAAACCTGGCGCCCTGATAACTCTTCGTCAAACTCTTCTCACAGTCGGGACAATTAACATCCGCGACCCATTCATCGTCAGCGAAGAAACCGAGTGCTTTCGAGAATCTCGACGACAGAAACTCACCATAAATCTCGCCGTTTCGTTTGTCAGTCGATTGGCCTTTGAAGTGGGGCTTGATCTTGTAACGGATGAGATTACCGGCTTCGTCAGTCACACCGGCCACGGAGCAGTGAAATTTTGGTGTCGTGCCGGCGCCGGGTTTTTCGTCCTTGTTCGGGACACAATTCAACCGCCTCGCGACGCCGTTGGCATCGGCCGGCGGCGCACCACGACGCGGCCCGAGGGTGGGGTTATAGCCAAGCACCGGATCGTAACCAGGATCCGGTGCTCGATAGACTTTCGCCCTCTGCTCAGCGCGAGCGCGCTCCTGCGCCGTAAAACAGACTTGTTGAGCGTTGGCTATGGAGGAAAGAAATAGTGCAGCGAGACAAATCAGCAGCGGGTTCTGACGCATTGAGTAAAGATAGCATGATCTGTGTCATCTGTGGCTAATTTGACCTTAGTGGGTAGTGTCTTAGTTTGAACTCTTCTCTATGCAACAGAGAAATCCAAATTAAGACACCACTCCTCAGTTCGCGAGGTCGGCGAGGGCGTGGAGAGCTGCGAAAGGCTCTCGATCAGCCGTGCCGAGCAACAACGATTTGAGCGGATCGGCGAGGGCGTCTTTCAGAAAATCTTCTGTCCGCTCTCTGCGCGTCTCGCTGTTAATCCGCTTCCGGATTGCATACTTCACAACAGAGTTCGCCAGATCCACCATGAGCGTCGATCCGCCTCGGAACGTATGAGTCGAAGAAGCCACCGGTAACTCGAAACTCTGCATGAGAGCAATGATTATTTGCGGAAGATGTTTCCCGTCGGGAGAAACTCGAATCGACCGTCGCATCTCATGAACCTCGAATTTCTCCAGGTTCAGGTCCAGTCCCAGTGTTTCGCCTAACTCGGCCTTAGCTTTCTTTGACAACGACTCAAAGACTTCCTTGAGTGTGTCGTGCAACACTTTGCGTTGGTCACGAGTTTGTATGAACAGGTCTTCACGATCGGTGAAGTAGGTGCAGTCATCGGCGTAACGTTTCAACTGCACCATGACACCTGCCAGGCCTTTTTTTAATGCCGGATACTTGCCGGCCATTGCCGCGAGATCGGCGCCTTGCCAGCGAAGAGTATCGACCGAGAGCGTCTCCAGGTCTCGTGGATAAAGTCCGCGGCGCCGAAATGCTTCGACAAAGGCGACGCGATAATTGTACTTATCGTCGCCTACCAGATCAGAGTCCGCAGTGATTAACCCGCGTAGATATTCACCAAAAGTGAGATCCACAGGTGGGATATAGTCGAGAGCACGGATGCACATATTCAGAACGTGAGTAGCGGATTTAACTGCTTCAGCACCCAATCGACTGACCAGATCCGGATGGATTGCACCAGCCTCGAGCACTCCTGTTCCGCCGGTGTAGATGCGGAATAGATCGTTGGTACGAGTCTTGTAAATCGCAAGGAAGGCATCGAAGACCGCGGCGACGAGGATCGCGCCGCGCGAATGAGGCGGGAGTATTTTTTGGTAGTCCGCCGGATCCGGTTTTAGCCTTTGCCAGACACCGTTTGCGTCAACCTTACCAATCGCGTCACGTAATGCGCCGCGTCCGCCGGTGGCCTTTCCAAACTGTACTGCCAGGCTGCCGAACAATGATTCCGCCTCGAGATCTCCGCGAGTCTTCTTGATCTCGTTTTCAACAATCTCGCCGATCGTGAAGTGCTGCATCAGCGCGATTATGTCGGCAAATGCCTCATGAAACGCCAGGACGTCCGGATTGCTGGGTTCATTAAACCGGCGATGCATGCCATCAAGAATCGCGTGGGTCGTTTCGTGTGCGACGATGTCGTGTGACAAGCAGGAATAGACGGTGCTTCCGGGAACGTGATCTCCGGGATCGTTAGCTGAGGCCTGAAAGTAACCAAAATTCAGCGCAATGTCTTTTGGAGTGTAGAAAGCATTTGCTTGTTGGAAAGCATGCGGCCTGATCATCAACTGTCTTACAAAGTCGCCGTCGAAGGATGGTCTGCCAGGCACCATTCTCGGGCGCCAGAGCACAGGCCGGCCTAAAGAACGCTCGAAATGTTCGATAGTCTTCATTGCCACTGCGTAAACCATCTGTTGATGAAATGCGGGATTACCCTCCGATGGAGGACATCCGTCCTGCGCGAGCAAACTCGGCTCGTTGAGATCAACCGGAGGAAAGCTGGTGCCCGGCAGGCCACTATTCTGCGCGTCCTTATCGACTACCGCCAGGTATTCTCCGGTTGGACCAGGCGCAAGTTTCTTTTCCCACTGAACCTTTAGCGTCACGTCGTTGATCGACGCAGTCTCCAGGCGCGTAGAAAGACTGGGATCAACCGCGTACGTCCGAATACGCCGGAATGGCGGCTCAGGAATCGTGATGTTCGCATTACACGCCGGTTTTTGTGCCGGTCTTACAGCCTCTGGTGCACTGGGAATCGTGGTTCCCACAACTGAAGAGTATCTTTCGGCAATGTGTCTTCGTAGCGCGAGTGAAGCCCCATCGTCATGAACCACTGCCTCCATAAATTTCTTCAGGTTCGCATCGTCCAGCTTGTTTGCTGGATCCGGAATGATGCTCTGTAACTCGGCACTTTTCAGGTATAGCTGCGTGAGCTCGAGATTGAACATCTGTTCCCGTGTGGGCTGCTCACTTATACCAAGACCGGTGATGACTCTGAAGAAAGCCCACGAATCGCTGTCAGGTGGTGTTTGCGGACGATTGAGATCAGGCTGAATGGCAAGCGCACTATTTGCCTGCAAGATCCCGTTACCAAAGTGTTGTCGATCTACATTTTGGGACTTTGCTGATTGGAAGAGCGCGTGTCGAACAGCCTCGACGCGGCGCCAGTCGCGCCTCAAAAACTTCTTGTATTTCTCGTACCACAACGCGACCGCCGCAGCGACCTGAGGCGTTGCGGCCGAAGTGCCTTCACCATTCTCACGAATATTGCTGTTTGGACATTGAAATACCGGCCAGGGAATGTTTGGAGTGTAGGCAGCAATCGCGGACGTCATAGAACTGTCCGGTCCCCAACTGCCCTGCAGTGCAAACCGTTGAATGCCCCAATACGGGCGTCCATTGGCCATCACACCGCAAACTGCAATCGTGCGATGATAGCGGGCCGGATAGACCAGGTAATGTGGAGACGGGTCTACATTATTTCCAGCCGCGGCGACTATACAGATGCCGTTTTCATAGGCGCGATTTACCGCTTCATTCCAGGCGCGCGACGGCAGCCCACCCATGCTAATCGAGATTACATCGCATAGATTGTCAACCGCAAAGTGAAGGGCTTCAGCAAAAGCACTCGTGCGAAAGAGAATCACCGAGTTAGCGATGCGAAGCGGCACGATGTCGGCATTTGGTGCGCCGCCGAGATAATCGTCGTTCAGATTGGGAATACGTCCACCGGCGAGAATCCCCATTGTGCCTGTGCCGTGGTCGAGATTCTGAGGAAGCAGATTCACTTGTGGAGGTGCCTGCGCTTTGTTGTGGTCAGGATCGTCTTCAACAAAACTATGTTCGAGTACGATGTTTTGAGCACGGGCGAGGTGGTTCGGATCGTATCCGGTGTCGATGTGACCGATTCGAGTGTGCGGCGGCGTAA
This sequence comes from Pyrinomonadaceae bacterium, assembly GCA_036006625.1. Classification (GTDB taxonomy): domain Bacteria; phylum Acidobacteriota; class Blastocatellia; order Pyrinomonadales; family Pyrinomonadaceae; genus PSRF01. The sequence continues at coordinate 9,383 of DASYPN010000279.1, read as the reverse complement.
AAGCTACCGCCTCTCGCGCCGAACGTAGTTGAGTGTAATCATCGCCAAGATGCCAGGCATATACGCCATCAGGTCCGGGGACCTTGTGACTACCCGCGTCCTGCGGGATTGCAGAACATGGATTCGGAGCTGCACCGAAACCCATGCCACCCGGCGGTGGCGTTGAGAACTCCTGATCGACAAACACCTGATCAAGATCGGGTTCGGCAAACAACACCCCTGACTCATCGACGCCAAGCTGATCGGCGACTCGCGCGTGTGCGAGGTCCCAGGGATTTGGTCCAACCGTGTCAGGGAGCTCCGCAACATACCAGGCAGGATCTGTGCTCATGCCAAAGACATTTTGCGTTGCGGGCTGGTTTGAGAGCGGTCTTAACTTGACGTTGGATGAAGCTGCAGCCAGTGCCGGCATGGGCATAAGCTTCACGAGGACGCGATTACTCATACGGGGCCTCCGAAGACACAATGATTCCGTTCAACTATAAATGTGTTTCAGTGACTTTTTATTTCGTATTTCAAACGACTTTCGCGGGTTGCGGGCGGTTGATGCCGAGTTTGCGCAGGCGATGATTGAGTGTCGTGCGGTTCATGCCGAGACGCGCGGCTGCGCCAGTGGGACCGCCTATCACCCACTTTGCATCGTCGAGGACCTTGAGAATGTGGTCGCGCTCGACTGTCTCGAGATTCGTTCCGTTCGCCGGCGTCGCAGCTCTCGGTGCTTGTTTTAGTTCGGTTAAAGGTATTTCGAGCGTCGAGCCGCGTGAAAGAATCACGGCGCGCTCGACAAGGTTCTGAAGCTCACGAATGTTGCCGGGCCAGTGATAACCCACCAACGCAGCCATCACGTCTTTCGGCACACTCTCGATCTGCTTTCTCATTTGCTGCGCAAACTTGTTCGCGAAGAAATGCACCAGGAGAGGGATGTCTTCAGGACGTTCGCGAAGCGGCGGCACGTTAATCGGGAAAACATTCAACCGATAGTAGAGATCGCTGCGAAACTTCTTTTCTTCAACAAGCTGCGCCAGATCCGCATTTGTTGCCGCAACCACGCGTACATTCACGCGCATCGTGCGCGAACTGCCGAGACGCTCAAACTCGTGCTCCTGAAGCACGCGCAACAGTTTCGACTGCAGATCGAGTGGAATGTCCTCAACCTCGTCGAGGAAAATCGTGCCTTCGTGTGCGAGTTCAAACCGGCCGACACGTCGATCGATTGCTCCGGTGAAGGCGCCTTTCTCGTGACCAAACAGTTCACTCTCGAGCAAACCCGTCGGAATTGCCGCACAGTTCACTTTCACGAGCGTACGTTCACGTCGCTCACTCAGATTATGTATCGCGCGCGCGATCAGCTCCTTGCCGGTGCCGGTCTCGCCGTAGATCAGAACTGTTGAGTCGGTCGTCGCAACGGTCTGGACGTTCTGCAAGACGCGTTTGAGAACTGGACTACTGCCGATAATCTCTTCAAAGTTGTACTCGCTGCGAATCTCTTCTTCGAGATACAACTTCTCTTTCTCAAGCTTGTTCTTCAACGTCTCGATCTCGTTGTATGAGAGTGCGTTCTCAACGGCGATCGCGACCTGGGTTGCCACCTGTCCAAACAATTCGCAGTCTTCCTGCGAGAAGGCGTGGGGACGAGAACTCTTTATCGCAAGCACACCAAGCACACGGTCTCTAAATATAAGAGGCGCGGCGCAACCTGTGGCCATGCCATGAACCAAAGGGTCATAGTCGATGATCGCCGTTTTTCGAGTAGTGAACGCTTCACCGATAGGATTGCCTTCGAACGGAATAACTTTGCCAGTCGCGCAAGGGCTCTCGTGGTCAGGGAAATCAAACGCCGCGACTTCCAATTGATTTAGCGACTGGTTGTAAAGCGCGAGTGCCGCTGCTTCGTGCGGCATCACAGTCGATAACGAACTCGAGATCGACTGCAGCAACTCGCGCAGGTTCAGATTCGAGACGAGCGTGTTGTTTACCTGTAAGAGCAGTTGCGAACGGTCGCGTTCGCGCGCGAGCTGTTCGCGATAAAACTGACTCTCGACGGCAACGGCGATTTGAGACGTGACAAGCTGCGCGAACTTGAGGTCGAACGTGTCGTAGGCGCCGACTGTTTCGCTCCACAAGTTTAACGTGCCGAGTTTTTGATGAACGGTGGTCAGAGGCAGGCAACACACCGATTTGATGTTCTTCTCGCGCAGCTTCTGTGATGACGGAAAACGATCGTCTTGACTCAGATCGCGAATGACCAACGGTTGTTGAGTGCTCCATACATGACCGTTGATCGAGTCGTCGATTGCGACTTCCGTCTTTCCCTGGTTAATCCACTGATCGTTACAACCTTCGAAGTAATACGAGCGCATCACGTTCTTCTCGCCGTCGTGCAGCATGACCGCGAGATCGCGGAACGAAAAAAGATTCCGCAAACGACAGGCGATATCGTGGAAGAGTTCAGATAAATCGCGGTGAGATGCGATAGCTTTTGAGAGTTCGAGCAGTGTCAGGTATTTCTGCGTTTGAACGTCGACGCTCATGACTTGCATTGACTTAGGATAAACGATGGCCACAAAAAAGCACAAAAGGCAGTTTCACGCAAAGACGCAAAGGAGGCAAAGGACGCAAAGAGTGGTCAAAATCTCCTTTGCCTCCTTTGCGTCTTTGCGTGAAATATTTGCGGCAAGCGAATTGCACGGGGCTTGGGCGCATGGCTTATGAACTTATAAGAATTAGTTGTCTCAGCGAAGCACCAAACACGCGGCTCGTGCTGGAGGGAAAGCTCGCGGGCGCGTGTGTTGACGAGTTGGACAAATGCTGGCACGAAGCGCCAGAAAAGTGGCCTTCCCTTCTGATCGACCTCTCCAGCGTTAGTTTCATCGACGATCGCGGTAAACAGTTGTTGAAGAAAATGCACGACAACGGCGCGACGCTTGTCTCCTGTAGCTTGATGAGCAAATGCCTCATCGCCGAGATCTGCGACGAAGTCAGCGGCGATAGTGACAGGGAACAGTGACAACATTTCGTCACCTGACCAAGTATCGTCATCACTCTCCACGCCAATTGGTCCAAATCCTTCAGAACACGCTATGGCAAAGCGGTTGCTTCAGTAGCCTCGCAACGTGATTGACATAAACACTATTGAGTTGCACAGGCACGGCGCGGCCTGTGTGCGACAGCAGGTGAACGCGCGCCGTTATTGTGGGCACGGCAGCGAGTTCACCTGCTCGGGGGGACCATCGGAGAAAACAAATGACGAGATTTCGAATAGCCAGGTACTACACGATTTTAAGAAAACGCAAGTTGGGAATTTTCTTAACACTCATCGCCGTCGCGGCGCTAGCTGTGTTGTTGGGTTTCGCGCGTTCGAGCAAGCCGGCACAGGCAGCACCGCCTGTGTTGGAAGTTGAAGTAGTCAAAGTCGAACAACAGAGCGTTCCGATTTACAGCGAATGGATCGGAACAACAGAAGGTATGGTCAACGCCGAGATCAAGGCGCAAGTCACAGGATACTTGTTAAGACAGGATTACAAAGAAGGTTCTTTTGTTAAGAAGGGCCAACTCCTGTTTGAGATCGATGCGAGACCGTTTCAGGCAGCACTCGATCAGGCCAAGGGCCAGGTAGCCCAATATCAAGGACAGCTTGCCCAGGCGGGCTCTCAAATAACGCAGGCCGAAGCCGAGTTGGCCCAGGCCAACAGCCAGTTATCGCAAGCACAGGCCCAACTCGAAACAGCACAGGCAAATCACGTCAAAACAGATCTCGACGTGAAGAAGTATCGTCCACTTGCCGAGCAGAAGGCGGTCACGCAACAGGATCTCGACAACGCGCTTCAGGCAAATAACGCTTCGAAGGCGCAAGTCGATGCGCAGGGAGCCGGCGTTGAGGCGGCGCGCGCGCAGATCGCGCACGCGAAGGCACAAATCAACACTGCGAAAGCCGGAGTTGCGACTGCGACCGGGCAACTCGCGAATGCTCAGGCGGCGGTCAAGACTGCCGAACTGAATCTCGGCTTCACGAGGATCGTTTCGCCAATCGACGGCGTTGCCGGTCTGGCGCGGGCGCAGGTCGGCGATCTGGTGAGTACGACGAGCAATGCGCTCACGACTGTTTCGACACTCGATCCGATCAAGGTTTATTTCACGCTCAGCGAGCAGGATTACCTGCGCTACACGAAACCGTTTCTGGGCCAGGCGGAACAGAGCGGGAGTCTCGACAACCTCGAGCTCGAGCTTATCCTTTCCGACGGATCGACTTATCCCGACAAGGGCAAATTCTATTTCGCGGATCGACAAGTCGATCCGAAGACGGGTTCGATTCGCATCGCTGGAATCTTTCCGAATCCAAACAACGGCCTGCGGCCGGGACAGTTTGGCAAAGTGCGAGCGGTTACGAGCCTCGAGCAGGATGCGTTGATGGTGCCGCAACGTGCAGTATCGGAGTTGCAGGGCACGTATCAAGTCGCTGTGGTTGGCGGGGATAACAAGATCGCATTCCGTCCGGTGAAAGTGGGCGAACGCACTGATTCGATGTGGGTGATCAAGGAAGGACTGGCAGCCGGCGAAGTCGTCGTTGCTGAAGGCACGATCAAAGTGCGACCGGGCATGGTCGTCAAACCGAAGCCGTACGTTCGTACAGAATCAATAAACAAATGATTTCAAGTTTCTTTATTAAACGACCAATCGTCGCGATTGTGATCGCGATCATCACCGTCATCGGTGGGTTGATAGCGATGTCGGGGCTGCCACTGGCGCTGTTTCCCGAAATCCTGCCACCGCAGGTCATCGTTTCGACCAACTACACCGGCGCTGACGCAGTCACGATCGAGCAGTCAGTGTCGACACCGATCGAGCAACAGATGAACGGCGTCGACAACATGCTCTACATGCAGTCGGTCAACGCCAACGACGGCAGCCAGCAGCTAACGGTTACTTTCGGCGTTGATACTGATGTCAACATCGATCAGGTCAACGTTCAGAATCGTCTGGCCCAGGCACAGCCGAATCTTCCGACCGACGTGAACCAGTTTGGATTGACGACACGGAAGTCGACAGGCTTGCCGATGCTCGTGTTCTGTCTTTACTCGCCAAACAAGACTTACGACTCACTCTTTCTTGCCAACTACGCAAACATCAACGTGAACGACGTGCTGTATCGCGTTCCGGGTGTCGGCGAGGTGCGAGTGTTTGGTTCGAGCGACTATGCCATGCGCATCTGGGTGAAGCCGGACGTGCTCGCGAAACTCGGATTGGGAGTTCCGGATCTGGCCGCTGCTGTTCGCGAACAGAGTAACGTCAATCCGTCCGGCCGCGTTGGCGCAGCGCCGGCGCCGGAAGGGATGGAGAAGACTTACACCGTTCGTGCAAAGGGACGTCTCGAGACGCCGGAAGAGTTTGGACAGATCGTGGTGCGTGCAAATCCTGATGGATCAGTCGTGCGCCTCAGCGACGTCGCTCGAATAGAACTCGGTGCGCTCAACTATCAACAGAGTTCGCGCATGAATGGTCAGCCCGGCGCGATCGTCGCCGTGTTTCAGGCGCCGGGATCGAACGCGCTCGCAACTGCCGAAGGTCTCAAGAAGACGATGGCCGAGTTGAAGGAACGTTTTCCAAACGATCTCGACTACGCCGTCGTGTTCGATACTACGCTGCCAGTTAGCGAAGGAATCAAAGAGACGGTTCGCACGTTGATCGAAGCAATGGTGCTCGTGATCATCGTCGTGTTTCTCTTCCTGCAAAACTGGCGTGCGACATTGATACCGGTGATCGCTGTGCCGGTATCACTCATCGGCACGTTCGCTATCTTTCCCCTTCTCGGTTTCTCAATTAATACGTTGTCGTTGTTTGCGTTCGTGCTCGCGATCGGTCTCGTGGTTGACGACGCGATCATCGTCGTCGAGGCGGTCGAGCATCACATCGAAGAGGGAAAGTCTCCGCGCGAGGCGACGATACAGGCGATGAAAGAAGTCGGTGGACCGGTAATCGCAATCGCACTGATTCTTTCGTCAGTGTTTTTGCCGGTCGCGTTTATGGGCGGCATCCAGGGACGGCTCAACAATCAGTTTGCAATGACAATCGCGATCTCGATGCTGATCTCCGCATTCAATGCCCTCACGCTTTCACCCGCGCTCGCGGCGATGTTGCTGCGACCGCGACAGAAATCGACCGGAATACTCGCGCGTTTCTTTGGCTGGTTCAATCGTGGTTTCGACAAAGTGATGCACGGGTACCTGAACTGGAGTCACGCATTACTGCGTAAGGCCGTGATCGGCGTGGTGATCATAGGCGCGTTCACGCTTGCAGATGCATTCATGGGCCGAACGTTGCCGACGAGCTTCCTACCTGAAGAAGACTACGGCTACGCGATGTTGCACGTGCAACTGCCACCGGCCGCGTCCCTCGAACGCACGGACGCAGTGCTGAAGAAAGTGGAACAGGTTCTTGGTCACACTGAAGGCGTCCGTTATTACACAGGCATTGGCGGCTTTAGTTTGTTGAATCGTATCTCGGCGAGTTACCAGGGCTTTTTCTTCATGAGCTTTAAGCCGTGGGATGAACGCACGTCGCACGAGCTTCAGGCGCAAACCATCATCGCGAAGATCAACGGGGAACTCGCCACACAAATTCCCGAAGCACAGGCGTTTGCTTTCATGCCGCCGTCGATTCCGGGTCTTGGTAGCGCCGGCGGTTTCTCGTTGTGGTTACAGGATCGAAGTGGTGGGTCGGTTGAGTTTCTCGATCAGAATCTGCAGGCGTTTCTCGCGGCTGCACGCAAGCGACCAGAGCTCGCTGGTGTGATGTCGCAGTTTTCAGCAGACATACCGCAGATCTACGCCGACGTCGATCGTGACAAGGCGTTGAAGCAGGGCGTGGCTGTTGCCGATGTCTATCAGACGTTGCAGGCGTATCTCGGTGGGCTTTATCTGAATCAGTTCAATCGATTCGGACGTCAGTGGCGTGTGTTTCTGCAGTCTGAAGGTGAGATGCGCCGGACTGAGCAAGACATCGGGAACTACTACGTGCGGAATAACGAAGGGACGATGGTGCCGCTCTCGGCTTTAGTTTCAACGAAGAAGATTAGCGGGCCGGAGTACACGAATCGCTTCAATCTCTATCGCAGTGCGCAGGTTCTTGGTTCGGCTGCACCCGGATACAGTTCGGGCCAGGCGATGGAAGCGCTCGAGCAAGTCGCGCGCGAAACGCTGCCGCGAGAGATTGGGTACGACTGGGCCGATCTTTCATATCAGGAGAAACAGACTTCGGGCGCGGCGATTAAGGCGTTGGCGTTGTCGGTTGTCTTCGTGTTTTTGATTCTTGCGGCGCTTTACGAGAGTTGGTCGCTTCCCTTCTCTGTTTTGTTGACTGTCCCGATTGCGTTGTTTGGCGCGTTCATGGGTATCTGGTTGCGAGGTTTGGATCTCGGTGTGTACGCGCAGATCGGATTGATCGTGGTGATTGGTCTCGCGGCGAAGAATGCAATTCTGATTGTCGAGTTCGCGAAGATGGAATTCGAGAAAGGGCGCGGATTATTGGAGGCTGCGCTTGAAGGAGCGCGATTAAGACGTCGACCTTTGCTAATGACGTCGCTCGCATTTATCGCAGGGTGTTTGCCGTTGTGGTTTTCGACGGGTTCAGGTGCGGCAGCGCGGCAGATACTCGGCACCGTGGTGATCGCGGGCATGCTTGCGGATACGTTGATTGCGAGCTTTTTGATACCGGTGAGTTTTTATGCGGTCGAGAAGTTCTCGCTGCGATTTGGAAAGAAGAAGTCGTTAGAACCGCAATTGGAGCCTGTAGCTGGAGATTAAGTTAGACATGATTTGCAGGATGAACAAGATTTACGAGATGAATCCTGTTAATCCTGGAAATCTTATTAATCATGTTGAATATTGACTATGAATAGGACGCGCAAAGTAATTATTTCCTTAACGTTGGTCTTCAGCTTTCTGCCAATCAACGCGGCCGGGCAGGTTAAGACGCCGGACAAATTCCGTGGCGCGGAGTCAGTGGATCAGAACTCGATCGGCGATCTGAAGTGGTTCGAGGTTTTCAAGGATCCCGAGTTGCAGAATTTGATCAAGACGGCGATGGTGCAGAATTACGATCTACGCACGGCCGGTGCGCGAATCAACGCCGCCCGCGCGAATCTCGGCCTCGCGCGTTCGGATCAGTTTCCGCAGTTTGAGGCGGGCGCCGATCTAACCACGAATCGTCTTTCACAAAACGGCCAACTGGCTGGATCAGGTCAGGGTGGTCAACGTCGCAGTGTCGGCAGTGTTCTGTTGAATCTGCTGACGTTCGAGATCGACGTCTTTGGCCGGCTGCGCAATCAGACGAAAGCTGCTCGCGCCGATCTGCGCGCGACGGAAGAGGATCGCAAAGCAGTGATGACAACAGTCGTCGGTGACGTTGCGACCGGATATTTCAACCTGCTCGAACTCGATAGCCAACTCGACATCGCAAAGCGAACGCTCGCCACCCGCGAGAACTCGTTGCACTTGATCCAGGCCCGCCAACAAGGCGGTCTCGCGACGATGCTTGACGTGCGGCAGGCGGAAGAACTCGTTTACCAGGCGTCGCAAACAATTCCCGATACTGAGCGCGCAATCGAACAAACCGAGAATCAGATCAGTCTCATTCTCGGTAACAATCCCGGATCGATCGTGCGAGGAAAGCCGCTCACCGAGCAGGAAGAGTTACCCGCGGTGCCCGCGGGACTGCCTTCGTCTTTACTCGAACGGCGGCCGGACATCAGAGGCGCTGAAGAGAGTCTTACGGCTCAGCGCGCTCTTGTTTCTGCTGCGAAGGCTGCGTACTTTCCGCGAATCAGTTTGACGGGATTGCTTGGATTTCAGAGTAATCAGTTGTCGAGTCTGTTCACAGGACCAAGCCGAGCGTGGACTTTCGTGCCGCAGATAACGCAGCCGATCTTCACGGCAGGCCGGCTGAAGTCGAACGTGAAGTTTGCGAAAGCGGAACAGGAACTCGCGCTAGTGGCGTATCAGCAGACGATTCAAAACGCGTTTAGAGAAGTTTCGGATGCGCTCGTGCAGTATCGGAAGGTGAAAGAGATCCGGATTCAGCAGGAGTTGCTGGTTAAGACACTGCAGGATCGATCGCGTCTCGCGCATTTGCGATATGAAGGGGGAGTCGACACCTTGCTTAACGCGCTCGATGCCGATCGTGATTTGTTCAGTGCCGAGTTGAACTTAACGCAGACGAAGCGGGACGAGTTAGTTTCCGTGGTCCAACTCTACAAGGCGCTCGGTGGTGGTTGGCAGTAGGGCTAATCTGGCGCGATTGGTGCTACTGTAGGGGCGGCCCTCCGTGGCCGCCCTCGGTTTAAAGACGCTCCAATTCAACACTCGCCCTTTAAACCAAGGGCGGCCACG
>DASYPN010000278.1:0-4620 GCA_036006625.1 Pyrinomonadaceae bacterium | reverse complement strand
AGAAATTCGCCGCACCTTGGCGTTGCAGGGAATTGACGCGTCTTCTTCAAACGCGACGATCCTGCAGGCATTCAACAATCTTCCAGTAATTCCGTTCTTCGAGAACATGTTCGGCTCGGTTCCGAATTTTGCATCTAACATCGTGGGCAACACCCGCAGGAACAATTTCAATATTAACAACGCCACGAAGACGATCTTTGGCGACGCGTTCTTCTTCTTTGGCAACGACTGGACCTCGGTTCAATCGGACCTCGATATCAACGCACTGATCGGTGAAGGGCTGAACCCGCTGTTTTTCCAGCCTCAGTACGGTGCACTGTCGTCCTTCTCGACCGTCGGCAATTCCGAATACCACGGCGGCACACTCTCAATCCGGCAACGTCTCGGAGAATCGCTGAGCATGGATTTCAATTACACGCTCTCGAAGTCGATGGACGATGCCTCAGGACTGCAAACCAGCGGCAGCTATGGCGGGGCCTTCATTCTTAACCCGCTTCGACAGCACGATAGTTGGGCGCCATCGGATTTCGACGTCCGCCATATCATCAACTTCAACTCTCTGTGGCAAGTTCCCATGGGCCGCGGTCGATGGCTGTCGTTTGGCGATAACAAGGTGGCCAATGCAGTCCTCGGCAGTTGGGCGCTGAATACGATCATGCGCTGGAATTCGGGATATCCGATTGGCGCGCCGTACGATGCTGCGCAGTGGGCCACGAACTGGAACGTGCAGAGCTACGGAACGCGCGTTCGTCCCATCGAAGCGTGCCCTACTCGCGGCGATACGCAGCCACCGCGGCTCTTCGGCTGCAACCCCGATGAGGCGTATCAGAGTTTCCGCAACGCGAAACCCGGCGAAACAGGAGATCGAAATGTGTTCCGCCTGCCGGGATACTTCACGCTCGATATGGGTCTCGCAAAATCATTCACGATCAAAGAGGGCCAGAAGCTTGAACTCCGCTTCGAGGCTTTCAATGTAACCAACACACAACGCATGGGTACGGTGCTGGGTACTCGCGACGGCTATGGTTTGGTGGACATTCCGCAGGCGTCATCGGCGCCGACGAATTTCTCAAACTTCACCGCCATTCAGGGAAACCGCCGTGTGATGCAGTTTGGCTTCCGATACTCGTTCTAGCGTATCGATCGTCAAACGCCGCTTCACGTCGGCAAATTCAAGCGGGCTGGCGTTAAAAACGTTCAGCCCGCTTCCGCTTTTCGTTATGCGCAATATTAAGCTCGCACTACTTATCTTTGTTCTCCTGTTCATTCACCCACTCATGGCGCAAGGTCAGAGTGGTCACACCCTGTTTGGAGATCTCAAAGTCGACGAGACAAAGGTCGATGGAGTCGTCCCGCTGAGCTTCGAGGTCCTCCTGTACACCGAGGGCGGCACGCTGATCGGGCGCCAGACAGTTACTAACAACAGTCGTTATCGATTTCTCAATTTACAAGACGGTCGGTACGACGTCGTCGTGGAAGTTGAAGGTTCCGAAGTCGCGCGTGTCCGCGTTTTTGTAGCATCAGCTTACAAGACTGACTTCCGTCAGGACATTCATCTTGAATGGCAGACGGGTTTGTCACAACGGCAACGTGCAAAAGCACAGACGATCTCGGCCGCAGATTTTTACGACCGGGCCGGGCGTAACAAATCGCTGTTTGAAAGAGCACAGCGACTGCTCGACAAACGTCAATACGCGGAAGCAATTCCGCTACTCAACGATATCGTTGGGAGCGACGCTTCGGACTTTCAGGCATGGACTGAGTTAGGCACCGCCTATCTCGCGGTTGGCGACGTGGCGGACGCGGAGAAAGCGTATCGTCGCGCAATTCAAGAGAGGCCGACCTTCGCACTTGCGCTTCTCAATCTCGGGCGTCTGCTGATAACGCAAAAGAGATACAGTGAAGCGATCGATGCTCTCAGCCGCGCAACCGACGCGCGTCCCGATTCTGCCGAGAGCCATTTCCTGCTCGGCGAGACGTATCTCAAACTGAAGCTCGGTTCAAAGGCCGTCCCGCATTTAAATGAGGCGCTAAGATTGGATCCCAACGGTAAGGCCGATGCGCACTTACTGCTAGCGGCTTTGTACGACGCCGCCGGACTGAAAGATCGCGCAGCCCGCGAGTACCAACAATTTCTGGCAAAGCGCCAGAACTACAGCGATCGGAAAAAACTCGAACGTTATATATCCGAGCATAAGAAGCCGTCACGAGTAGCGGCTCCGGAGGACTAATATGGGAAACAAATACCTGCGTAATCTGTGGACTGTGGTACTTGTGCTGACATTCAGCACAATGGTCGTTGCTCAACGCATGGACGCAACGCGCGAGCGTGGCCCTCATACCTTATACGGTGATGTCAAAATCGAGACGGAACCCGGTAAAGAATCGCAAAAGCCGCTCAGTCTTGAAATCCAACTCTACATAATCAACGGAACGCTCATCGACCGTACGGTGATATCGTCTAACGGCCGCTATCGCTTCATGGACTTAGCGAATGGTGAGTACGACGTGGTCGTCGTATCCGAAAACGTGGAAGTGGCGCGGATACGTGTCCGCGTGCAAGCCGTTTACAAGAATGATTTCAGGCAGGACATCATTCTCGAAGCAAAGTCAAAAGAAGCGGCTACAAACAAACCAGTAACTGTTTCCGCCGCAGACGTCTACGAAAGGACGTCAGCGAACAAGTCACTCTTTGGAAAAGCGCAGAAAGCGGTTGACGAAAAGAAATATGACGAGGCCGTCGACCTGTTCACTCGACTGGTTACCGCAGACGAGAAGGATTTCCAGGCCTGGACAGAACTCGGCACGGTCCAATTGATGAAGAACAACATGGACGAGGCAGAGAAAGATTACCGCCGTGCCATTCAAGAGCGCCCAACCTTCATGCTGGCGTTTCTTAATCTGGGGCGATTGCTTTCGGTGCAGAAGAAATACGAAGCGGCGATCGAGCCTTTGACGGAAGCAGTGAAATTGTCTGCGACTTCGCCGGAGGCTAACTTCATGCTGGGCGAAGCGTATCTGCAGATCAAAAAGGGATCGAAAGCCGTTCCTTACCTGACTGATGCGGCAAAACTCGGGAAAGCTGAAGCGCACCTGAGACTCGCAACGCTCTACAACGCAGCCGGCATGAAAGATAAGGCGGCGCTTGAGTACGAGGAGTTTTTGAAGAAGCGGCCTGATTATAAGGATCGGAAAACCCTGGAGCAGTACATCACTGACAACAAGAAGCCCTGAGCTGGTAGTCTGACCTCTTTGCGCCTTTGCGTCTTCCTTTGCGCCTTTGCGTGAAACTTATTTTCCACGCAGAGCCGCGAAGGAAGACGCAAAGGCGCAAAGAAGTTATTTCCTGGCTAGTCCCGCAGCGATCACTTCCGACAATCGAGACATCAACAAGTAGGCAGGATTGTCGACCGACCACATCGTTTCCGGCATGTCGTCGCACGAAATCGCCATCGCGATCTTTCCCTTCGGCGTGTAAAGAATCGCAACTGCACTGCGAAGACGATCGAGCGCGCCGTACTTGCTCGCCATCGGAACATTCCAAAGCGAACGTCCAATCGCGTTACGTCCCTGCTCGCTCTTCATCAGCTCGATCATCTCTTTCGAGATCGCCGGACTGATAATCTCGCCGCGCTCGAGTTTCTCCATAACAAGCACCATCTCGCGCGGCGTCGCCATGCCGAGTCCGTATTTTTTGTTCTCCGGATCTTTGCCGGCCGTGCTCTCTCCGCCACTGCCGACTTTGCGCATGATCTTGATCTGCTTGAAACCGAGCGACTCCATGCGGGCGTTAACCGAATCGGTAGTCAACACATCGAGCACGAGATTCGTCGCCGTGTTGTCGCTGAGAATCATCATGAGATTGACGGCGTCGCGGAGCGTCAGCCGTAATCCGTCTGAAAGTTCATTAAGGATGCCCGAGCCCGAAACCTTCTTCTCTTTGGTGAGCACGACCTCGTCAGTCCACTTCGCCTTCCCTTCATTCACACGCGCAAACGCCTCGATCATGACCGCAATCTTGATCGTACTCGCAGTGCGCACACGTTCATCGGGATTCAGCGCGTACGTTTCGCCAGTGTCCAGATTCTTGGCAAAAAGACTGACCTTGCCTTTGAACGACGACACGATCGGTTTCACCTGATCGTCAAGCGACTGCGCGGCAACTGAAAAACTGAAAACAAGTAGGACTGCGAGAAGTTTTGGGAGTCTGGTCATGTTCATCCTGAAAAAAAATCCTGCTCATCCTGTCAGATGTCCCAACGCAATCAACAACTCAGCATTGAGTATCGCCGCGCCCGCCGCACCGCGGATCGTATTGTGACTCAACACGACAAACCGGTAATCAAGCACCGAGTCAGGCTTGAGCCGCCCAATCGTGATCGTCATTCCATTCCCCGCATCACGATCAAGCTTCGGTTGCGGCCGATCAACTTCGTCACGAACGACGATCGGATCGCGCGGCGCCGAATATAACCCAAGCTCCTGCGGCAACGACTTGAACGATGCCAGCGCCTCACGCAGATCATTCAGTTCCGCCGGGCGCGACAACTTCACACGAACTGCAGCCATATGACCGTCAGCGACATTGACGCGATGACACTGCGCGCTCACGGCCATCGG
>DASYPN010000277.1:0-14139 GCA_036006625.1 Pyrinomonadaceae bacterium | reverse complement strand
TACGACGAGTTGAATCTCAGCGCGCCTGATCTGGTCCGTGAGATTCACACCGAATACATTCGCGCGGGCGCCGATATCATCGAGACCAACACGTTCGGGGCTACTGCGCCTAAACTCCAACAATACGGACTGGAGGGGAACCTCCACGAGATCAACGCTGTTGCAGCCAAAGTGGCTCGCGAAGCCGCAGGCGAGCGCGCTTATGTAGCTGGCGCCATTGGCCCGCTCGGTCTGCGCATCGAGCCCTATGGTCCAACGTCGTTTGCCGAAGCGCGGGACATGTTCAAAGCTCAGGCGGTCGCGCTCGCTGAAGGTGGGGTCGATCTTTTCTGTCTGGAAACGTTTTCCGACGTCTCGGAAATACGCCAGGCAATCGCGGCCGTGAGGGATGTCTGCGATCTTCCGATCATCACGCAGATGACCATCATGACTGATGGCAACACGATGTTTGGCACCACGCCTGAATTGTTCACTGAGCGTCTCGACGAGTGGGGCGCGGATGTGATCGGGCTGAATTGTGGTGTTGGACCAGCGATCATTCTCACGGCGCTGGAGAAGATGCGCGAGGTCACAAAGAAGAAACTCTCGGCGCAGCCAAACGCCGGACTGCCGCGCGATGTGCAGGGTCGGCAGTTTTACATGTGCTCGCCTGAGTACATGTCGAAGTTTGCCAAGCGATTCATCCAGGCAGGCGCGAAGTTTATCGGCGGTTGCTGTGGCACGACGCCGGCGCACATCAAGCTGATTTCAGATTCCGTGCGTGCAGCATCGCCGCGGACACAGCGAATAGCATTCAGTGGTGGCGCTGCCGCAACGGTTGAAGATACGGCGCCGGACATCCGTGTCGTTCCGCCTGAAGAACGTTCCAACTGGGGACGAAAGATCGAGCTTGGCGAGTTTGTTACCTCCGTTGAGGTGCTTCCGCCGAAGGGTGTCGACGCAAAGAAGACGCTCGATTCGATTCGACTGTTGAAAGAGGCCGGTGTTGATGGCGTCAACATTCCCGATGGCGCGCGTGCGCAGTCACGCATGAGCGCGATTGCCACAGCGGTACTCGTAGAACAACAGATCGGGATCGAGTCGGTGCTCCATTACTGTTGTCGCGATCGGAATCTTCTTGGCATGATGTCTGATTTGCTGGGGGCTGCGGCGCTTGGTCTACGGAACATCCTGGTCATCACGGGCGACCCGCCGAAGATGGGACCATATCCTGACGCAACGGCTGTCTTCGATATCGACTCGATCGGTCTGACGAACATGGTCAACAAGCTGAACCATGGCATGGACCTCGGCAACAACCCGATCGGTGAGCCTACAGCGTTTTGCATCGGCGTTGGCGTAAATCCCGGCGCGATCAATCTCGACGAAGAGATCAAGCGCTTCGAATGGAAGGTTGAAGCGGGCGCGCAGTATGCGATTACGCAACCTGTGTTTGATACCGGTCAATTGCGTGACTTTTTAAAACGCATCGAGCACGTTCGAATTCCGATCATTGCAGGTATCTGGCCCCTCGTGTCTTTTCGGAATGCTGAGTTTCTGCACAATGAAGTTCCGGGTGTGCGTGTGACGCCGTCGATCATGGATCGAATGCGGGCGGCTTCGGCGATCAGCAAGGAAGCTGGACGTGAAGAAGGATTGAAGATCGCGCGCGAGTCGTTGGTCGAGGTGCGTGAGGAGATTCAGGGTGTGCAGGTTTCGGCGCCGTTTGGGAATGTTAAGTACGCGCTCGAGGTGTTTCAGGCGTTGCCCGAGTTCAGCCACGGATGAACGCGGATTAGTGACGGATTAGTAAGTGACGCAACGCAGGCTCGAGTGTGGGCCAACTGAAAAGAAAGCCTTTGTCCTGTAAGACACTGGGCTCGACCCTTTGACTTGAAAGCAACAACGCATCTGCCACTTCGCCAAAAGCGAGACGTGCTGCAAATGCAGGTACAGGAATCAAGGTAGGACGTGAGAGAACGCGTCCGAGAGTTTTCGTGAACTCGGCATTTGTAACCGGATTGGGGGCGACAAGGTTTACTGGTCCATTCGCCCGTTTGTCCGCCATCAGAAACTTCAGACCATTCACAACATCTTCGAGTGCGATCCAGCTCATCCACTGCTTTCCGCTACCGACACGACCACCGATCCCAATACGAAAGGGCGTCAACATCTGCGTGAGCGCGCCGCCATCTGGGTCGAGAATGACTCCGAAGCGCGTGTGGATGGTGCGGATTCCCTTCTCCATCGCGGGCTTCGTCGCGTTTTCCCACTCAATGCATACGCTCGATAAGAAGTCTTCGCCGGGCGCGCTCTGCTCTGTCAGTAGTTCGTCACCACGATTGCCGTAGTAACCAATTGCCGACGCGCTGAGAAAGACTGACGGTGGTCGAGAGAGCCGTGCCAGCACTTCGCTAAGCAACGTTGTTCCCTTCACACGGCTTTCACGAATCGCGCGCTTCTTGCTGTCGGTCCAACGACCTGAGGCGATGCTTTCGCCCGCGAGATGGACTACGACGTCGAAGCCTTCGAGGTGTTGAGCGTCGAGCTGCCCCTGGTTCGGATGCCACTCGATTTCAAGCGCGCCAAAGGCCCGCGCTTGGCGCACCAATCTCAGAACTTCGTGCCCGTCAGTCGTGAGCGAATTGATCAGAGCCTTGCCGACGAGTCCATGCGAACCGCTTACAAGGATTTTCATTGGCGCAGAGAATATCATGCACTTTGGATTTAGGCGCCTCCTTGGAGTGCCGTAACTTGTTACCGCTTTGGAATCGTGATTAGTACCAAAGCGGTAACAAGTTACCGCACTCCAAATATTCTGCTTGAAATTTTTCTGCCGAGGTGTAGAATGCGCAACAAATTTAAGTAAGGAGCAACCTCACGATGCTTCGTCTCACAGTCTGTTTCCTCATCACCATTTTTCTTTTCGTCGTCACTTTAACGCGTTCAGCGGATTCGTTTGCGACCCTGACGCGCATAACAAACACGCCGGACCATGCGCTTAATCTCAATCCAACCATCAGCGATGACGGTCGCACGGTTGTCTTCGAATCGTCCGCTGACCTCGCGAATACTGGCGGAGCGTCTTCGTTTCGACTACTGCGGACCGACTTGTCTTCATTCGCCGAGCTGGGCGCGACGCGTGCGGTCTGTCCGCCAATGAGTGGCGATGGAGGGACCATCGTCTTTGCGTCGAGCGAGGATCTCGTGGGGCGCAACGCCGATCGCAATTCCGAAATTTTTCTGTTTGATGGCGCGAAGCTGAATCAACTGACTGAAACGAAGCCGGCATCCGATGCTTTAAGAGTTAGTGATGGAAACTTTCAGCCGTCCATTTCCAGTGATGGTCGCATCGTTGCGTTTTCGTCGCATGGACAGATCGTTATTTATGACACGTTCGACCGAAAATTTACCGACCTGACGAACGATGGAGCAGAATATTCGTCAGTTAATCCGAAGATCAGCGGTGACGGGACAGGTGTTTATTACAAGAGGAATAAGTTAACCGCGGATACTGCAGATCTAATACGGATCGATACGCGAACGTTAACGAGTCGAGTTCTGGCCGCCGATGTCGTGGAGCTGTCGCTCGTTGAAGGACGAGCTGTTAGCAATGATGGGATGCGAGTGGTTTATTCGGCATTGAATGGGACCAACCAGACGCAGGTTTATATGTTCGATGGTCGCGACGATTCGATTCGTCAGTTAACAAATCTGGGATCGAGAGCTGTCGATGTGAAGTTGCAGCCGACGATTAGTGGTGACGGACGGCGGGTGGCTTTCGCGACTCGACGTCGAGTTCTCAATGCGAGTGACGGCGGAGTCGAGCTTTACGTCCTCGATATACCGGGCGGCCAAATACAACAGATCACAAATGCACCTTCGTCGGCGACGGCTGAGGTTGTTTCGTCGCTCAATTTTGATGGAAGTCTCCTCGCGTTTAGCTTTCCACGGATTCTTTCCGGAGCAGTCAGCGACGAGGATCTGAGAAACAATAGCGAGATCTATCTCGCATCGATTGCGCCGCGGTCGGTCGGCGCCGCGACTCTCCTCAACGCAGCCGCACGCGGGAACGAACCGCAACCGTCGCACACTGCGCCCGGGAGCGTCGCACACATTCGCGGAACGAAACTCGCGCTGAAAACGGAAGCCGCGAGTCTCAACGGCGACGAATTGCCATTCACGCTTGCAGGGACGACGGTCTCAGCCAACAACCAGCTCGCGCGCGTCTTTTATGTCTCACCGGACGAGGTCGTGTTTGTTGTTCCGGCTGGGTTGGCGCTTGGGCCGGCGCAATTCGTCGTTACGAATTCAGAAGGACTGTCGTCGATGGCTGAGGCGACAATTTCTCCGACCGCGCCGGGCGTATTTACTGTTTCCGGCGACGGACGTGGTGAAGCGATCGCGCTCAATTCAGGCACGTTGTTGCGGGGGCCATTTGATCCTTCGAGTGGAACGTTGCGACTTACAATCTTTGCAACGGGGCTAGCCGCGTCTAAGAGTGTCGCAGTGACGATGAACGGACGCCAGGCGGTGGTCGAAACAGTTACGCCTGCACGGCTGATCGGATTCGACGAGATTCATGTGGTCGTGCCCAGTGAACTACGCGGCGCCGGAACGTGCACGCTGATTGTGACTGCCGATGGTGTGCAGAGTAACGCTGTGTCGATTGTTCTTGGAGGAACAGCACCAACTCCGACACCTACTCCAACGCCATCGCCTACTCCGACGCCGAGTGGGAGTCCAACGCCATCGCCGACTCCGACACCCTCACCCACACCTGACGCATCGCCACACATTGTCATCAGTCAGATCTTTGGCGGCGGTGGAAACTCTGGCGCGCCGTTTCGAAATGACTTTATTGAATTATTCAACGCCGGAAATTTGACGGTTAATCTGAGCGGCTGGTCAGTACAATATGCGAGCGCGACAGCATCAACATGGTCAGTTACGCCACTCACTTCCACGACACTAGCACCCGGTCAGTATTATCTCGTCCAGGAAAGTTCAGGAGGCAGCAACGGCGCGACTCTTCCATCAGCCGATGCAACCGGAACGATTGCAATGGCCGCCGCCTCAGGTAAGGTTGTACTAGTTAAGAACTCAACCGCGCTAACTACGGCGTGTCCGAGCGATCCCAACATCGTCGATCTGGTCGGCTACGGCAGCACTGCTAGCTGTTTCCGCGGCTCCGCAGCTGCTCCCGCACCGAGCAACACAAACGCAATTCTGCGCGCCGCGGCCGGTTGCACCGACGCGCACAACAACGTCGCAGACTTCGCTCTCGGTTCACCAAATCCGAGAAATACAAATTTTCTGCCACGGATTTGCACTGATCCGTGAGATCCGTGTTATAGACTCGCGCATGCACTCGCTCACGGATGCCATTGCTTCGCTTCAGAAACACTTCGGCTTCGAGGATTTCCGCGAAGGCCAACGCGAAGTAATCGGCTCAATCCTCGAGGGCAAAGACGCTGTGGTCGTGATGCCGACCGGCAGCGGCAAGTCACTCTGCTATCAGTTGCCCGCGATGATTCTCGACGGCGTCACGTTGGTAGTGTCGCCGTTGATCGCGCTCATGAAGGATCAAGTCGATGCACTCCGTGCTCGTGGACTGCCGGCAACGTTCATCAACAGCTCGATCTCTGATTCCGAACAGCACGCGCGCATCGAAGGGCTGCGGCGTCGCGAGCACAAGCTCGTCTACATCGCGCCCGAGCGATTTCGCAGCAGCCGCTTCAACGCCGCGCTACAACAGATTCCGATTTCGCTCTTTGCGGTCGACGAAGCTCACTGTATCTCGACCTGGGGACACGACTTTCGTCCTGACTATCTCCGACTCAGAAGCGTGATCAAATCATTAGGCCAGGTTCAGACTCTCGCTCTCACAGCTACCGCAACGCCTTACGTACGCTCCGACATCATTCAGCAACTCGGACTCAATCGCCCGCAAACATTTGTCAGCGGTTTCGATCGCCCTAATCTCTCGATCGAGGTGATCCACACCGAGAAGGAGCGCGAAAAGATGGCTCGCATTAAAGCTCTGGCGCGCCAGATCCCCGGTTCCGGAATCATCTATGCCTCGACTCGCAAAGCTGTCGAACAGGTCGGCAACAAACTCAAAGCTCTCGACCTCGGAGTTTCGATCTACCACGCGGGGATGAGTGACTCGGTGCGGGTCAGAGCCCAGGATGATTTCATGAGCGGTCGCACGCAGATGATCGTCGCCACGAACGCATTCGGAATGGGCATCGATAAACCTGACATTCGCTTTGTGGTCCATTACCAGATGCCCGGCTCGATCGAAGCGTATTACCAGGAGATCGGGCGCGCCGGTCGCGATGGACTTCCATCGACGTGCGTGTTGCTCTTCAACTACGCCGACAAAAACACGCACGATTTTTTCATCGAAGGCTCGTATCCCGACATCAGCATTATCAAGCAGGTCTACGACTCGCTCGCGTCAACTGAACTGAGAAGAATCGAGCTTTCGACTGCCGAGATCGCACGGCGCACCGGCGAGAGTAACGAGATGGCAATTCAATCGGCACTCTACGTTCTCGAACGCGCGGGACATATTCAACGCACTGCGCCGGCACTTAATCGCGGTGGCCGTGGCGCCCAACAGGGTCGCAGCATCATCATGCTCGACACGGTTCCCGCGACTAAGCTGCGTGTTGACCCGGCAGATGTATCGCGTCGCGGCGAGCTCGAGCGACGGAAGTTACGCGCGATGATCGACTTCTGCTACACCGATTACTGCTACCGCGCGCACATTCTCAACTACTTCGGTGATCGCAAAAGCGGACGTCAATGTGGAACCTGTGGCAACTGCAGACCAGGAGATTCCACAGTCTCTCCCCAGGCCACCGAGGCGATTTCCGCTCCAGTCAATTCAGCACCACGAGACATCAGCGATGATGAGTTACTGCGCGTCCGGAAGATACTCGCGTGCGCAAAGCGTATGAATGGACGTTTCGGCAAGAAAATTCTTGTCGGGACGCTACGCGGATCCGCAGCAAAACAAATCGTGACGGCACAACTAAATGAATTGTCTACATATGGATTGCTTAGAGACATGGCGGCTGACGAGGTTGAGATCTACATCGACGCCCTCGTCGCAGCTCGTTGTTTGAAAGTAAAAGGCGGAGCATATCCAACCATCGCCACCACCGAACTCGGCGATCGCGTGATGCGTGAGCAGGAACGCATCATGCTCACACTACCCGTACCTGGGTAAGGTACCAATCGGTTCAACTGTTGGGGCGGCCCTCCGTGGCCGCCCTTGGTTTTGATCATGACGCCGAATGCGACGCCGCTCGTCTCTCGAACCCGTTCACAAACCACGGGCGGCCACGGAGGGCCGCGCCTACAGTTGAACCTCAATAGCTAAATACAATCAAAATATTTGTAAAGCGAGACGAAAAACTCACGCTTGCTTTGGTCTAATATTCGTCGAGGAGGAGAGTCGATGGGAGCTTATTTTTCATTCGAGAGGATGATTACAACGACGTTCGTGAAGGTGATCTACTTTATCGGGTTCCTGGCGATTACAGCGGGCGGTGTTGCGCTGGCAGTTTGGGCCGGCATGCAGTTGAACGATGCGCGAATCGATCGCGTGTTGGGATGGCGGTATGTGGCTGCTGGTGTCGGGTTGGTCGTAATTGGGAATCTTGTGTGGCGAGTGTTTTGTGAATTGTGGGTGGTCCTGTTTGAGATCCACTCCGAGCTCGTTTCAGTCAGATACGGATTGAATCTCAATGGGTTACGAGTAAGAGAAGAGCCGGTTGAGATCGTCGAGCGCGAAGAAATCTCAAGGCCGCGTGAGGTGGTGGTCCATAACGAGGCCGCTCAGCACCATGCGAGCGTCCTGGGCTTGTCGTAACTGGAAGAATAGGACCTATAGGACCTATAGGACCTATTTGATCACGCCTGCGAGTGGACTCGACGCACTCGCGTACAATCGTTTCGGCATGCGTCCCGCCCGGTACGCTAATCGTCCAGCCTCAATCGCGAGCTTCATCGCCGTTGCCATCTTCGCCGGATCGGCAGCCTCCGCGATCGCCGTGTTCATCAAAACACCATCGGCACCCAGCTCCATCGCGATCGTTGCATCGCTGGCCGTCCCAACGCCCGCATCAACAATCAACGTCGCATCGGGTAACTGCTCGCGCATGATGCGCAGGTTCGCAGGATTCTGAACTCCCAAACCGGATCCGATCGGCGCCGCGAGGGGCATGATCGCAGCGCAACCTGCGTCAAGGAGTTTCTTCGCCATGATCAGATCGTCGGTAAAGTAAGGCAGGACCACAAACCCTTCCTTCACGAGAACGCGCGCGGCTTCGAGCGTCTGCTCATTGTCGGGAAACAACGTCGTTTGATCGCCGATGACTTCGAGCTTCACGAGATCCGTCTGCAAAGCCTCCCGGGCGAGGCGCGCCGTTCTGATCGCATCTTCAGCCGTGTAACACCCCGCCGTGTTCGGAAGAATCTGAAGACCGGGATTTAAATAATCGAGAAACGACTCACTACTGCGATCGAGCGGCACACGCCGTACAGCCACCGTTACCATCTCGGCTCCCGAAGCCTCATGCGCACTGCGCATCTCTTCGTAGCTGCGATACTTCCCCGTCCCGATAATCAGCCGCGAGGTAAACGCGCGTCCACCGATGATCAGTTTCTCATCCGACACATTCGCTGCAATCGCTTTAGACATAATTAACTAAACTCTAGCACCTCCGCCGACGAAGTGCACAATCTCGATCCTATCTTCGTCTTTCAGCATAGTACTGCCCCACTCACTACGACGCACGACCTCACGATTGAGTTCGATCGCAATCCTTGCCACAGGTAGATCGAGCTGAGTAATCAACTCCGCTAAAGAGGTGCTACGAAATTCCCTCTGCTCCCCATTCACAAAAACATTCATAGCCACAAAAAAGCACAAAAGGCACAAAAAGCACAAATAGTCTTTTTTGTGACTTTTGTGTCTTATGTGCCTTTTGTAGCGCTAGGTGGCCGGATGAATGATGCGACGTAGCTCGGCGGCTTGATCTCGCGCGACAGCGCGCACAAGAACCGCGGCTCGACCAGATGTGAAATGAGGAATCTCTGTGGTAACACTCGCGACGCCGTCACTCTCGGTCTTCAAGGTGTAGATGAGCGGTCTGAACGTCGTCCCAAGAATTTTTACCGATACAGCCACACTCGAAAGCGGCGTTTCACTGCCTGCCGTCACGTTCGTGATCAGAACCCGCAATGTGTAACGCTTGCCGGAGTAAAACTCATCGTCGTCAAGAATGTTTATATATAGGCCATCAGGCAGGACGCTATCCAACACCGCCTCCTGCACTTCCTCATCTTCAAATCCTGCCGGCTCAGCTTCGACAGGCTCGAAGCGCGGCACCATTTCCGATTCGTCCGCGACTTCAACCTCTTCACGCGGTGGTGCAGGTGGTGGCGGCGCCCATTCCTGCGTCATCGGCCAGTACTCAATCTCAAACTCTTCGACCGGCGCAGCAGTTTCTGTTTCAACTTCCGGCTCAGTTGTTTCGACAACTTCCTTAGAGTGCGAAACCGGCGCTTCTTTCGCGCGGCCACTCATCTTCTTCAGATCGTCGATGCGCCCGGAATGGATCGCGGCACAAATCAGTTTATGCTGTCGCTTCAGACGCTCAGCCAGCACCTCATCGTTAAAACCTTCAGCGATCAGATCTTCATAAGGAGAGCGTTTGCTGGCCAGGATCGTGCCGCCCGCATAGACGAGTGAGAGGATGATCGGTGAGTCGAGCCCCTTGTCTTCAGTTTGCACATGATAGATAACGCCATCATGCTCGATATCGGTGTTGAATCCGGTGATCACTGTTTCGCGGACTACGCTCTCACAAACGTCTTAAACTTGAAGAACAAGGTCAAACGGGAGGCCGTTGAAATCCCACTCAAGGGCGGGCTTAGCTGAACGTTAACACAAGCATTTTTTCACGGTCAATCAGCATTTTTTCTGACCTGATCTTCGCAAGAGTGGTTGCTTGACACCCTTGATCACTTCCCGTAGCATCAGCTTGTACAATGATTCTCAATCTCGTGGAGAGAGTGGCACTGACCGCAACGAGAGTTTCTGATTTGAAACATGCAGCGGCCGGTGAGGGTGTGCTTTAGATGCCGTTTAGGCTTTACGACTACTTGCCCATACTCCTCATGTTTATCGTTGCCGCGGGCTTCGCGGTGGGCAACGTCCTTCTTTCCAGTTTTGTCGGACAACGCAAACGAACAAGAACGAAGTTGATGCCTTATGAGTGTGGTAAGGATCCGGTGGGCTCTGCACGCGAGAGATTCTCGGTAAAGTTTTATCTGATCGCGATGATCTTCATCCTGTTCGACATAGAAGTCATCTTCCTCGTGCCGTGGGCCGCGGTGTTCAAAGTCCTCTCGGCACAGGGCCCAGAGATGCGGACCTTTGTTTATCTCGAGATGATGATCTTCGTTGGTCTGCTCCTCGTCGGTTACATCTACATCGTCAAGAAGGGCGCATTTGACTGGGGCGAGAAAGCGCGACGTGAAGCAGAAGCCGAAGCACGAGCTTTGGCCGACCTTGAAGCACGCAAGATTGAGAAGAGACGCACCGCAGCCTAAGGAAGTTTTAGATGGGTCTCGAAAATGTAATTGCCGAAGCGCTACCAGAGGTGTTGACCACACGGCTCGACTCCTTAATTAACTGGGCGCGGAAATCTTCGCTCTGGCCGGCGACATTCGGACTGGCATGTTGCGCGATCGAAATGATGAATGCGACGACGTCGAGAAACGATCTCGCGCGCTTCGGCGCCGAAGTGTTTCGCGCGAGTCCGCGCCAGGCTGACGTGATGATCGTCTCCGGACGCGTCTCGCGAAAAATGGCGCCCGTGCTGCGTCGAATTTACGATCAGATGCCGGAACCGAAGTGGGTTATCTCGATGGGAGCCTGCGCGACATCGGGTGGAGTTTTTGATAATTACGCGATTGTTCAGGGTGTCGACAAGATCGTCCCGGTTGATGTTTACATCCCGGGCTGTCCGCCACGACCGGAGATGCTGATTCACGCCGTGATGATGCTCCAGGACAAAGTGTCGAAAGAGAGTGTTCGCGATCGCAGAGATATTCCCGAAGAGGAAGCAAGAGAAGCTTTCGTGCCGGGTACTTTGCCTGTGACTGACGGCTCTACTGCGCGGCAGAACACGTTGCCGGAGTCCCGGCCTTACACAATTGCTTCGAGACACGAGCGGCGTCGTTCTTCGTAGAGAATAAATGACAGCAGAGCCCGAAAACATTGAACCGACGCCGTCACCCCTCGTGGCGGCGTTACAGCGTGAACATCCTGAGTGGATCAGCGAAGTGATCTATGCCTTCGGCGAAACGACGATCGTCGTTCCGCGAGAGCACATCGTCGCAGCATGTTCTTTTTTGAAAACGTGGCCTGAAGGGCGCTTCGATTTTCTAGCTGACATCTGCGGCGCAGATCGCGGAGTCGAAGAAGAGCCTCGCTTCGAAGTTAACTATCATCTCTTTTCAACAACTAAATATCATCGGGTTCGCTTGAAGGTGGTGTTGAACGAGGAAGACACGCACGTTGAGAGCGTCACGAGTGTTTGGCGTACGGCGAACTGGCACGAACGCGAAACTTTCGATCTGTTTGGCGTGATTTTCGACGGCCATCCGGATTTGCGTCGCATCTTGTTACCAGACGACTGGCAGGGACATGCATTGCGAAAAGATTTTCCATTGCGAGGTTACGAACCGTACAGCTTGAAATAAATAGAAATGAGCTCCGCAACCATTCCACCACAGTTTGAGATCGTCGATCGTCCACTCGATACGCAGATGACGATTTCGATGGGTCCGCAACATCCGTCGACGCACGGCGTGCTTCGTCTCGAACTCGTGCTCGACGGTGAGATGGTGGTGAAAACCACGCCCGATATCGGCTACCTCCACACGGGAATGGAGAAGCTGTTTGAGTACAAGAAATACCAGCAGGGGATCGTGATCACTGACCGCATGGATTATCTGAATCCACTCGGTAACAATCTCGCCTACGTAATGGCGGGTGAGAAGCTGCTCGGCCTCGAGATTCCCGAACGCGCTCAAGTGATTCGCGTGCTCTTTTGCGAACTGCAACGCATTGCATCGCATCTCGTTTGGCTCGGAACACACGCGCTCGACATCGGCGCGATGACTGTCTTCTTTTACTGCTTCCGTGAGCGCGAAAAGATCCTGAACTTGATCGAAGCGGCGTCAGGCGGAAGATTGACGCCTTCTTACTTTCGCATCGGCGGCTTGATGATGGATCTGCCGGCCGGTTTCGAGAATCGTTGTAAACAGTTTCTCGATCACTTTCTGAAGGCTCTCGACGAGTTTCATACTCTGCTGAGCGGCAACAAGATTTTTCAGCGTCGCACAAAAGGTATCGGAACAATCTCCGCGGAAGATGCAATCGACTGGGGACTTTCAGGTCCGTGTTTGCGCGGCAGCGGCGTCGCTCTCGACATTCGCCGCGCGAATCCCTACAGCGGCTACCAGAATTACGACTTCGAAATTCCGACTGAACCGGACGGCGACGTCTGGTCACGTTACATGGTGCGCATGCGCGAGATGAAGGAGTCGCACAAGATTGCGACGCAGGCGCTCGCTCGTTTGCAGCCCGGACCTATTAAAGCCGACGCGCCAAAAGTTGTGCTGCCCGATCGCGAAGCGATGAAGAGTCACATGGACGCGCTCATTCATCACTTCCTGATCGTAGCCGAAGGTTTTGATGTGCCTGCCGGTGAGGTTTATCAGCCGATTGAAGCGTCGAAGGGTGAACTCGGTGTTTATATGAAATCGGATGGTGGACCAAAACCGAGTCGCGTTCACTTCCGTGGTCCAAGTTTTGTGAATTTGTCGGCGCTGCCGGTCATGGCTGAAGGCGAAATGGTGGCGGATGTGGTGGCGATCATTGGATCGCTGGATGTCGTGTTGGGAGAGATCGATCGTTAAAGCCATCCACAGACTACGCAGATAATGAGCACGCAGTTAACACAGATTCAACCACTGTCGCAGCCTGTCGATTTGGGGGTTGAGCCCGCGACTTTCTCGCCTGAAGTCGAGGCCGAGATCGATCGTCACCTCGCGAAGTATCCGGTGATGCGTTCGGCAATTCTGCCGCTGATGTTCATCGTGCAGCGCGAACGTGGATATCTCGATCCGCCCGGCGTCCTCTATCTTGCCAACCGCTTGAAATTGCGCGTCACGGACATCTGGGAAGTCGCGACGTTCTATTCGATGATCAATACCCAGCCGGTCGGGAAGTATCACATACAGATCTGCAAGACACTGTCGTGCAAGATACGCGGCGCCGGAAAGGTCACTGAATACTGTTCGCAAAAACTCGGAATCAAGGTGGGTGAGACCACCGCTGACGGGCGATTCACACTCAGTGAAGTTGAATGTCTCGGCTCATGCGGCACGGCGCCGATGTTTCAGCTCAACTTCGACTATCACGAGAACCTGACCCCTGAAAAGATCGATCAAATACTGGACAAACTGCCCTAATGCGTATCGAAGCCATCGGATGTGAGCCACTGCAGCTAAGACGAGTTCATCTCGAGAACTCGCGCACACTCGATGTGTATCGTCGCAACGGCGGCTACGAGGCGCTCAAGAAAGTTCTCGACGGCATGTCGCCTGACGACGTGATAAACGAGGTGAAGAAGTCGGCACTGCGCGGGCGTGGCGGCGCGGGCTTTCCGACCGGAATGAAATGGAGTTTCGTTCCGAAAGACTCGCCGAAGCCGAAGTACGTAGTTTGTAACGCTGACGAATCCGAGCCAGGCACGTTCAAGGATCGATACTTGATGGAACGCGATCCACACATGCTCATCGAGGGCATGTTGATCGCGGGATACGCGCTCAATTCAAAGACCGGATACATCTACACACGCGGTGAGTACAGATACCTGATCGACATCATGGACGTGGCGCTCGAAGAAGCGCGCGCTGCCGGACTCGTCGGCGACAACATTCTCGGCACGAACTTCTCGTGCGAGATTCACACGCACACCGGCGCCGGCGCGTACATCTGCGGTGAAGAGACGGCGCTGCTGAGTTCACTCGAAGGCCTCCGCGGTCATCCGCGCATGAAGCCTCCCT
>DASYPN010000276.1:0-9214 GCA_036006625.1 Pyrinomonadaceae bacterium | reverse complement strand
CCTTACGGGCACTAACGCGGATGACGAGAAAACGTTCGTCGTCAATTATCCTGAGGATTTCAGCGCAAAAGGGCTGGCGGGCAAAACAATCGAATACACGGTGAAGGTTTCGGCGGTGCGCATCAAGGAACTTCCTGACGTTGACGATGAGTGGGCCGAAAGCCTGGGCGAGGAAATTGAATCACTCGCTGACCTCCGCAAACGATTACGATCCGATCTCGAAACACAGGCGAAGAACGAAGCGGAAGGAAAGCTGCGCGCGGATCTTGTGCGACAACTTGTCGACACGCATGCCTTCGAACTTCCCGATCGACTCGTCGATCATCAGACAGAACATCGTCTCGAATCAGTGGTGCGTGACATGATTGGACAGGGGATCGATCCGCGCAACCCGCAACTCGACTGGGAGAAGGCACGCGACTCTTTGAAGGATCAGGCCGGGTATGATTTGCGCGGATCACTCTTGCTCGAAGAGATTGCTGATGAAGAAAAGATCGACGTTAGTGATCAGGAAGTCGAAGATGAAATCAACGCGATCGCGGAAGCATCGAAACAGTCAGCAGAACAAGTGCGAGGTATCTTGACAAAGCAAGGTGGCGAACGTAGCATCGCTGGCAGGTTACGTAATCGCAAGACGCTCGACTTTTTAGTCGCGAATGCGAAGGTAACTGACCAAGAGTGGAAGGAAGAAAAACAGGAGTCAGAAGCCGGGAGCCAGAAGTCAGAATAAACTGTGTGACGTTTGATTCTGCTTACTGCCTCCTGCTTACTGCCTCCTGATTTATTATGGCGCTGATACCGATGGTCGTAGAGCAAACGTCGCGTGGCGAGCGCGCGTTTGACATCTACTCGAGACTGCTCAAAGACAACATCATTTTTCTGGGCACGCCGATCGATGATCAAATCGCGAACTTGATTGTGGCGCAGTTGCTGTTCCTGGAAGCGGAAGATCCTGAAAAGGACATCAATCTTTACATCAATTCTCCGGGTGGCTCAGTCACTGCAGGGCTGGCAATTTATGACACGATGCAATTCATCCGGCCGGACGTCACGACGATCTGCGTCGGGATGTGCGCATCGATGGGCGCCCTGTTATTGACCGCGGGCGCAAAAGGTAAGCGGTTCGCGCTGCCCAATTCACGCATACTCATTCATCAACCCTCAGGCGGCATGCAGGGACAAGCCACCGATGTTCGTATTCATGCCGAAGAACTCATTCGTATTCGCGAGCTGACGTCGCAGATTCTCGCCAAGCACACCGGCCAGGACATGGAAACTATTGAACGCGACGTCGAACGCGACCGATATTTGTCAGCCGTCCAGGCCAAAGAATATGGTTTAATAGACGAGGTGATTGCGCATCGCGAGTAACGCGACGCCGATCCTGCCCCTCAGTTCTCAGCAAATGTGTTCGTCGTTTGAAATCGGTTGTGACGAGTAAAGACATAAGCAGCACGCTCGTTTCGGCCTCGATTCTGAAGTAGGCCCGACAATCTGAACAGGATGGAGTTCCCCGGACTATGGTAAGAAGAAGTGACGACACTCTCCGATGCTCGTTCTGTGGCAAGTCGCAGAATGAAGTGAAGAAGCTCATTGCCGGTCCCACCGTCTACATCTGCAACGAATGCATCGACATCTGCAATGAGATCATTAGTGACGACCAACAGGCCGAATCGGTAGCTTCGCGACCACCGCTACCAAAGCCGGGCGAGATCAAGGCCTTTCTCGACGAATACGTCATCGGTCAGGACGAAACCAAGAAGCGACTTGCCGTTGCGGTTTATCAGCACTACAAGCGGATCGAATTAGCACGACGCCGGTCAGATGTCGAAATTCAGAAGTCGAACATTATTCTGATTGGACCGACGGGCACCGGAAAGACGCTGCTCGCGCAAACACTGGCGCGAATGTTGAGCGTTCCTTTCACGATCGTGGACGCCACGACCTTAACCGAAGCCGGCTATGTCGGTGAAGACGTCGAGAACATCATCCTCAAACTTTTGCAGGCCGCAAATGGCGATGTAGAGCGTGCTCAGCAAGGCATCATCTACATCGATGAGATCGACAAGATTTGTCGCAAGGACGAAAACCCTTCAATTACTCGCGATGTATCAGGCGAAGGCGTACAGCAGGCGCTGCTGAAAATTCTGGAAGGAACCGTCGCCAACGTTCCGCCCCAAGGTGGCCGTAAACATCCGCATCAGGAGTTTTTCCCCGTCGACACGACGAACATTCTATTCGTCTGCGGCGGTGCATTCGTCGGACTGGAGAAGGTTGTCGAGAAGCGTATGCGCAACAAGTCACTCGGCTTCCATGCTGAAGTTAAGAGTGGCTCGCAACGACAGGCCGATGCCCTCGGCCACGTCCAACCAGAAGACCTCATCAGGTATGGATTGATTCCAGAGTTCGTCGGTCGCTTGCCGGTCGTGGGCGTGTTACACGAATTGGATGAGGCGGCGTTGATCAAGATTCTCACGGAACCGAAGAACGCGCTGATCAAGCAGTATCAAAAGAAGTTCGACTTTGACAGCGTCAAGCTGAGATTTACAGACGACTCGTTGCGTCGAGTCGCACAGCAGGCCGTGGAGCGCAAGGTCGGCGCGCGCGGGTTGATGATGATTCTCGAAGAATTATTGCTCGATGCAATGTACACGCTGCCGTCGCAGAAACGCGTGAAAGAATTTGTGATTACCAGCGAAATGGTCGAGCGACATCGCGCGATGCCGGGCGAAGGCCTCGCGGGAGTAGACGACGCGGCTGCATAGGCTGGGTAATGCGATTTCGAACGAAAACGGCAATGCCGACGTATCGGCATTGCCGTTTTGTTTCATAAGCTCCATTTCTGGTAGCTCGTTGCCGGGGGCGGTTAGCGATCGATCGCCAAGATCACGACTTCTTCGTAATGGCTTGCGCCATTAGTAGCGATCCGCGACAACTCGCGCTTGATCGCGCGTTCCTGACGCGACTCGTTTAGTCGCCGGCCAACACGATCTCCACCCGCCCAAACTTCCGAGAGAAAATACGTGTTGCCATAACGACGAAACACGAGCCTCGCCGGCTTTTTCTCAATCGGCGATGTGGTCATCGCGAGACGAATTACGGCGGCCTTCGAGTCAGCCCTTTTGATCGACAGGGCATCGCCCACAGGTACAATTTCATAGGCCCCTGCCGCGAGCGTCTTGTCGCCGACGATAAACCCGAAGGGGACATGCGCCCGGACATATTCTCGCGATTGGCCATTTGCCGTTGCCACCGCGGTCACGAGCGTCATTGTCAGTAGCAGAACCATCGTTACACTTTTTGCGATTTGTCTTTTCATAGTTTCCTCCTCTTGCTGATCGCAATACCCATTCACTTCAGAATTCACTAGAACGATCGTCGGCTACTTCGTGCTACTGCCTTCTGCGATGCTGACAACGATAGCTAGCGGCGTGCCATGACCAATCGGCTTGCGGCGCGGATTGATGCATGTGTCATAAGACATTTGTCGGCAAGGGCTAGGCTAATTGAGCGCCGTTAGAGTGGACATCGTTGTTGAAAGCGCTAGCTTGAGAAGTCTAACTGAACCGATAGACACGAAAACAAAAGGATAGAGAATAAGAGGGAAAGCTTCGGGCAGGTTGTCACCAACTCCGCAACCGCGGATTTTGATTCAGACAAAAGATAGACAGATAGAGATCAATGAGACGAGTCGAATGATCTGTCTTTGGTCTGGAGGCTTAAGGTGCAACGATGTGGCGGTCGGAGACAAATTGAAACAAACAAAATAAAACGGCAACCCTGGGGTTCAGCAGGGTTGCCGTTTTTGCTTGCGGCGAGACTGAACAAATTTGACCTCGCCCTTGCGTGGGGCGTTCGTTGTCAGAGAGCATCGTGAGGAGCGCCTCTAGCCTTTGAGGTTGACACGAGGTGTAATTGACACTGCTAGCATCGTGCCACTAACTGCGCGATCGTAGCTTCGAAATACTCGGCGACGCTAAAGGTTGCAACGTCAACAACTAACGTCGAGCAAACTCTGACGTGACTTATTGCTCGGAAGGTGTTGTCTAATGACTTTTTCTATCCGATTAGATAGCCGAACTAACTGTTTGGATAGGCCGAGCGTGGGTTGCAAATGATCTTGCTTGATGTCGTCCAGATGCGTACACTTGGCGCACACCCGACGACAGAATCGTCATAGCTTTGATGAAACCGAGACTCGCCTCAATCACCGGCAAGTTGAAAGACACGGTCATCCCCATGACTAACGAACCCGTGTTGATTGGTCGCCAAACCGGCGCCAATTTACGCATCCGGAATGCTGCCGTCTCACGACGTCACGCCATGATTGAGAAGGAAGGCGACAGCTATGTAATCGCCGACCTCGACAGCCGTAACGGAACTTTCGTTAACAACATACCGGTCAAGCGTTGTGAATTGCACCATGGAGATCGTGTACAGATTGGCGAGTCAGAATTCTTCTTTCTGATTGAGGACACTGAAGAGTCGTCGCAAACGAGTGAAATCCGTCTGGAGGAAGTACCGTTACTCGGTGGGCCCGCCGTGCGCATGACTTACAGCGATGCGTTGTACGTAATGGCCCGTGACCTCAGTGCATTTCTGAAAATTAGTACGACGATCAACGCGATCCGTAACCTCGATAAGTTACAAAAGGCACTTTTGGAATTGTTGTTTGAAGTGGTTCCGGCGCGAAGCGGAGCCATTCTTCTGACGGCAAGTTATGCAGATTCGCCGGATGAATTCTCGTCGATGTTTGGATTGGATCGCGCTTCAGGGCCAATGAAGACGGTAAGCGTAAGCCGCACGATTGTCCGGCGAGTATTGAATGATAAGTCTGCGATCCTGCTTACCGAGCCGGACAACACCGACGACCTCAAGACGGTAAGCTTGATCGCAGCGCGCTCGCGATCGGTTCTCTGTGTCCCTTTGATTGTGCTTGAGCGCGTCCTGGGCGTTATTTATCTCGATACCGATGACCCCGGGACGAGGTTTGATGAAAACCACTTGCAGCTGCTCACAGCAGTGGCAGCTATTTCTGCCGTGGCCATCGAAAACGTGCGCAATTTCGAACGTTTGCAGAGCGAAAATGCGCGGTTACTGAGCGACGCGGACATCGAACACAACATGGTCGGCGAAAGTCCGCTCCTACAGCGCGTCTACCAGTTGATTTCGAAAGTCGCTCCGACGGACTCGACAGTGCTCATCTCAGGCGAGAGCGGTACGGGAAAAGAATTGGCCGCGCGCGCAATTCATCGCAACAGCCGCCGTGCTGAAAAACCCTTTATCGCCGTAAACTGCGCCGCGCTCGCAGAATCACTTCTCGAGAGTGAGCTGTTCGGTCATGAAAAGGGTGCTTTCACCGGTGCGCTCGTGCAAAAGAAGGGCAGGCTTGAGTCGGCTGATGGTGGCACGATCTTTCTCGACGAGATCGGAGATTTATCGCCGACGCTGCAGACAAAGCTGCTGCGTGTGTTGCAGGAACGCGAGTTCGAACGCGTTGGCAGTAATCGTACAATAAAGATTGATGTGCGGTTATTGGCCGCCACGAATCGCGACCTTGAGGACGCGATGGTCCGCGGGAGCTTTCGCGGCGATTTATATTTCCGATTGAATGTCGTGAACCTGAAAATGCCGCCATTGCGCGAACGTCGTGAAGACATTCCGCTCCTGGCGAATTACTTTGCACGCAAATATGGCGACCGATGTAATCGCGTTGTTTTTGGGATTTCGCCTGAGGCTAAACGACTGTTAATGGGTTACGAATGGCCCGGGAACGTCCGTGAACTCGAAAATGCCATTGAGCGTGCCATTGTTCTGGGCACCACAGACCACATTTTGGCCGACGACTTGCCGGAAGCTGTAGTCGAATTTCAGGCTCACACGGCAGGCGACTCCGGCTCGAACTATCATGAACAGGTCGTGCAGATGAAACGCAAGATGATTATTGACGCTGTTAAGCAAACCAACGGAAATTACACCGCGGCAGCGCGGCTGCTAAACCTGCATCCAAATTATTTGCACCGATTAATTCGAAACCTCAATTTGAAAGACGAATTGAAATAATTAAATCCACGGCGTAAACTCATCGATCTCAGCAGTGGCGGCCCCCCGGCAAAATAGTTTACAATCACCACGGTTAGAAAAGGGCGAGACGACGAGGTGACCTCGCCCTTTTCCAACTGTTGCGGCGGAAACCGCTGAGATAGTAGGACTATTCGTCATTTATCTTTGTGTTCCGCGCAAATCTCCTGGAGTTTTTCGTTCAATCCGCAGTACGCAATTATGGAAGAATATTCAGACCGGACCCCCGCTGACATCGCCCGTTATCCGATGGTGCCGATTCGCGATGTCGTAATCTTTCCGTTTACCAAAGTAGCATTCAAGATCGGCCGGCCCGGCTCAGTTCGCGCGTTGGAGATGGCTTTGGCGTCGGACCGCACCATCTTCTTGTCCACGCAGCACGATGCGACGGTCGATGAGCCTTCGCCGGAACAAATCTATCGCGTCGGCACGATCGCCCGAATCCTGCAATCGCAGCGACAGGAAAACGGTCAAATCAAAGTTGTCGTCGAAGGTCGCGAGCGGGCCACGACGATTCGCGTTGAGAACAATAATGGTGCATTCACTGCGCTCGTGCGTCGCGCACCGGTGGCGAGCGAAGAAGGCGTTCGCACTGATGCGCTGGTTCAGAAAGTTGCACAGTTAATCGAGCAACACTTGCGACTCGCTCCCGACATTCAGCCTGATGCGCTGCAAACTGCCATGCGCAATGCCGACGCTTCGCACATGGCTGACGCGTTGGCGTCGCAACTGCGAATTTCAGTTGAAGACAAACAGGGACTGCTCGAACTTTTCTCGACGCAGGCACGACTCGCGCGGCTGATTGAAATCCTCGAAATCGAATTAGAGAAGCGACAGCTCGATCGCACGATTCAGACGCGAGTAAAGCGGCAGATGGAGAAGGCGCAGAAAGAGTACTACCTGAACGAGCAAATCAAGGCGATTCACAAAGAGCTTGGTCGCAAAGATGAACGGGCGGAACTCGATGAATTGAAGAAAAAGATCGAAGAAGCCGGCATGACGGAAGAAGCGAAGGAGAAAGCGCTTCAGGAATTGCACCGGCTGGAAGCCATGCCCCCAATGTCGGCCGAAGGCACGGTCTCGCGCACGTACATCGATTGGCTCGTTAGTGTGCCGTGGAAACAGAAGTCAAAAGAGATTAAAGACCTCGGCAAGGCCGAAGAGGTTCTCAACGACGATCACTATGGGCTGGAGAAGATCAAGGACCGCATCCTCGAATATCTGGCCGTGCGCCAGCTCGTGAAAAACCCAAAGGGATCGATTCTCTGCTTTGTTGGTCCGCCGGGCGTGGGCAAAACCAGTCTGGGCAAATCGATCGCGCGGGCAACGGGGCGCAAGTTCGTGCGGCTGTCGCTCGGCGGCGTGCGCGATGAAGCCGAAATCCGTGGCCATCGCCGCACCTACATCGGAGCGCTGCCCGGGCAAATCATTCAAATGATGAAGAAGGCAGGAACTGTCAACCCGGTTCTTTTGCTGGACGAAGTCGATAAGCTCGGCACAGATTTTCGTGGCGACCCGAGCGCCGCGCTACTCGAAGTTCTCGATCCGGAACAGAACCACATGTTCCAGGATCACTATCTCGATGTCGAATACGATCTCTCGAAAGTCTTCTTCATCGCGACCGCGAACGTGCTGCATACGATTCCGCCCGCGTTGCAGGATCGGCTCGAAGTGCTGCGTCTTTCCGGGTATACCGAGCGCGAGAAACTCGAGATCGCCAAGCGCCACTTGATTCCGAAGCAGGCCGAATCGAACGGCTTGCGCGCTGAACAGTTCGAATTCACCGATGAGGGCATCCTCGAAATTATTCGGCACTACACGCGCGAATCCGGCGTCCGCAATCTCGAGCGCGAAATCGGGTCGTGCTGCCGCAAGATCGCGCGCAAGTTCGTCGGCGAAAGTGTGCCGGAAGGATTTAAAGATGAAGTGGGCGCCGAACGTGTCCAGCAGATGCTTGGTCCGATCAAGTTCCGGCAACAAGGCGTCGCCGCGGAAAGCGAAATTGGCCTGGCAACCGGACTGGCGTGGACAGAAGTTGGCGGCGAAGTGCTGCAAATTGAAGCGACCCTGGTGAAAGGTCGCGGCGTGGTGACGCTTACCGGCAAACTCGGCGACGTCATGCAGGAATCGGCGCAGGCCGCGTTGACATGCATTAAGTCACGATCGGAACGCCTCGGCATGAGTCTCGATTTTATTCGCAAGCGCGATCTGCACATTCACATTCCGGAAGGCGCAATTCCGAAAGACGGCCCGTCGGCCGGCATCACCATGGCTGTCGCCATGGCGTCAGCGCTCACCCGCGTACCAGTGAGCAAGAATGTCGCGATGACTGGCGAGATAACTCTGCGCGGTCGCGTGTTACCGATCGGCGGCGTCAAAGAGAAACTTCTGGCCGCGCACCGGTTCGGCATCGACACGATCATTCTCCCTAAGGACAACGAGAAGGATCTGCCGGAAGTGCCCGAGGAAGTTCGCAACGCATTGACCATCAATCTCGTCGAAACCATCGACGAGGTCATTGCACTCGCGCTCGTCGAGCAACCAACTGCCGTGGAGATCGCGGACGAAACAAAGACCCCGCCGATCTGGACCACCGAACCGCCGGGATTGCAAACACCTGCGGAGCAATAGTTCTGTCAAACCACCGGTCGCGCGCGGGTGGTGTCAGAACCGGGAACGATCGCTTGCAGCGCAAGCTGTTCGCTCACTGTCGTTCGCGGTTCTGACATAACTCAACCAATCACCGCTGGCCATAGCCGTCGGTCTGACTTGATCTCTAAACTAAGGAGCATAAAAGATGGGCAAACATGAAGATGCGGATCTCATTCTGAAACTTTACGACCTCCGCCGCGAGGCGGTCATGCGCGACGCGCGTAATTGGATGTTTACGTTCAATCCCACCAGTCTTCAGGACGTGATGCAAACGATGGTCGGCGAACACAGCGGTCACCTGCGCATGGTGATCTCGTACTGGGACATGGCTTGCGCGCTTGTGACCAATGGCGCGATCGACGAAGAGCTGTTCAATCAGACGAACGGCGAACACATTTTCGTTTATATGAAGATGGAGCCGGTGATCGAAGAGGTGCGCAAGATGTTCGATAATCCTGAGTTCCTGAAGAACCTGGAGACG
>DASYPN010000275.1:0-3421 GCA_036006625.1 Pyrinomonadaceae bacterium | reverse complement strand
CAAATTAAGGAAACTGTCCGGATGCGATTGAAGCTCGTCTTTCTTGCTTCATTCCTGGCGGCAGTTGTCGGCACTGGTTCGTGCATCGCGCTCGTGCTGGGCGTCTTCTCGCGGCAGGCGCTGACTAGTCCGGGCCTGCTGCTCCTTTCAACCTTTCTGCTGCCACTGGCAACGATAATCTTTGCTTCAATCTTCGTGTATCGTCACACCGCAAGGCGACGACGACTGCAGGCCTTCTTAACTCTCGTGCTCGCGACCTTGCTCACCATTGCGCTTTTCATCGTGACTTCGATCGTCACTACGCGCCGAGATCGGATGGAGCCAGTGCGTCCTGGACCACAGATCGCTTTCGTGAGTTCAATCCTCGATCGAATTCAACCCAATCTCTTTCTGCACAGGTCTTAGCGCATCGATCACGAAACGGATATGCTCGTCGATATTCACACCTAACTCTTCGACACCTTGCTTGATGTCGTCGCGATTCACGGATCGCGCGAATGCTTTGTCCTTCAATTTCTTTTTGACCGACGAGACTTCCATATCGTCGAGACTACGAGATGGTCGTACGAGCGCGCAGGCGACGAGGAAGCCACAGAGTTCATCGGTAGCGAAGAGTGCGCGCGCCATGTCAGTGTCGCGCGGGACGCCTGTGTAAGTCGCGTGGCCCAGGATCGCGCGAATGAGGCGATCGGAGTAGCCACGTCCACAAAGAATGTTTGAGCCGGTAAATGGATGCTGGTCGGGTGTCGGAAACATTTCGTAATCGAAATCGTGAAGGAGTCCGACCATGCCCCATTCATCCTCATCGGCAGGTCCTTCGTTGTAGCGTTTTGAGCACGCGCGCATCGCAGCTTCGACGGCCAACGCGTGTTTACGCAGGCTATCGCCCTTTGTGTACTCACACAACAATTCCCATGCTTCAGCGCGATCAGGCATGAGTGGTTCTTGTAGCACGAGCCACAAAAAGGCACAAGACAAGGTTAGCCACAAAAAGGCACATAAAGCACATAATGATTTCCTTTGTGCTTTTTGTGCTTTTTTGTGGCTACTCTGCTCTTGTCGCGAGGTAGCCTGGGCGGGCGCGAATCGCCACGTTCTTGCGACTGGTTGCTACCTTAATCTTGCGATAGCGATCGTCGCGGTCTTTGTTGAGCGGATAATAGCCAAGCATGTATTGCGTGCGAAGCTCGGCGGCGATTTGAGCAAAAGCATCCGGAAGCGATCCGAGAGTGTCGGCGCGCAGCAGCCGCCCACCCGATTTCTCAGCTAAAGATTTCAGGTAGCTGTCCGCTTTGTAGTACGCCGCATCTAACATCGCTGTGATCGAATCATCCGGACCCCGCCTCGGTCGCGGATCAGTAGGGGCAGGACCCGAACCAGGAGTACCAGGCACACGTGGCCCTCGTGTTCTTGGATCGTTTGGATCCGGAACTCGCTCGGTCGGATCGCCGGTCGGAGCCGGATTACGATTGGGATCCGGATAACGATTACGTTCTTCTTCGCGACGCCGCCGCAGGATCTCTCCCGCTGTTGGTAAACCCCATGGTCCAGTTTTCGGTGAACCCGACGTAGGTATCGAAGACTCATCACCACCAGGAAAAGTCGGCGGCGTGGTACCACTTGGAGGCGGCTGTCTGATTACGCCGATTGTCGGCAGCGTTGGCGTAATCGTGTCGGATTGCTCTCGCGCCAGTGCTTCGGTTGTCGCTCGCGTTTCGTAACGAATCGGGTAGACCACAACTCCTTCCTCATCGAGCGAACGAACTGTGCCTTCAAACGTCGCGTTATCGCTGTGCCAATCCATTCCATCACTAAAAAGCACGATCGCCTTGCGACCATTGATCCGGCGAATCGTGTTCAAGGCCATTTCAACGGCGTCGTAGACCTTCGTGCCCTCACCTGATTTCGTTTTATCAATCGCCGCATGCAGAAGAGCGCGATCGCTGGTGAACTCGTTTAGATCATTTACCTTATCGTCAAACGCAATCACTTTCACGCGGTCAGCGGGCTGCAACTGGTCCACAAATGCATTGGCTGCACGCTGTATTTCTTTTAACTTGTCGCGCGTGCTCGAACTCGTATCCAGCAAGAGCACGACGTGAAACGGCGCCGCGACTTTTCCAAAGAACGCGATTTCCTGTGCTACGTCGTCTTCAGTAATCGTGAACTCTTCCTTACGCAGGTCTGTGACGTACATGCCGGCGCGGTCAGTGGCAATCAACGGCACCGTCACCAAATCCGTGTCGATCTTGAGAGTCTCAACATCCTGCGGTTCATTAGGCGGGGTCGCGGTTGGTTGCGGCAGCTTAGTCTTCTGGCTCGCCGGACGCGTTTGGGCGAACGCGGCAGCAACGGCAATTACCAGCACCAAGATGATGGAAAAGACAGGACGCGAAGTAGGCGAAAACATTTAATACTCCTCCCGCAGACCAGTTAGCCGAACTTTACTTCCTGGCGTTTCGGGAACGCAAGGGAAAGCGCCACCGATAAGAACAGTACGGCTGAGATGATTCCCAGCGACAACCAGATAGGAAAATGTCCATCGAATAGTTGGTTCAGCCAAACCATCTTCAGTCCGACAAACAGCAACACGCCGCCGAGTCCATACTTCAGCAGGTAGAACTTGTCGACGGCTCCGGCGAGCATGAAGAACATAGCTCGCAAACCGAGTATCGCAAAGATGTTTGACGTGAACACAATCAGCGGCTCGCTTGTCACCGCGAAGATCGCCGGCACTGAATCGACTGCGAAGACAACGTCGGTGGCCTCGAGAAAAAGGAGCGCGATGAGCAATGGGGTCGCGAAAGTTTTGCCATTCACCCGAGCAAAGAATTTCGAACCCTGCAGGTCCGGCGTTACGGGCAAAACACGTCGCAGTAGTCTAATCAGAAAGTTCTTCTCCGGGTCGACCGGCTTCTCTTTCGCGAAAAAGATCTTGAGACCTGTGAAGATGAGAAACACGCCGAACAGAATTACTACCCACTGATACTGCATCAGCGCAGAACCAATCGCGACAAAGATCGCGCGAAAGACGAGCGCGCCGAGAATTCCGAAGAACAACACGCGATGCTGGTACTTCGCGGGGATGCCGAAGTACGAGAACACCATCACAAATACGAAGATGTTATCGACCGAGAGCGCCTTCTCGATTACGTACCCGGTGAGAAACTCGAGCGAGACTCGCCACGCAATATCGGGCTGCTGAAACTTCCACAGCACATACTGGTAAAGGACAAAGTTGAAGACTAGAGAGAGACCGATCCAGACGACGCTCCACGTTGCTGCTTCTTTAAATCCAACAGCGTGTGCTTTGCGATGAAAGACGCCGAGGTCGAGTGCGAGGAGTAAAACCACCAGCCCGACAAAACTTAAATAGAACCACCAGTACTCAGAAAACGGAAAAAGCTCAACCATATCCATC
>DASYPN010000274.1:0-17105 GCA_036006625.1 Pyrinomonadaceae bacterium | reverse complement strand
AACCTCGCCGGAAAGCTCCGGCTTCACTTGTTTTCGGAAGCGGTGCGTACGACACCGGAGTACTGCTGGCGGTCTAGTGTTTGACCACGCTCTCCTCGCAAGTCCCAAGTGTTAGGAACTGAGGAGTACAGCCTTCCACACACTGTTTTTTCAAGTCCGCTCAGTCTATTCCCTGAGTGCCGAAGTGTCAAGTTTCAGCTTGACCGAACGTGAACCATACAAGGTCGCAAATTGCTAGAATGCCACCACCAATGGACTTAAAAATACCAACCCCCTCGAACTTCAGCTTCCGCCGCACCGTCGCCAGCCATGGCTGGTATCAACTACCCCCGTTTGGCCTCGAGAACTGGGAGCTTTCGCGCGTCATTGACGTCGGTAAGAGACCGCCCGTCACGATTTTTCTGACCGAGCGAAAGAACCATGTCCGTGTGCGCGCAGCCCGTCCACTCAATAAATCCGAAGCCGCGGTGGTCCTGCGCGACGCCCGTCACATCCTTCGCCTCGACGACGACCTCGAACCGTTCTACCTGGCCACCGCCGGCGATCCAGAGTTCTCGTGGGTTGGAGAGCAGGGCGCCGGTCGTCTTCTACGTTCGCCGACCGTTTTTGAGGATCTCGTCAAGATGATCTGCACTACGAACTGTTCCTGGGCGCTCACCCTGAAGATGGTGCACGGCCTGGTCGATAACCTGGGCCGCGAAACAGGCGACGGGCGACGAACGTTTCCGACAGCTCAGGTCATGGCGTCGATGCCGGCAAAGTTTTTTGTTGACGAAGTGCGAGCCGGATATCGTGCGCCTTATCTCAAAGAACTCGCCGATCGCGTGGCCTCAGGTGAGCTGAACGTGGAGGAGTGGCTCTCGAGCGATTTGCCTACGCGTGATCTACTGAAGCAGATGAAAGGTGTGAAAGGCGTCGGGGATTATGCAGCGGAGAATCTTTTGAAGCTGTTGGGACGCTACGATGGACTCGCGCTTGACTCGTGGACGCGCGCACGATTTTTTGAACTCAGGAACAACGGCCGGAAGGCAAAGGACCAGAAGATCGCGCGCTACTACGCGAGGTTCAACGAGTGGCGCGGCCTCGCGCTCTGGTGCGACGTGACGCGAGATTGGTTGTAGCCACAAAAAGGCACAAAAATCACAAAATGATTTTAAGACCGCTGGCCTGCTTGTGCTCTGTGCCTCTTTGTGGCTGATCGTTACTTGGTGAAGACGAGCGTCGAATCCTGCACGCCGCGCGGGGTTTCAGCGTGACGAACAACAGTCAACGTTTTGCCGTCGGCTGAAAGCGTGAGCTTGTCGCTCGAGTTCAGCGTCGTCTCGTTTCCGTCTCGTGTGAACGTTGTCTTGCTGGTCAGTTCCAGAGTTTTGCCGTCGCTCGACAACGTCGCCTTACGCACGAACTTTGCCGGTCCCATCTCTCCCGACGTTTCACTGCCATCGAGATTGTAAGTTCGAGGACCACCCATCATTCCGCGACCGGGACCGCCACCACCTGGACCACCGCCCTGTGGAGCACCACCCGCCGGGGCGCCACTCGGAGGAGCACCACCAGGACCGCCCGGACCACCACCAGTCACTTTCTCTTCGACTGTAATCTGCTTGTCATCCTGTGTGACATTCCACTTGACACTCTCGGCACTTTCCCAACGTGGATTGAGACCCTGGCTCTTGCTCTTATCAAGCGTCCAGGTTCCGGCGAAGTTTGGCGCAGCAGCATGCGCAGCCAGGGCAAACACAAGCGCGCTTGTCAGGCCAAAAGCATAAATCAACTTTCTCATTCAATATCTCCTTCACATGTATGTGATTTAGTACAGGGTGTGCAGAGTCTAACAAAACAGTCCCCGAAAAACTGTAAGGGAATGTAAAGATTTGTATAGAGTTTGTATAGGCTTTGTATAGAGAAGCAAAGGCGGAACCTTTGCCAACCTTGCTGCGTAACAAGCGAGGAAGTTTTTGTCATAAGACAATTGCGAGTGGTGTTTAGTCGCAGAGAGAGCAAGCAACTAAGACGAGAATCTAACGATACATTCAAGGAGAGTAGTAATGAAGTCAATAGTCAACAGGATGGTGGCAGTTCTGATGGTGGGCGCTCTAACGGGTGTTGTTGCGCTTGCCAAAGTGCATAAACAAAAAGTGACCTTCGAGAACGACATCAAGGTGAATGGCACCGTCGTGAAGAAAGGCAACTACGAAGTCAGGTTCGATGATGAGACCGGTCAACTCACGATCGCGAAGAACGGCAAGACCGTTGTTCAGGCGATGGCCAAAGTTGAGTCACGTGAGAAGAAAGCAAATGACTTTCAGCTTCGATCGACAGTGAATGGTGATGAAACAAATCTAACCGGCGTGACCTTCAGTGGTTCCGACAAAGACATCGTGATCACCAGCGGCGGAGCATCGACAACCGGTAGCAGCAACTAAGATTTCAATCCCCCTCATTCCCCTTTTTGTTTCCCTGCGCCTCGAGGTCTTGATGGACTTCGGGGCGTAGTTGTTTTGCGGGCAAAGCCATCCACAGATTACACTGATTACATGAAACATAGACGTTTTGGCCGCACTGGCTGGGAAGTCAGTGAAATTGGTTACGGCATGTGGGGGATGGCCGGTTGGACCAACTCCAACGA
This sequence comes from Pyrinomonadaceae bacterium, assembly GCA_036006625.1. Classification (GTDB taxonomy): domain Bacteria; phylum Acidobacteriota; class Blastocatellia; order Pyrinomonadales; family Pyrinomonadaceae; genus PSRF01. Next base: position 14,476 of record DASYPN010000274.1, on the reverse strand, counting down.
TGATGAATCGTTGCAATCGTTGCAAGCATCTATCGATCGCGGCGTTAACTTCTTTGACACAGCGTACGCTTACGGTAACGGTCGCAGCGAGAATCTGCTGGGCCAGACTGTGCGGTCCAATCCGGGAAAGCGTCTCTATACGGCCAGCAAGATCCCACCAAAGAATTTGCAGTGGCCCGCCCTCGCTGATTCAAACTTAATGGAATCGTATCCACCGGATCACGTCGAGGAGTATGTTCATCGCAGCCTGGAAAACTCAGGATTGGACCAGCTTGATCTAATGCAGTTCCATACCTGGAACGACGAGTGGATGCGCGACGATCGTTGGTTCTATCGCCTCGACGATATGCGCAGTCAGAAACTGATCAATGCGATCGGGATCAGCATCAATCGTTGGGAACCGTGGAATGGCGTGCGCGCCGTGCGCAGCGGACAGATCGATGCGGTTCAGGTGATCTACAACATCTTCGATCAGAATCCAGAAGACGAACTGTTTCCCGCGTGTCGAGAGATGGATGTCGCCGTGATCGCGCGCGTGCCTTTTGATGAAGGCACGTTGACGGGAACGCTGACGAAAGACAGCACGTGGCCCGAAGGTGATTGGCGCAATACTTACTTTGTTCCTGAAAACCTGATTCCGAGTGTCGAGCGAGCGGATGCAGTGAAGAAGACGCTTGAAGAATGGAATCGAGAGCGTGGCACGAAGATCACGATGCCTGAACTCGCGTTGCGTTTTATTCTCGGCAACGACGACGTCAGCACGATCATTCCCGGCATGAGAAAACTCTCGCACGTGCAATCAAACACCGAGGCGAGCGACCTGGGACCACTGCCACCGGAGCTGCACGAAAAGATGCGAGGCTTCCGCTGGGTACGCAAGCCCGCGCCGTGGTCCCAATGAGCCACAAAGAAGGTTAGCCACAAAAGGCACATAAAGCACAAAAAGCACATAAGAAGAAATTAATAGAGCGGCCCTTATTCTCCTTTTGTGCCTTTTGTGCTTTATGTGCCTTTTGTGGCCCTTTTTGTGGCTACATGTTTAGTGTCTTAACCAGGAATGCCCAGCGGTCGGCGGTCTCTTCGATGATCTTTGAGGTGGGTTTCCCCGCACCGTGGCCCGCCTTGGTCTCGATGCGGATCAGAATCGGCGCAGTGCCTCCTTGCGCTGCCTGAAGTGCTGCAGCGAATTTGAAACTGTGGCCCGGCCAGACGCGATCATCGTGATCGGCCGTGATGACCATCGTCGGCGGATACGAGGTGCCGGGCTTGATGTTATGCAGCGGCGAATACGCATACAACGCCTTGAACTCTTCCGGATCGTCTGACGAACCATAATCCGAGACCCACGCCCAACCAATCGTGAATTTCTGAAACCGCAGCATGTCCATCACACCAACCGCCGGCAACGCTGCGCCAAACAGATCCGGACGCTGCGTCATCGCTGCTCCCACAAGCAAGCCGCCATTACTGCCACCACCAATCGCGAGCTTCGAAGTCGATGTGTACTTGTTGTCGATTAGGTACTGCGCCGCGCCGATGAAGTCGTCAAAAACATTTTGCTTTCTGAGCTTCATCCCCGCCTGATGCCAGTCTTCGCCGTACTCACCGCCGCCACGGAGATTTGGCTGCGCGTAAACTCCGCCCATCTCCATCCACACTAGAACCCCGACTGAGAAAGCCGGCGGTAGTGAGATTCCGAAACCTCCGTAACCGTACAAGTATGTGGGATTGCTGCCGTCGAGTTTCAAACCCTTCTTGTACGTGATGAACATCGGCACCTTCGTGCCATCTTTACTGTTGTAGAAAATCTGCTTCGTTTCGTAGCTACCGGGATTGAAGTCGACTTTCGGTTGGCGGAAGATCGTGCTCTTGCCGGTCGTCATGTCGTAACGATAGATCGTGGCCGGCGTGGTGAAACCGGTGAACGAATAAAACGTTTCTTTATCGCCAGGCTTGCCACCAAAACCTTCAGCCGAACCGATTTCAGGAAACGTAACCTCACTCAAGAGCTTGCCGTTCGTGTCGTGAATCTTGACCTGCGTGTACGCGTCTTTCAGATAGTTGAGAACAAACTTGTGATTGACGACCGTCGTTGCGAGGAGTGTTTCTTTGCCTTCAGGAACGACGATTTTCCAGTTGCCTCGATCGGGCCTCGCGGTGTCGATCTCGATGAGCTTGCCGCGCGACGCTTGCAGGTCGGTCTGAAACCAGAATCGCGATCCTTCGTTGCCGATGAAAGTGTAAGCAGCATCGAAATCGTCGAGCAGCTTGACCACGTTCGAGTCTTTCGACTTCAGATCTTTGTAGTAGATGCGACTCTTGACGTCAGTGCCCTTGAAGACGGTGATGACCAGATAATTGCCATCTTCGGTAACGTAGCCTGAAAACAACCAGTCTTTTTGATCCGGCTGCTCGTAAACGAGAACGTCCTGCTTCTGATCGGCGCCAAGCTGGTGGTAGTAGACTTTTTGAAAGTAGTTTGTGCCCCTCAGCATGTCGGCTTTGGGCTCGTCATAACGACTGTAAAAGAATCCCTTCCCGTCGCGACTCCAGGAGACTCCGGAAAACTTCACCCACTTCAGATGGTCCGAAAGATCTTTCGTGGTTTCAACGTCGCGGACTTTCCATTCCTGCCAATCAGATCCTGACGCTGACAAACTGTAAGCGAGCAGTTTTCCATCCGGACTCACCTGCATTCCAGTCACTGCGACAGTCCCATCAGCGGAAAGCGTGTTTGGATCGAGCACCATCAGTGGCTGCGCGTCGAGGCCGGTCACGGTGTAAAGGACAGCTTGATTCTGGAGTCCGCTGTTACGGGTGTAGAAGTAACGATTCCCTTCCTTGAACGGAATGCCGTACTTCTCATAATTCCAGAGTTTGGTGAGACGTTCCTTGATCGTGTTCCGAGCCGGAACCGATGCGAGGAAACCAAAGCTGAGCTTGTTTTCAGCCTCGACCCAATTTCGTGTCTCTTCTGAATCGAGATCTTCGAGCCATCGGTACGGGTCGGCGACCTTCGTGCCGTGGTAATCGTCGATCTGATCACTCTTTCGCGCTGGGGGATAATTATTCGATTTGATCATCTGCTGTGCGACACCTGCCAATAAACACACAATTAGTGCAAAGCGAATGGGTGGGTGATAAGGCATGCATACGCTCCTTTTTAACTTGGAGTCCGAGTATACCCTGATCTGCGTTTATCCGCGTAAATCTGTGGCTAAATAAACTTTTGTGCTATTGTGCGCACGCTTTTCGTGATTCCTAAAAGGAGTTCCCTCCAATGTACGAAGCACGTTCAGGAACATTCATGGGCGCAGTAGTACTGGCGGTTGGTCTCATTCTCGCGACCACTATCGGTGGCTGGTTTTTTGTGAAAGGGAAACGAGGCGACCAAACAATCACTGTAACCGGGTCAGCGCGCAAGCGAATCAAGTCAGACCTCGTAATCTGGCGTTCGGCGATTTCGTATCAAGCCCCGGCGCTGGCTGATGCCTATCGCTCGCTTTCAGAAGCCGTGCCCCGCGTGAAGGCTTACTACATCAGCAAAGGCATCAAGGAAAACCAGATCACCGTGTCGTCAATCTCTTCGCAGACGCTTCACGGGCAAACCAGCGAAGGTGCTGAGACCTCGGAAATCACTGGTTATTCGCTGCGACAAGAGCTTTCAGTGCGCTCCGAAGACATCGACAAGATCGGACAGATCGCGCGCGAGGCGACGGAGCTAATCAATCAGGGAATTCTGATCGAATCGATGGCGCCCGAGTATCTCGTCACCAAACTCGGTGAAATCAAGATCGAGATGCTGGCTGAAGCATCGAAGGACGCAAAGGTCAGGGCCGAGCAGATTGCGAAAAGCACCGGCAGTTCGATCGGAAGCGTACGGACGGCGCGGATGGGTGTGTTGCAGATAACACCAGCGGATTCGACCGAAGTCTCCGACTCGGGTATGAACGACACTTCATCACTCGAGAAAGACATCACAGCAGTCGTGAATATCGGCTTCGCTGTCGATTAAGGAGAGGTTTCTCACGCAACGGCGCAAAGGCGCAACAGAAGGTCCTAAAGAGCGCCTTTGTGTCTTCCGTTGCGCCTTTGCGCCGATGCGTGAGAAAAATGATTGACAACCGAAGGGAGCATGGGCGAATCTAAGCCAACGCTCCGCCCCCGGCGCGTAGTTGTTAATCCTGTAACTCTTCCTGAAAAACATATGAAGTATAGTGCCCGTCTCGCCCTTTTTGTTGTCGCCGTTCTTTTTGCCTCCATCGAGATGAGGGCACAGGAGAGTAGCGCAGTTCGCCCCCGCGTCGTTGCCACCGCCAATCAGGAACAGCAGCAACAGCAGCCTGTGGTCCCGACCTCCAAGATACCGCCGGCGGCTCCTGCCACTGTCGGACCGACGTTGCCGGTAATCGAGGATCCGCAGAAAAGGACCGCCGAGCCAATTGTGAATCTGACTCCGTCAGTAATTCAGGCTCGCATTTCCGAAGCGCAGCGGATGTTCAAGACGCGACCAAAGCCGACTGCCCTGACGCCGTCGATCGAGTTTGTTACTGTCGCAGCCCTCGATCGCGAAACGACGCGGACACACTTCATCACACTCTCTAAGGAGACTTTTCTGACCAAAGGCGCGGAGGTTAATACAGTGACTTCCGAAGGCATGCAGGTCAACCTTCGCATCGTTCGCGCGAACGGCGTCAACACTGCGATGACGATCTTTACTCCCGACGGCAAGTCGCTCGCACCGCTCACGATCGAATATCCGATTGAGCGTGGTGGCAAGTATCTCGAGACGGCTTATTACACGTCGGCTCATCCGGCATTGCTGTCGAAAGATCTCGCACGTTCGGGACAGTCGTACGTCCGCAACATGCTCGATCTCGCAGCCAAACGTTTGCGCGACAAGGGCGTGGTGATTTCGCCCCAAATTGTAGATGTGGCCGAGCGTCTCTGTGTCGTTGAGCACGTCGATCACGAACGCTTTCGCGCCGAGAATCGGCTCGCGCTTTACGATGAGATCTATTCGTTGTTCGCTCTGAACGACCTCGACACGTATCGCTATTCAGTGAGTTCGGCAGGTGCGGGCGGCATGGTCCAGATGATTCCGTGGGCTTACAACCTCGAGCGCACGCGCCATCCGGGTGTTGGTCTCATTCCTGATTTTGTAGTTGGTATGCGAAATCACGGCAACGCACTCCAGGCGATGTTGCTTTACATGCACGACACCTGGAACGAGTTGACTGCGACTGATGAAGTGAAATACGCGGTGGGCGCGAACATCGCGACACCGAGTGAATTGCTCGCGGCAGGTTACAACTCAAACGCAGCCAAACTGCCGGGTTATTTGAAACGTGGCGGTGACAACTGGCGCGTGCTCATTCCACGCGAGACGCAAATGTATTTGCAGATCTACAAATCATTTGACAGCCTTGTGCCAATGCAGAATCGGTTCGTAGATCCGCGTTAATCTGTGGCCAAAACTGAATTCGAGTCAGCATACTGAAGTTTATAAAGTTTCCAATACAAGCCCCGCTCGGCTAACAATTCCTGATGCGTACCCTGCTCACGAATCTCACCGTGATGCAACACGATAATCCTGTCCGCATTTTGAATCGTTGAGAGCCTGTGTGCGACGACGATCGAGGTGCGATCGCGCATCACACGTTCAATCGCTCGCTGGATTAGCTGTTCCGTCTCCGTATCGATCGAACTCGTCGCCTCGTCGAGAATCAATAACGCCGGATCGAAAGCAAGCGCGCGTGCGAACGAGATAAGCTGTTTCTGCCCCACCGACAATCCCGCTCCGCGCTCGCGTACTTCAGCTTCGTAGTTATCCTTCAGTCTTTGGATAAAACTATCGGCGTGAACTTCCTGTGCCGCCCACCGCACACGCTCCTCAGTGATGTCTTCACGACCAAGTCGAATGTTGCCCTCGATCGTGCCGCTGAACAGAAACACTTCCTGAAGCACGACCGCGAAGTTCTGTCGCAGCGCAGTCAGATCCCAGTCTCGCAAGTCAACGCCATCGAGCAGAATTCGCCCGCGCTGAATGTCGTAAAAGCGCATCAGAAGATTCGTAATCGTCGTCTTTCCAGATCCGGTGTGACCAACGAGCGCGATCGACTGCCCCGGCTCTACAGTGAACGAGACATCTTTCAACACCCAGTCTTCGTCTTTGTAAGCAAACCAAACGTTCTGAAACTCAATTCGACCACGCGCGCGTTCGGCTTTGAGCGGCTTTTCAGGCCCGACAATCGCAAGCGGTAGATCGAGTGTCTTGAAGATGCGGTGTGAAGCGACAACTGCAGCTTGCAACACGTTGTACTTGTCTGAGATGTCGCGAATCGGTTGAAACAACGACTGCGAATACTGAATGAAAGCCACGAGCGCTCCGAGCGACAGCACCGTATGCGCGGTCGTGTTCTGCATAACGCGATAACCGCCATACCAGATAATCAGCGCGATTCCGATCGCGCCGATCACATCCACGAGTGGGAAGAAAATCGCATAGTAAAAAATGGTGTCGATGTTTGCGCGACGATATTCGTCGTTGATTCGATCGAACGTGCGCAACGACTTCGCTTCGGCGTTGAAGATCTGCACGGTTTGTGCGCCGGCGAAGTGTTCCTGCAGGAAAGCGTTAATACGCGCGAGTCGTGTGCGCACCATGTCGTAGCCTTTTCGCGCACCTTTGCGGAACCAGGTTGTCGCCGCAAACAACAAAGGGACCGTGAGCAAACTCACAAGCGTGAGTCTGGCATCTGTCCACAACATGATTGAGACGATCGCAATGATCTTCACCAGGTCACCGAGAAGATCAGTGACACCCGCAGTGAACAATTCATTCAGGGCGTCGACGTCACTCGTCAGTCGCGTCATTATTCGGCCCACCGGATTGCGATCGTAGTAAGCGACTTCCTGATGCTGGAGCTTCGAGTAGAGCTCTTTCCTCATGTCGAACATCACGTACTGCCCGGCACTGTTGAGGAAAACCGATTGAAAGTAGGAGAAGACGAGTCGCAAAAACTGCGAGCCCAGGAAGAGCACGACAAGCAGTGTCAGGCCTTCATACTTGCGCGGAAGGATGTTGTGATCGATTGCGTACTGGGTAAACTTTGGCTGCAACACTTCGAGTAGATTCAGACCCAGAGTGAGTGCGAGAGCCACATACAAGTAACGCACGTAAGGCTTCAGATAGCGCAACAGCCGTCGAGCCACCTGAAGATCGTAAGTCTTACCGATCGCCTCTTCCTCGTGATATTGCTTTACTGCCGTAGACATCTAAATAAATCCGTTAAGTTGCTTCCAATTCCTCTTCGAGTAACTGTCGCTCATGCAAATCGGCATACTCACCACCCAGCGCGAGTAACTCATCGTGAGTTCCCTGCTCGATGATGCGTCCTTCATCGAGCACGCAAATCATGTCGGCTTCACGCACCGTCGACACACGATGCGAGATGATTACACTCGTGCGGTCGCGCATCACACCACGAAGCTGTCCGAGAATCTTCTCTTCCGTGTAGGTATCAACTGACGACAATGCATCGTCGAGAATCAGAATCTTTGGCTCGCGCAAAACTGCCCGCGCAATTGCGGTGCGTTGCTTTTGACCGCCAGACAACGTGATGCCCCGCTCGCCAACCAACGCCTCGAACTGATCAGGAAAGCCGGCGATATCGTCTGACAGACCCGCAATCTCCGCCGCCCATTCAACATCGGCAGTCTTCGCGTCTTTGACACCAAACGCGATGTTTCCCTTCACCGAGTCGCTGAAAAGAAACGTCTCCTGCGGCACGTACCCGATACTTTTTCGAAGTTGTGCGAGTGGATAATCGCGAATGTCCACGTCGTCGATGAAAACGGTGTCGTCAGGCGCCTCGATCAAACGCGGGATCACATTCGCGATCGTTGACTTGCCACTGCCGGTGCGTCCGACGAAGGCGACTGTTTGACCTTCCGGTATCGTGAGCGTCACATTCTTGAGCACCGGCTCATCATTTGGATGATAACGAAACGTCAGGTCGCGAAATTCAATCTTGCCTCTGATGGGCGGCTGCGCGAGTGTTCTACGCGCATCAGCGATCGACGGCTCGATCTGCAGAATCGCGTTGAGTCGTTTCAAACTCGCAGTTCCGCGCTGGTAAAGATTCACGACATACCCCATCGCGATCAGTGGCCAGATCAGACGAGTGAGATAAAGATTGAACATCGTAAACTCGCCGACCGTGATTTCACCGCGCACGGCGAGCGGCACACCGGCCCAGATGATCAGCACGTAACCGAATCCAATCAGAAATGTCATCAACGGTCGCATCAATGCCTCAACTCTGACGAGACCGAGATTCCGCTCTGCATACTGCCGGTTGAGATTGTTGAAAGCCGCCATCTCGGCGTTTTCCTGCGCGTATGCGCGCACAACACGCACACCGCTGAAGTTTTCCTGTGCGCGCGCAGTGATCTGTCCGAAGAAATCCTGAATCGTTTCAAAGCGCGTGTGAACCTGCTGGCCGAAGACCTTTACTGTGAGGGAAACAAGCGGCATCGTCAGGAACAGCAATAGGGTCAGCCACCAGTTCAGTATGAACATCAGCGGTAGCACGAGGATCACGACGAAGAGTGTGCTCAGCGAGTACATGATCATTGGTCCCGCGAGTTGGCGGACGGCTGACAGATCGTTTGTGGCTCGCGCCATCAAGTCGCCGGTGCGATGTTCGTGGAAGAACGAGAGCGGTTGGTCAACGAGGTGACGGTAAAACTCCTGTCGCATGTCGTACTCGATATTGCGCGACATGCCGATCAATATATGGCGTTGCAGGAAAAGGAAGAGTCCGCTGATCAGACTCGCGGCGAGAACCTTGCCGGCGGAGATTGTGAGTTTCGGCCAGGAAATTTCGGTCCAGTTTGCGTCAATCGCCTTTCCGACAATGTAAGGAATGAGGAGTCCTACCGTAACACTGGCGAGGATGCATAAGATACCGAGCGTCAGTTGGAGCTTATAATTCCGAAAGTAAAGCGCGAACTTCCTGAGATCTTCCACGGGTGGATAATAGCAGTTCTAGTCAAATACCTCGGAACGTACTGTAGGGGCGGCCCTCCGTGGCCGCCCGTGGTTTTGATCACATTCACCAAATCCGAGGCCGTGGCTACTTGAATCGGTTCCTAAACCACGGGCGGCCACGGAGGGCCGCCCCTACAGTACGTCCCGAGGCGCCCAAGGGGTCCTAGTTCATCCGCAGGTAGGTGCTGATTGCGGTGGCGGAGAGTTTTTCGTTTTGATCAAAGAGCTCGGCCGAGACTGTGATCACACGCCTGCCAGCTCGCACGACGCGCGCTGACGCGCGCGCCGTGCCCTCGCTAATCGGGCGTAAATAATGAATCGTGAGGTCGACAGTCACCGTCCGTTCATTCTCTTCCAGCAGCGCCATGATCGCAATTGCCATCGCCGAATCGATCAACGTCGCAATCGCGCCGCCGTGCGCAATCCCATGGTTGCGCATGAGGTCATCTCGGAGCTTCATCGAGAGCACCGCATGCCCCGGCTCGACGGAGTCGACCTCAATGCCAAGCAACCTGGCAAACGGAACATGATCGAGAGTCATGAACGATAACTCTCTCCCGGATTCGCCGGCTCAACGATCACTGCCGTCCCATACGCCAGTACTTCCGTGACACCCTGAGCGATCTCCGTGCTTTCGTAGCGCGCACCGAGAATCGCATTGGCGCCAATCTCCGTCGCATGTTGGATCATGATGTCGAAAGCGTGCGCACGTGTTTCTTCGCATAGCTTCGTCCATACGGTGATGTTTCCGCCGACGATTGTCTGCAGCCCGGCGCCGATCGTCGCAAAGATATTTCGAGAACGCACGACGATGCCGCGCACGACCCCGAGATTCTGGACCACGCGATGATTCGGCAACTCGAAAGCAGTCGTCACCATTTGATGTGACACTGAATACCGTGGCGGACTCACTGCGTACGGAACCCCTTGTTGCATTGAATCAGAGCTCATCGTTTCGTCCTTTCGGAATGCGGCCTTTCGGAATGTAGAGAAACTGCTGTAGATCGCAGCGGCCGCCCTTATCAAACTTCACGCCTTCGTATTCGAGCATAAGCTGCTGCTTGTTGTGTGGAAGAACAACTCTGCCGGTTGAGCACTTGCCCTGCGCGTTGATCACGCGATGCCAGGGCGTGCCTTCGGGCGAGGAGTGCATGCAAAAGCCGACGGTTCGCGGCGTGTAGCCGTCGCCCAGTAACTCGGCGATCTGGCCGTAAGTCATCACACGACCCGATGGAATGCGACGCACGATTGTATAAACGCGCTCGCGGTACTTTGGGTTTTCTTTAACCACTGAATGTTCTCAAAACCACGCGCGCCGGAGCGCCATCGCCTTTGTTGCTTCTTAAACGTAGAGGCAGACAGATCAGTTCATACTTGCCCGCAACGATGCCGGTCAGGTTCAAGCCTTCGAGAATCACGACGCCGTGCGACAGTAGCGCGAGATGCGTTTCGTGTTTCTCCGAGGCGTACTTCTCAATCGAGAGATAATCGATGCCCACGAGTTTGATTCCCTGTTCGACAAGCCATTTCGCCGCTGGTAAATCAAGATAAGTAAAGTCAGTGTGAAACTGTGGATCGGCTTCGCTCCAGAAAGCAGAGTTGCGCGTTTTGAAGAGCACTCGCTCAGTTCCAGCCACGTAGTGTTGCTGAACAAACTTCTCGTCGATCGCGCGGATCTCTTCCGGAACCTCGATTACTAAAGCATCCCCGATGAGTGCATCGAGCGGCAGCGATTCCACCTTCGCAGCGCCGTCGATGAAATGAGCGGGCGCATCGACGTGCGTGCCGGTGTGCGCGCCGAGGTTCAACATCGAAACGTTCACGCCATCGCCTGCCGCAAAGCTGCGATAGTCTACGATCTCCACGCCCGGATCGCTGGGCCAGGTCGGCAACTCATTCGAAACGGGAACAGTCACATCGTAAATAGGCATCGGCGAATAGTAGTTTCCTGTAATTCGGCGTGTCAATTTGATCCGAGAATTCCTTTCGCTATACTGGCAACCTCATGAACAGTCCTTTTCGTCTCGCGGCTTCAAGCTATTTAAATTCAGCACCTTTAATTTGGAGCTTTTTACACGGATCGCATCGCGGCAGCGTGGATTTTGTCGAGGCCGTACCCGCGCGCTGCGCGCAACTACTAGCAGCGTCGGAGGTCGAAGGTGCGCTCATTCCGGTAATTGAATATCAGCGAATCGCAGGCGGTTCGCTCGTGCAAAACGTTTGTGTTGGTTCTCAGAAAGAAGTGCTCAGTGTCGTGCTTGTTTCAAAGAACAAGCGTCTCGAAGACATCCGCACAGTCGCGCTCGACGAATCGTCACGAACTTCCGCCACTCTCGTGAAAATAATCTTTCGAGAGTTTTTCGAACGCGAACCGGAATGGACCACGCGTGCACCGCGACTCGAAGAGATGCTCGAAAAAAACGATGCGGCGCTGATCATCGGCGATCCGGGCATGGCCTTTCCGCGACACGGATTGAATGTCTGGGACATGGCGGGTCTTTGGAAACAACATACAGGCCTCGGCTTTGTTTTTGCGATGTGGATGGTCCGTGACGGGTGCGAAGAACGCGCTCGGATCGTCGATTTTGCGGGCGCGAGAGACTATGGAGTAGCACATATCGAGGAGATTGTCCGCTCGTATCAGGATAAAATACCGATGCGCGTCGACGAGCTTCGAAACTACCTGACCGAAAACATCGTTTTCAAAGTGGATGAGCCGATGGGAAAAGGCCTGCGACTCTATTTTGAATTGGCGTTCAAGCATGGCTTAATTGAACGCGTGAAGCCTTTGAACTTTATTTGAAGAAGTTTCACGCAAAGACGCAAAGGGAGCAAAGAACGGCTTCTTCCTTTGCGCATTAGGTTAAGCCTGCGGCTTTGCGTGAGACTACACCGGAATAAATTATGTCCTCCAACATTCAACCGATTCTTGACCGCGTGCTCGCGGGCGAACGTATGACCGTCGACGAGTGCACGACCTTGCTCGAGTCGCATGACATCGCGCGCATGGGAGCCGCCGCGGATGAGATACGCGCGCGGCGTCATCCCGACAACATCGTCACCTACATCATTGATCGCAACATCAACTACACGAACGTCTGCAACGTCGTCTGCACGTTTTGCGCGTTTTACCGGCGTCCGGGCGCGCCCGATACTTACGTTCGCACCTTCGAAGAAATCTGCGAGAAGATCGACGAGACTATCGCGCTAGGCGGCACGGGCGTTTTAATGCAGGGCGGACTGCATCCTGACTTTGGAATCGAATGGTATGAAGACTTGCTCCGCTCGCTACGCGCGAAGTATCCCGGATTTCAGTTGCACTGCTTCTCGCCGCCAGAGATACACAACATCCATCTGATCTCTAAACTCGATTACGAAACGATCATGGCGCGGCTCAAAACTGCGGGACTCTACAGTCTTCCCGGCGGTGGCGCGGAGATACTCGACGACGAAGTGCGCAAGCGAGTGGCGACCAAGTGCACGACGGATGAGTGGTTGGATGTGATGCGCGCGGTCCATCGCGTCGGACTTCGCTCAACTGCGACGATGATGTTTGGTATCGGCGATAAAATTGAGCATCGCGTGAGACATCTGCGGCGCATCCGCGATCTGCAGGATGAGACCGGCGGCTTCACCGCGTTCATTCCGTGGACGTTCCAGCGTGAGAACACCGCGCTTGGACGCAAGATCAGAGACGAGCCGACGGGCGTTGATTATCTGAAGATGCTCGCAGTCTCGCGTCTATTCCTCGACAACATTGAAAACTTCCAGTCGTCGTGGCTGACGCAGGGTTTGCGACTCGGTCAAGTGGCGTTGCGTTTTGGAGCTAACGACATGGGCTCGATCATGATTGAGGAAAACGTCGTGTCAGCCGCGGGCGCTCACAATCGAGCCGACGAGAACATGCTGCAGTTTCTGATTCGCGAAGCCGGCTTCACGCCACAGCAACGCGACATCCTGTATAAGCACGTTAATACAGGTCCTATAAGTCCTATAGGACCCATTTCTGCGAAGACCGCGGCTTAAGTGACCGCGAAATCGAACTGCTCCTGATGAATCGTGGGATCGCTCGTAATGTCGATCGGTCCGAGATAGTCTTCAATCTCGATCATCACATCGCGTTCACTCGATCGTAGCGCTTTGGCGACATCGGGATTGATTCGCAGCGTCACCTGCTTGTTATCCTTGTCGCCGTTGAACTCCTTCGCCAACCGCCGCGCATCTTCGAGCAACTCGTAACAGATCGTCTGCGGCGACTTCACGAGGCCAGCTCCCTGACAATACGGACACGTCGAACAAAGAGTGCGCTCGAGCGACTGCTTCACGCGTTTGCGCGTCATGATCACGAGCCCGAAGTCGTTGAACGAAAGCACCTTCGTCGGCGACTTGTCGTTGCGCAACGCTTCCTGCAACGCCTGCATCACCTTCTGCCGGTTACGACGCTCCTCCATGTCGATCAGGTCGAGCACGATGATGCCGCCAAGATCGCGCAGACGAATCTGTCGCACAATCTCATCGACCGCTTCTAGGTTCGTACGCGTGATCGTATCTTCCAGCCGTCCACTGCCACGACCGACAAACTTTCCAGTGTTGACGTCGATCGCAACTAACGCCTCGGTTTGATTGATCACGAGGTAGCCGCCGGATTTCAGCCAAACGCGCGGCTTGATCGCTTTATCGATCTCAACCTGCACGCCATACGCTTCGAGTATCGGCTGTTCCTTCGTATAGAGCTTGACGCGCTTCACTAAACGCGGCTGAATTCGATTGATGAACTCGACAATCCCCTGGTATTCCTCTTCTGAGTCAACGCGGATCGATTCAAAATCGTCAGACAACTGGTCGCGCAACAGACGTTGAACCAGATCGAGGTCTTTATGGACCAAAGCCGGCGCTTTCGACTTCTCGGCAGAGCTTCGGAAGTCGAGCCACGTGCGGACGAGGTAACGAACGTCTTCGCGCAGTTCCTTTTCACTAATGCCCACGCCGGCAGTGCGCACGATAAAGCCGCCGGACGGAATGTCTTCTTCAGCGCGAAGCGTCTGGATCAGTTTCCGCAAACGATGCCGTTCATTATCTGACTCAATCTTCCGCGACACACCGACGTGTTCGACAGTCGGCATGTAAACCAGAAATCGCCCCGGCAACGCGATGTGCGAAGTAATGCGCGCGCCTTTCTTGGCGATGGGTTCCTTAGCGATCTGGACCAGAATTTCCTGACCTTCACTCAACAGATCGGTGATCGCCGGTTGGTGTCGCTCGCGTCGCGACTGTCCACGATAGCCGCGCTGATCGCGTTGTCCTCGCTGATCTCGCTGCTCGCGCTGATCACCGCGTTGATCTCTTCGCTGCCGCTGATTTGATTCCGGTGCCGGCGGAGGAGGAGCTGCTTCTTCCTGTGGCTCAACAAACTGCACGGGC
>DASYPN010000273.1:0-4323 GCA_036006625.1 Pyrinomonadaceae bacterium | reverse complement strand
GCAGTGCGCGAGCGGAAAAGGTACCGACGAGTGGAGCATGTCGGTTGCTTATGAAGGTATCAAAGGGAGGCCCCGGCGGATGACCTATGTGGCCAGGGGATCAAGCGAAGAACAGGCAATGAAAGCAATTGCCTCGTCTGGAAAGCTGTCTTCCTATCTCCGCGAGGTGCTCCTCGACGAGGTTTATCCGGTTTTGGCAAGTGGCGATGACTCAAGTTCGGGCCAAGCGAAAATAGCAAGCGCTATCCAACGTGGGCTGTTAGGGAGGTCGACAGGCTAGTAGCGACCATGCCGTGGCAGGCACGAGTCAGTGCGAAGAAAAATTATGTCGCAAGCTGTTCGGCAATCGACTTCGTCATCGGCGTGTCAACATCACCGGTGTGTTTGGTCGTCAATGTTTCGATCAGCATGACCCAGCATTCCTCGTCCGCGATCGGGTTGTGCATCTCGCCTTTCGGCACGACGTACATGTCGCCGGCGTTGAGCTCAACCTCTTCACCTTCGAGCTGCATCCGCAGCCGCCCACGTACGACCAGAAAGAGTTCATCCTCGTCCGCATGGTTGTGCCAGACGAACTCGCCTTTCACCTTTGCGATCTTCACGTATTGATCGTTGACACGGCTAATCACTTTCGGCGACCAGTAATCTGTAATCTGGTCAAAGCTCTGTTCGATATTGATTTTCATCCGCTCATATACCTCGCAGGTTGAAATCATCGGGCTAATCAAATACAAAGGCAACTCGTATGAGTCAAAAGGTCGAAGTCACGATCCGCCGCGCCATTTCTGATGACGCCGCATTACTGGCTGAATTAGGAGCGCGCACGTTCCAACAAACTTTCGCCGCTGATAATACTGGGGAGGATATGGCGTCGTATCTTGCCTTACACTTTAGCGTCGCGCAGCAGACTGCTGAGTTGACCCATCCGGCGTCGACTTTCCTGATCGCAGAAGTCGACGGCCAGACGGCCGGATACGCAAAACTTCATGCGGGTGATCCGCCAAAGGACATCGAGGGAGCAATGCCGATCGAGTTGGTCCGGCTTTACGTGTCGCAGGAATGGCTCGGCCGCGGGGTGGGCGAAGTATTGATGCGTGCTTGCTTAGATGAATCGCGCAGCGCTGGACACGAAACACTCTGGCTCGGCGTGTGGGAGCGAAACGCGCGAGCGCAAGCCTTCTATCGTAAGTGGGATTTCCGTGCTGTCGGTGAACACATCTTTCAACTCGGTGCGGACATGCAGCGAGATATTCTGATGGAGCGCGCACTATGAAGCCCTTTCCCTCAGAACTCTGAGGCAAACTGCTATGACGTTTGAACTCCAACCGATACTGAAGAGTGACATCCTCGAGGTGCGTCCACTACGTGCTGATGATTGGGACGAGCTTTATGCAGTCGCGTCTGACCCGTTGCTCTGGGCCCAACATCCAAACTCCGACCGCTACAAACCTGACGTGTTTCGAAAGTTCTTCGACGAAGCGCTTGCATCAGGCGGCGCGTTTGTCGTGCTTGACCGCAAAACCGGACACGTCATCGGTTCATCGAGATTTAGTTGCTACGACCTTGCGAGGAGCGAGATCGAAATCGGCTGGACTTTCCTCGCGAGATCTCATTGGGGCGGCACTTACAACGGCGAACTGAAGCGACTGATGCTCGCGCATGCTTTCAAATTCGTCGACAACGTACTCTTCTTTATCGGCTCAACCAACATACGCTCGCAACGCGCCCTCGAAAAGATCGGCGGTGTTCGCGCCGGCACAAAGATCGATCCGAACGGGCGCGAAAGTTTCATCTATCGAATCACGCGTTCTCAAGGGGTGTCTTAGTTTGACCTTCTTCTCTGTGCAACAGAGAAATCCAAATTAAGACACCCCGCGCTCTCAGATGACGTTGATCTGAACCGCCAGCCCACCAACGATTCGGTTGCCACTCTCATCTCGCTGCACCAGATTCAACCGGATCACATCGCCAGGTTGAGCTGTCTTCGGCGTACTAATATGTAGCCCGAGCAACACCTGTTGCGACGGACGCAAGGTCACCTTCAATTGCGCCGTTCGACCTGCAGCAAAAGCTGTTTCGATGCCGCCGATGAAGTGCTCAGCAAGTGGCCCATCGCTCGTCGCTGTCGTGAAAGCATCGTTCAAACCGAATGCTGCTCTCGTGCGTGATCGTCCACCGCAATCGAGTTCATCCTCACCGTTAGGTCGCACGACGTTGTCGAGAATCGAAATAGGATTCGTTGTTATACCCCGAATCGGACTCAGCACCGCGCCTGACTTCTGCATCAGCGAGGTTAAGATCGCAGTTTGATTCTCCGGCCTGATCAATTCGAGTGTGACTGGCCGCGTGCGCGTCTTGAGATTGTTGACGACAAACGGCAACACGAGAAACGCGTCAGGCTTAAGATTGACGACCGTGAGGTTCTTTTGGGCCAGGTTATTGTGTTCCCAAACGTGCCGGCCTGTGACGGGCTGATCGAATCTTGTCAAAACCGAAGCTAACCAACATGCGTGAGTACCAGCCGGCGGTACCAGGCTACGTGACCACCGGGCCTTCACGACAGTTGAGCTGTTTGGACCAAGATTGAAGCCCGCCACAGCTGCGACGCAGGGCAAAAAATCGCCGGGATACTGAAACTCAACTCCGGCGAACTGCTTCACATTGAACGTGACGAGAAAATGCCGTGCGGTGCCGGTCAAACTACGATTGCGCACGCGCGCGTAGAACCAGTTGTCCTGACCCTGCTCGGGATTCTGATGCGTGGTGCCATTGTCGTCGGCGTTACGAATCCAGAGGTCGGGTGAATTCCAGAAAGCGCCGGTCCACAGATCGGCGCCGGCATGCACAGGATCATCTCGCAACCATAGATCAGGTACAGGTGATGGATCGTTGAAACCGTAAACGAAGCGATGGAAAGCATCGACGATCTGCACCTTACCGGTTTTACTAACCAGAAACTCTTCGATGTTCGCGGTTGTGATTGGCCGTGAATTGCGTTCCCTGTAAAGCTCGCTCATTAACGAGTTCAAATTGGAAACACCGAGGATCGACGCGAGACCTCTGAAGACGCGCTCACCGTCGCTGTAAGCGTTACCGGCTGTGATTCGCGCCCAAGGGTTGCGCGTGCAGAGAGTGATCGGGGGATCTGTAAAATCGAACGGCAGTGAGCCCGAGGCGCCGCCGTCGTTGTAGACGGTCCACGCCTCGTCCCACCACGCATCAGGCTGACTTGCCGCCTTCAGCCCGCGCGCGAACCAACTGTGAAACGTCTCGTGACGCAGTGCTCCAGTGCCGGTCGTTGTGCCGCCGTCGTATTCCATTCCGCCGACGTTGAAGAAAGCGACAAAGCGATTGCCGTGAAGGTATCGGCCGACGTTAGTCTCGTTATTGGAGAGAAATGTCTTGATGTTGTTTATCTGCGCATTCAAATCAACTGAGCTGCCCGTCAGTTTCCAGGCTTCGATCGTGACGTTGGTGCCCGAGACCGGGAGGACGGTGTTTCCAGTTTGTTTTGTGACAGTGTCGGCGGCGCGCAACTCGAGTAGCGGTGAGAACGCCGTGAAGCGCTGAGGGAATGAGACTTTCCATTGATTTGTTCCGAGTGACGAGAGGGCCCCGTTTGTAATAACAGTGTGTGGAACCGAAGTATTGAGAACTTTCAACGTCAGTTGCAGTTCAAATTGATCGAAGATGAGGTTTGCAGGAACCCAGGCTTCGAGGTAGCGTCCGGCGCCGAGATCTGTGAAACCGAAGTTGAATGCGAGTCTTGGACCAGCGCTGAAAGTCATGGCCGGCTGGTACGAGCCCGCGGTAGATGCTTGGGGAGTGCCGAGCGTGTATTTGACGCGCAGCGTGTGAGTCGTGTTTGGCGCGAGTACTGATTCCACAACGCGTAGTTGAGCATCTGTGCCGCCGCCGAAGTCATGATGGGCCACTTTGGCGATCGGAATCGGTGCGCCGTCTAAAAAGGCTTCGGTGATGGTTTGGCGCAGATCGAAGATCGGATTGCCGTTTTCAGAACTGGTTGTGAACTCGAGCGTCGCGTCGCCTTCGCCTTTTGATGTTGCGCAGTCGAAGGTTAAGGTAGCGGTGATTTTTTGAATGTCGATTGGGACGGCCTTCAGTCCATCAACCGTTTTTGCCGGCGGCGCCAGATCGAAATTAGTAGACATGATTTAAAACTCCCGGACTAACAACGAACGGTGAGAGCTACTGTAGGGGCGGCCCTCCGTGGCCGCCCTCGGTTTAAATCGGATTCTCCAATCCGAGGCCGTCGTTTCTTAAATGCTTGTATTAAACCGTGGGGGGCCACGGAGGGCCGCC
>DASYPN010000272.1:0-12945 GCA_036006625.1 Pyrinomonadaceae bacterium | reverse complement strand
CGTTGCAGTTCGAGAAACTTACGAACGCGTTCGCGGTTCTCCGTTTGCGCCGCGGTCGTGTTGTCTTCGTTCCAACCGCGCAGGAAGAACGCCGGCATCTGATCCGTCGACGACATTTCGCCGAGATAAACAGCGTCGTCGTCGACCCAGATAAAACGCCCTGCCGCGTTGCGCACCACAGCTTTCGGCTCACGCTCGGTTATCCGCACGCGAACGCCATCAGGCAATACTCGTGTGACGATAGCCGTGCGGACCCACGGCAAACGCTCGAGGTGCTTGCTGAGTGCGGGAAGATCGGCGCGCCAGACTCCGGTTTCACTCACATCGCGTCGCACAGTGTTCTTGATGTCGTCGGCGGAGGCTCGTGACACACCTCGCGTCTCGACACTTCGAACCTGAAAGAAACTCGCAGACGCAGCCGCACGATAGCCGACAAAAGCAATCAAACCGATGATCGCAAACACGCCGATACGCAACGCGAGCGGCACGTAACCCAGCACGGACTTGAATCGAGCTCCGATCGATTCGTTCCCTGCACGCTTCGCTGGACGCTGGCCCGCACCGGATCGACTCTTGCCAATCCCGCTGCGATTCCCGACTTTCTGAGCTACGACTTGTTCTCTCATAGCTCACTCCTCCTCTGTGTCATCTGTGGATCGCTCTGCTCGCCAGAGTTCGACTTCGTATTCCAGTTCGATTCCGTGTTCACGTTTGACCCGTTCGCGAATTTCTTCGGCGAGCGCGAGTGCATCTTCCGCGCGCGCGTTCTCACCTTCGGTGACGATGAAGTTTGCGTGTTTGGGCGAGACGACCGCGCTGCCGCGTCGCTGCCCTTTCATCCCCATCTCATCGATCATTTTCCCCGTACCGATCTTGCTGGCCGGTGGATTTTTGAAAAAACAACCTGCGGACCGCGAGCCGTGTGGTTGAGTTGCCAGCCGGCGGCTCTTCGCGTCGTCCATTCGCGCCTTGATGAGATTCGGGTCGTCGGGTTTCAGTCGCAACGTTGCACCGAGTAACAGTTCACCTTCGCGAAACGAGGTATGGCGATAGTTCCACTGAACGCTATCGCCCGGAATCTCAACAACCTTTCCTTCACGAGCAACGCGCACCTTTTCAGTTACGGTGCCGATCTCGTGATCGTAAGCACCAGCATTCATCCAGAGCGCGCCACCAACTGTGCCCGGAATGCCGCCAAGCCCTTCGATCCCAGACAATCCCGCACGCGCGACGTCAATGCAGAGTCGCGGCAGCGAATAACCTGCGCTGACAGAAACGAGATCGCCGTCGATGTGAACTTCGCCTTTCATGTTGCTCAAGTTCAAAACCACGTAATGATGATCGCCGTCATCGGCGAGAACGTTGCTGCCTGAACCAAGTGGTCGCCAGCCGATGTCCGCTTTCTCGAGTTCGTAAACAATTGCTGCAGCCTGCTCTTCCGTTTCAGGAGTGATCACCCAATCGATCGCGCCCCCAACACGCAAACTCGTCAAATCCGCAAAACGTTTTCCGCGCTCCGCACGAACTCCCAACTTCACTGCGATTTCTTCGATCGCCTTATTTCTATCCGTTTGATCCGTGTCCAACTTGCTTCTCTTTCAACAAACCCAGCAATTGCTCACTCACGCGATTCACTGTTCCTGCCCCAAGCGTCAAAACAAGATCGCCCGGCTGAACTGTTGCACGCAATGCCTCGGCCGCATTCTCAAGTGGTCCAATGTAATTCACATCCTTGTGACCAAAACGTTTGATTGCGGCAGTCAAAGTTTCGGCTGTTACGCCTTCGATCGGATCTTCGCTCGCGGCGTATATGTCCGTGATGAACAGCACGTCTGCGTTATTGAAGGAACGCGCAAACTCCTGCATCAGATCGTTAGTTCGCGTGTATCGATGTGGCTGAAACAGCACGACGATTCGTCTGCCACCGGAGCCGAGCTTCGCTGCAGCGAGCGTGGCCCTGATCTCCGTCGGATGATGGCCGTAGTCATCTACGACCAGGACACCGTCGACTTCGCCCTTGGCCTGAAACCTGCGGCCCGCACCCGTAAAATTGTGCAGTCCCTCCACAATCTTTTCGAACGGCACTTCCAACTCAAACCCAACCGCGATTGCTGCGAGCGCGTTGTAGACGTTGTGCAAACCAGGCACGCGCAGGATCATCTCGCCCATCACGTCGGTTCCACGCCAGACTGTGAACGACGATCCGAAGTTGTTGTCGTGCCTGATTCCGTGAGCCGAGACGTCCGCCTGCGCGCTAAAGCCGTAAGTCAGGCGACGGCGTTCAAGAAGCGGAATGATCGCCTGCACGTTTGGATCGTCGAGACACAAAACCGACGAACCGTAGAACGGCACTTTGTTTACGAAACTCGCGAAGCACGCACGCACGTCGTCCATGTCGTGGTAGTAGTCCATGTGCTCGCGATCGATGTTGGTGACGACCGCGATTGTCGGCGTCAACATCAGGAACGAGCGGTCGCTTTCATCAGCTTCGACAACCATCAGGTCGCTCGTGCCTAAGTGAGCATTCGAACCGTATGCGCCGACAACGCCGCCGACGACCATCGTCGGATCGAGTCCGGCATGTCCCAACACCGTGGCCACCATCGACGTGGTGGTTGTCTTTCCGTGTGAACCGGCAACGGCGACTGTGTGCGGTTTGAGTCGCATCAACTCGGCCAGCATTTCCGCGCGCGGAATCACGGGAATCGAACGCCGGTGCGCTTCGAGAACTTCGGGATTGTCGTCACGCACGGCAGTCGAACAAACGACGACGTGAGGCTGGCCCACATTTTCACTAGAGTGACCTTCAAAGATCTCAACACCCAAATGCTGCAGGCGATCAGTGACGTTAGAGCGCTTCAGATCGGAGCCCGAAACGCGAAAGCCGAGATTGACGAGCACCTCGGCGATGCCGGACATGCCGATACCACCGATGCCTACGAAATGAACGTGTTGAATTCTTCGAAACATAGAGCCACTAAATTATTAGCCACAAAAAGGCACAAAAGTCACAAAATATTCGATTGGCTGTGCTGATAGATTTTGGTTCATTCTTTGTTTTGTGTGATTTGTGCTTTTTTGTGGCTAAGTTCTTCGATCATGTCGACCGCTGCAGCGGCCGAATCGCCGTGCGCCAGGTTTCTACTCGCCTCCTCCATGCGATTCAGATCGTCGGGTGCGTTTACTAGCTTTTCGATCTCGGTTGCCAGTCGCTCGCCTGTTAAGTCCTGCTGCAAGATCATTCGCGCTGCTCCCGCCGCTTCCAGGGCCTCCGCATTCTTGCGCTGGTGATCGTCGGCGGCATACGGAAACGGAACCATGATCGATGCCTTCCCGGCGGCGATTAGTTCCGCAGTCGTCGTGGCGCCCGCGCGGCAGAGCACAAGATCAGCTTCCGCAAAATCCACCATGATATTGTCAATATAAGTGCGAACGTCCCCACGTTCGCTCCAACCTGCAGCGACGTATGCTGCGCTCACCTTTTCAAAATCCGCCGGGCCTGTCTGGTGCTTGATCCGAAGCTCGACCGGAATTGATTTCAGCTTCGGCAACGCAACTACCATCGCTTCATTGAGTGCGTGCGCTCCCTGCGAACCACCAAAGACCAGCAACGAAAACTTCCCCGGCTCGCGTTGCTTCGGTGGTATTTCAAAAAACTCTCGTCGCACCGGATTGCCGGTCACTTTCGCTTTCCCGCGAAAGTAAGGCAACGCCTGTTCGAACGAAACGGCCGCGCGATCCACAAATCTCGCGAGCATGCGGTTGGTCCAACCCGGTAACGCGTTCGACTCCATCACGAGTGTCGGACGATTCGTCAGTGCTGCAGTCATCACGACCGGACCAGAAACATAACCACCGGCGCCTACCACCACGTCAGGCTTAAATACGCCCATCAGCCTGCGCGCG
The DNA here is from genome assembly GCA_036006625.1 of Pyrinomonadaceae bacterium. GTDB lineage: Bacteria > Acidobacteriota > Blastocatellia > Pyrinomonadales > Pyrinomonadaceae > PSRF01. The sequence goes on along the minus strand of DASYPN010000272.1, from coordinate 9,039 downwards.
GAGAAAAAACTCTTCGGCAGAATCGCGAGTCCTTTCAGACGTGCGCCAAGACTCACGTTTTTCAGTCCGGCACTTTCAATGAGCGATAACTCAAAACCGGCTTGCGGTACGAGACGCGTCTCGAGTCCACGCGCCGTGCCGACGAAATGCACTTTCGAATTCGCATCGCGTCGCATGATCTCCTGCGCCACGGCGATTCCCGGATAAATGTGTCCGCCAGTGCCGCCCGCTGCGATCATCACCTTCATTGTCAATTGCCGATTGCTGGTTCTTGATTTACACGGCCTTCGTACGCCTTGCCCAAATTGGCAATTGGCAATCGAAAATCGGCAATCGATCCGCTCGCGTGTTGCGACACGTTGAGCAGAATGCCAACGGCCGCGAGGGTCGGCACAAGAGACGAACCACCGTACGAAATGAAAGGCAGCGGAATTCCCTTTGTCGGCACGAGTGAAAGCACCACACTAATATTAAAGAGCGCCTGCGCCACGATGCTCGTGACGATCCCAAGACTCAGCAACATCCCAAAACGATCCGGCGCCAGCAATGCCGTGCGCACGCCACGCCAGAGAAAAAGCGCAAACACCGCCACAATTGCGAGAGCGCCGACGAGACCCAACTCTTCGCCGACAACAGCGAAGATGAAATCCGAGTGCGCGAACGGCAGAAATAGCATCTTCTGTTTCCCCTGTGCGAAACCAAGACCGTTGGTTCCACCAGATCCAATCGCGATCAGTGACTGCACCACCTGAAATCCCGAGCCCTGCTGATCGGCCCACGGATCGAGAAAGGTGATCAGACGTTTCAATCGCCACGGTACAAAGATCAGTAGACCCGCTGCGACGATGAGTGCGGGCGCGGCCGCCATTGCGAGATGAAGCACACGTGCACCGGCCGTGTAAATCACAACTGTAAAGATCAGCACCAGCATCATCGCGGTGCCGAAGTCCGGTTCGATCACGACGATCGCCGCGAGCCAGCCAGTCACCACGCCGCACGGAATGAACGTGCGCCAGAAGTCGCCTTCTTCACCGGCTCGCTTCTCGAGGAAGTACGCGAGAAAAATAATCAGAGCTAGCTTGGAGATCTCCGACGGCTGCAAAGAGAACCCCGGCAGCTTGATCCAGCGATGCGCGCCGTTGGTCGCACTGAAACCAAATACCAAAACCAAACCGATCGTGCAGATCAACAACAAACCGTAAACTATGCGACGGTTCTTCAGTTGCTGATAGTTGAACTGCATCGCGAGCAGCATCACGATGAAGCCGATGAATACAAAGACGCCCTGTTTCAGCACGTAGTGAAACTGGTTGCCGTTCTCCCTTTGCGCCAGGATCGCCGAGGCGCTGTAGACCATCACCACGCCGAAGAGCGCGAGCCCTACGGTCGCCGCGAAGAGCCATTTATCTGGAGCTAGTTTCCGAGCCATCTCTCAACCAGGTTTCACGCAAAGATGCAAAGACAAGAAGGAGACGCAAATTTACTCTGCGTCTTTGCGTTCGCTTTGCGACTTTGCGTGAAACAATACCTCGTCTTTAAATACTTTCCCGCGGTGTTCGAAGCTGTCAAACATATCGAAACTCGCGCATGCGGGCGCGAGTAGAACTACGTCGCCTTTTTCGGCTGCGTTGAATGAACGTCCGACTGCGTCTTTCATGTCAGTTGCACGTTCGAACGGGGCGCTGTTTCCCAATTCGTTCTCGATCGTCTCGGCGTCTTCGCCGATGAGCACGAGCTTTCTCACTTTCGATCGAACCAGCGACTCGAGCGGCGCGTAGGGCGCTTTCTTTCCACGTCCGCCGAGAATCAACACCACTTTGCCCGGTTCTCCCGCGAAGGCTTCGAGAGCTTTCAATGTCGCATCCACGCTGGTCGCCTTCGAGTCGTTGTAAAACTTCACACCTTCGATCTCGGCAACAAACTCGAGCCGGTGTTCGACAGGATCGAATCGCTTCGCGGTCGCGTTCATCGACTCGATTCCCGCGCCCGCCGCGATCCCAGCCGCAAAAGCTGCCGCAACGTTCTCGACGTTGTGCAGTCCGCGTAATTTCATCTCGTCGACGTTGAGCAAAACTCGATCACCTTCGCTGCCACGAAATACCAACTCGCGTCCTCGCAAGAACACTCCGTTATCAACTTCTCTCCGGACGCTGAAGTGCAACACCCTCGCTCGCAAACCGCTCGTCCACGATGAAACCGTTTCGTCGTCCGCGTTGAGCACAGCCGTGTCTTCAGGCGTCTGGTTCATGAAGATCCTATGTTTCGCGGCGGCATAATCATTGAACGTTTCATAACGATCCATGTGATTCGGCGTCACGTTGAGCACGATCGCAATCGACGGATGAAAGTTCTTGATCGTCTCCAGTTGAAAGCTCGAAAGCTCTGCCACTGTCCAGCCGTCGTCTCGCGACGTCTCAACCATCGAAATCAGCGCTTTGCCAATGTTGCCGCCGACCTGCACCGTCAATCCCGCATCGCGCAGCAACTCGCCGATGAGCGAGGTCGTCGTCGTTTTGCCATTGCTGCCCGTGATCGCAACGATGCGGCCTTTCAAATATCGATATGCGAGCTCGACTTCACCAATCACTTCCGCGCCGGCTCGTTCGGCGTAACGAATCGGAATGATCGTCGCCGGAACTCCTGGACTCACAACTACGAGATCGAGTTGATCGAGTAGCCAGCCCGGTGGTTCACCGGGTAACAAACCAACGCCGGACTGTTTCAGCGCTAACGCCTCTTGTGTCCACTTCTCGAGCGGTTTCTGGTCGGTGAGCGCGACAGTCGCGTCCTGGCCCAACAGAAACCTCGCGGCTGCAATCCCACTCCGCGCCGCACCTACGATCAAAACTTTCTTTCCCGCTAGTTCCACTATCTAAGTTTCAACGTCGAAAGACTCAATAACGCAAACAAGATCGCGAGGATTAAAAATCGAAAGACAATCTTCGACTCTTTCCAATCCTGCATTTCGAAATGGTGATGCAACGGCGTCATCTTGAATAACCGCCGTCCGGTTCCAGTCGTGCGTTTCGTCATCTTGAACACGCTCACCTGCAGCATCACCGAAACTGCCTCAATTACAAACACACCGCCCACCATCAACAACATAAATTCCTGCTTCGTGAGCACCGCGACCGTCCCCATCGCGCCGCCGATCGCGAGACTGCCGACGTCGCCCATAAAAACCTGCGCCGGTGGCGCGTTGTACCAGAGAAACCCGAGACTTGCGCCGACCATCGCGCCGCAAAAGACTGTTAACTCCGCGGCTTCGGGTCGGTGAGTCATGTCCAGATAGTTCGCCCAACGCGCGTCACTCGTGATATAGGTGAAACCGGTCAACGCACCCATCGCGATTACGGTGATGCTGATAGCCAACCCGTCCAAGCCGTCAGTCAAATTCACCGCGTTCGACGATCCGAGCAGCACGACTGCAATCAACACCAGGTACAAGTACGGTCCAATGAAACTCGGTCCGTAAGGTTTCGCGGTCGCTTTGATGAACGGAATGCTGAAATTCCAGGAGTAGTCGTTGCCGCCCCAGAATCTTGTCGAGAGAAACAACACCGCCCAAACCATCACTGCCACCAGCAACTGCGCCAACAACTTCTGTCGCCCGGTCAAACCAAGACTGCGCTGCTTCGCAATCTTTGAGTAGTCGTCGACGAATCCGATCAATCCGAACAGCAACGTGGCGCCCATGGCTGTCCAGACAAACACGCTCGACAGTCGTGCCCAAAGCAACGTCGAGATCAGAACCGATCCGACTATCAAGACACCGCCCATCGTCGGCGTGCCGCGTTTCGTCTGGTGCGCCTGTGGGCCTTCTTCGCGAATCTGTTGGCCCACGTTCCATTGCCGCAATGCGTCGATCAACTTGCCGCCGAAGAAAAGCGAGATCAGCAACGCCGTGATCGTCGCGTACGCGGTGCGAAACGTGACGTACTGAAAGACGTTGAGAGCCTTTACGAGATACCAATCCTTGTCCTTGAAGTGGAAGTAAAGAAGCTCGTAAAGGAAGTAATAGATCATCTCTTCGAAACCGTTGTTAGACAGGATTTACAAGATGTTTTCAGGATTTACATGTCAATCCTGAAAAATCCTGTTCATCCTGTCCAACTAACTCTCATCTTCTCCAGCCAACGGAAATTGCTCACGCAGCGCCCTCACGACTTTATCCGTCGCCACGCCGCGCGAGCCTTTCACCAAGATCAGATCACCTTCTTTGACTTCCCTGCTCAACTCCGCCGCAACTTCATCAGACGAGTTGAAAAACCGCGCCGCCGAGAGCCCCGCTTCATTCGCTCCCGCGACGATCTCTTTCGCCAGGCCACGCACTCCCCAAAGCACGTTGATGCCACTGCGCGCGATCTCTTGCCCAACGTCCCTGTGCAACGACGCCTCATCAGGTCCGAGTTCCAGCATCTCTCCCGCGACAACAACCAATCGCTTACTACTCTGCCCACCTTCGACCATCGTCCGCACCATATTCAGCAACGAACGCGGATTCGAGTTGTACGAATCGTCGATCACCGTAAAACCTGCCGCGAAGTCGAGCACTTCGCCGCGCATCTTCGGCGGCTGCGCACTCCTCAGAGCCTTCGCTATCTCTTCCGGCGTGATCGAAAATGCCGTACCGACTGCAGACGCTGCGAGCGCGTTGCTCAAGTTGTGACGACCACTCATCGCGAGTGTCGCGCGCGCCTCGCCTAGCGGCGTTCGCAATCGAAATACGATTCTTCCGAGCGAGTTCGTGTCAATCTCCGTTGCGGTGATGTCTGCAGCATTGTCGATACCAAACGTCAACGTGCGACCTTGATGCTTATCGCGCATCTTCATTACGAGCTCATCGTCAGCGTTGAGAATCGCAGTGCCTTCCGGTTTGAGTCCCTCAATCAGTTCCGCTTTCGCCGCCGCAATATTCTCGATGGTTCCGAGGTACTCCAAGTGAACGGGCGCCACCATCAATTCAACTGCAACATCAGGGGGTGTGATCTTGCAGAGTCGCTGAATCTCATGTGTGGGCGATGACATGCCCATCTCCAACACTGCGAGATCGAATTGATCCGGTGAACGGTCTTCACTGACCATCCGTAAAACCGACAACGGCAATCCCAAACCGTTGTTGTAATTCCGCTCGCTTTTCAAAACACGATTGCCCGCACTGCTGAGAATGTGCGCAGTCAACTCTTTCGCCGTCGTTTTCCCCGCGCTGCCCGTAATCGCTACTACCGGTTTTCCCCACGCGGTGTAGATGCGATGCGCGAGCAGTTGCAACGCGGCGATCGCATCGTCAACCACGAGCAGACGATCCTTCACACTCTGCAAATAAGAATCGCCGCTGAGATGATCGGCGCGTGCTACTGCGGCAATTGCACCACGCTCAAACGCATCAGCGATGAAGCGATGACCGTCGACAAACTCGCCATTAAAACCGGCGCGGGCGTAGTCCTTTTGCGAGAGCGCAAAAAACAGTTCGCCCGCGCCTATCGAACGCGAGTCGATGGAATAATCTCTAATCTGTTTGTCAAACATCTCAGCGCTGATGCCTGTCGCATTCGCGCCCATCAAACCTGCTGCCTCGCCAACCTTCACGTGATTACGGCCTCTTCCTGCTCCATCGTTTCCCGCTGCGAAGGCGTGTTGTCTGGCTCGAGCAGGCATTCGACGAGTCGTGAAAGCGAGCTCTGATTCATCGAAACGTTTGCCAAAACTTCGGCAAAGCTTCCAACACGGCCAATGGCAGAACGTACCTCACCATTCGAGCCATCTTTTGGGGGATGATGTTGCGCCCGGAGGGATGAACGCTGGCTGCGCATGCGTCTTCTGCAGTCAGCGATGCCGTAGTTTACGTCATCTTCGAGAGTTTCTTCATCCTGGGGGACGAGTGAAATCTTCATGTCGGGTTAGCTCTCAGATTAATACCAAAGCGGCGACAAGTCGCCGCCCTCCAAATTATTGCAACCTCCCAAAATCAACATAGACAAGCTGCCCTGTGCTCACTTCCGTCCCCGCCGAGGGATTTTGCTTAGTAACTCGTCCTTCGCCGCGCGCCTCGACTTGCAGTCCGAGTTGCGCGCACGCCCGGGCGACATCGCGAACGCTACGCCCACGCAAGTCAGGCATTAGCATCGCCTTCTTCGTCGCTGCAGCGTAGACAACTTCGCCGCTTCGTCCCCCGTTGCTATCCACGGTCGGCATTGTGGCTTTCCGCTGCTCTTCCGATTGCGCCTGCTCTTCCTTAATTTTTTCCGCGCGTTCGGGATTGGTGTTGGCCTGCGCGATCAAATCCGGATCCGACTTCGTTTCGATGTCGGGCATGACATTGAGCGTGGGCAGAACCTGTTCGGCAACTTCACGAAAGACCGGCGCAGCGACGTCGCCGCCGTGATAAGCACCGGCAGGCTCGTCGATCACAACGATGATCGCGACTTGCGGATTGCTCACCGGCGCGAAACCTACAAACGAACCGACAAACTTCGTAGACGAGTAGCTGCGCGTCTTCGGATCGATCTTTTGCGCCGTGCCTGTTTTACCGGCGGCTGAATAACCATCGAGTTGAGCTTTCTTCGCGGTTCCGTTCAGGGTCACACCCTCGAGCATGCCGCGCAGTGCAACCGCAGTCTCTGCACTGATCACTCGTCGTTGTTCAGGCTGTGCACGATAGACAACGTTGCCGCCCGAATCGCGAACTTCACGGATCAAGTGCGGCGCAATCCTGACGCCGTCATTCGCAAGTGCACCAAACGCTGCGACCATCTGCACCGGCGTGACGCCGACTTCCTGACCTATCGCGATCGAACCTATCGATGATGGCTGCCAACGCTCAACCTTGCGCAGGATGCCGTTTGTTTCGCCTGGAAGCTCGATGCCTGTTCTTGATCCGAAGCCGAAACGCCTGATGTAGTCGTACATCGCTGGATCGCCGACTCGCATTCCGAGTTTGATCGCCGCGACGTTGCTCGACTTCGCGAGGGCTTCGGCAATAGTCAACGTTCCGAATGGCTTATGATCGTGGACCACACGTCCGGCGACGGTGACCGCGCCCATCTGGCAGTCGATGTGATCGTCGACTTTCACGAGCTTCTTCTCGAGGGCTGCAGAAAAAGCGACGACTTTGAACGTCGAGCCCGGTTCATAAATGTTCTGCAGCGCCCAGTTTGATCTTGTTTCAGGCTTGGCTTCAGAGACTTTGTTCGGATCGAACGTCGGCGCATTTGCGAGTGCGAGAATCTCGCCACTGCGCGGATCGAGGACGATCACCGTTCCCGACTTCGCGTGCGAACGTTGCACCGCAGCTTGTAATGCTTGTTCGGCTTGATACTGAATCGTCTGATCGATCGTCAGTACGACTGTCTGCCCGGACTTCGCGGCGATCTCGTAGCTCTCGTACGGTTTGCCGTAGGCGTCTTTCTCAACTAATAGATGACCAGCCTCACCGGAGATCTTCGCGTTGTAAAACTGCTCAACACCACCGAGACCTTTACCATCGAGACCGACGTATCCGAGTACGTGCGCAGCGAGTGAGCCATTCGGGTAGTAACGCTTCGGCTCGAGTTGTGTTTGCAAACCGGGAAGTTTCAGTTCGACGATCTTGTTTGCGACATCCGCGTCCAAACGTCGTGCAATCCAGATGAATCGTTTCTTCGCTGCGGCGGCGTCACGAAATTCCTTCGCGAGGTCTGCTTGTTTCAGGCCGAGTGTCTTGGCGAGTTGCTGGGCATTGCGATCGAGGGTTGCGTTATCGATACCATCGGGATCGAGAAAGAGAGAAACAGTCTGCACGCTGCGAGCGAGTTGGCGCTCCTGACGATCGAGGAGTTCGCCACGTTGCGGGCTCGTTTCAATTTCGTTCTGCTGTTGTTGGCGAGCGCGGTTGGCCAGACTTTCGTACTGCGAGAACTGCAGGTAAACGAGGCGAGCAGAAATCACGAGCATCCAGAAGCCAATAAAAGCCGCGACAAAAAGCACGCGGCCTGATGAAACATCCGGTCTGGATTTTGAACGAGCAATGAGGCGTGCCAACATCACCTACTTGTTTCTCCCTACCCAGTAGCGTGATGAGGACGCTTCTTATTTCGGAACGCAGATTAACGCGGATTTCCTATTTGTCCCGGTCTTGCCGGCTTCAACCCGAGACGCCGAGCGGCGGGTTCGAGTTTGTCAGGAGCAATGGCGCGTTCTTTTTCGAGAGCGAGTCGTTGATTCTCCTCGATTAATTTCTTGCGCTCGGTGCGCAGGTTCTCGTTTTCATATCCGTACTGGACGGCAGCAAAATGTTGCTTAGCGGCGAAGACGAAACCGCCGGCCAGTATCAATCCACAAAACAGCAACAGCCCCAGACGCGACAAGGCAGTGGTGTCGCGCGTGCGGTGAATCTTCGCGTTGAGTTGATGATTAGGAAATCTTTTCATCGTGTGGACCTCTATAAGTCCCATTTGGTCCTATAGGACCTATATTTTCTTGCACGCTCTCAGCTTCGCGCTGCGCGCTCTTGGGTTCTCGTCAATCTCGGTAAACCCCGGCACCACTGGCCGTCGCGTCAGCACCTCAACAACCTCGCGTGCCCCACACGCGCAAACCGGCAAGCGCGGTGGACATTCGCAGTGGCCCGAGAGTTTTTTCAATTCGCGTTTGAGGATCCGATCCTCGAGCGAATGAAAACTGATACCGACAAACCTGCCTTCGGGAATTAAAAGATCGACTGCTGACTCGACAAACTCTCCCAGCCCTTCGAGTTCGTGATTAACGGCGATACGCAGAGCCTGGAATGTGCGCGTCGCCGGATGAATCTGATTCCGCTTGTGCCCGCCGGTAGCTTGCCGCACAAGGTCTGCTAACTCCGTGGTGGTCGTGATCGGCTTCCCTTGTTCGCGACATTCAACGATGCGACGGGCGATGCGCCGTGAGTGTCGTTCTTCGCCGAATTCGAAAATGATTCTGGCAATTTCCGATTCGGGAAGTTGCTGTAGAAGATCGGCTGCGGTGTCGCCTTTCGTCGGGTCCATCCGCATATCTAAAGGAGCATCGAAACGAAAACTAAAC
>DASYPN010000271.1:0-9275 GCA_036006625.1 Pyrinomonadaceae bacterium | reverse complement strand
GCACGCAAGCATGCCTTCGAGTCCGAGACCAAACTTCGAACCAAAGCCCCCGCCCATGTGTTCGACGGTCGTGGTGACGGCACTTTCTGCGAGTCCCAATTCTTTCGCAGCGTCCCCGTGAATCGTGAAAGTGCCCTGTGTCGACGCGTAGATCGTTGCGGTGTCGCCGCCGCGATAGTCGACCACCATGCCGTGTGTTTCGAGACAGGTGTGATGAATGCGCGCGGTGATGTATTCGCCTTCGATGACTGCGTCTGCCGTTGAGAAAGCGGCTTCCGCTTTCTGCTGGTCGCCGTTCTTTCCTTTTTCCTGAAGATTGTTTTCTTCCGCGATGACTTTGGGCGCGTCAGGTCTGATGGCGTGATGCGCATGGACCACGTGTGGGAGAACTTCGTAAGTTACCTTGAGCGCGCGCAGTGCGTCACCCGCGATCTCGGGAGTTGTTGCTGCAACTGCCGCAACAGGAGCGCCGGCAAAACGAACTTCAGTCAACGGCGCGGGAATGATTGCTTTAACACCAGGAATCTTCTCGGCAGCGTCACTGTCGATCTTCGTGATGCGCGCATGAGCGTGCGGGCAGCGCAGGACGCGTGCATAAAGCATTCCGGGCAGACGCTGATCGTAGGTGTAACGCGCGACGCCGGCCGCTTTCAGCGGGCCATCTACACGTGTGTAGCTGTGATTAAGCAGCGTGTGCTTGTCGTTTGGTCCCCAACCTGGTCCAGTATCTGCGTCGACTTCGATCTCGACCATCTGCTCGACGCCGTTCACAACGCGCGGGACGCGAATTTTCTTCTTCGGTTTGGGAGTTGGTTGTGCTTGTGGCTGTTGTTGCATTTGTTCTCCCTTAAACGCTTGAACCTTTGGCGGCAGCGAGTGCTGCTTCAAAAACTCTCGGATAGGTGCCGCACCGGCAGAAGTTTCCTTTGCACGCTTCCTTCACTTCCGCGAGCGATGGGTTCGGGTTCTTCTTGAGATAAGCTGAAATCGTGGTGATAAATCCGGGCGTGCAGAAACCGCACATCAGCGCATCGTGCTCGACGAAGGCTGCCTGCACTGCGTTTGGATTTTCAGGAGTGCCCAATCCTTCGACCGTCGTGATCTTCTTGTTCGTCGCATCCACGGCAAGTACGAGACACGAGTACGCGGGTTTGCCGTCGAGCAGAACCGTACAGGCGCCACACGTGCCCACGTCGCACACGAGCTTAGGACCAGTCACGGCCGGATCGAGGTGATTGCGCAGCGTGTTGAGAAGAGTAGTGCGTGGCTCAACCTGCGCCTCGCGCTTTTGTCCATTCACGTCGAGGACGACTTTGACGTTTCCGGAAAGTGTTTCCGGCGCTGCCTCTTTCTCTTCAGCTTCCGCTTCGGTCCATAAGTGGTCGGCTATCACAGCGCCTGCGCCGGCGATACCCATGCCTTTCAGAAACCGGCGCCTGTCTGGGTCGTGAGACTTCTCAACTTCACGATCGTCACGAGACTTGGTCATTGCTTCTCTCCCGCAGTTGTGTTATTGGTCAAACCATTTCCGGACTGACCGAGAGTTACCTCTGATCTGTATTTGGTCGAGATAAATTAGCACAGGATGACAGGATTTTCAGGATTGGAATCTTGTAAATCCTGAAAATCTTGAAATCTTGTCTCCATCTAACAGGAGAACCCATGCAGCTTGGTAAACCGCGAACCATTATCGCGGCCGTAATGCTATTAGTGATCTCGGTTGTCGCCAACGCAAAAACTGATTGGTCGGTCTCGATGGTTGAATCGACCATGAAGCGATACCCAACCGCGAAAGATCTCGGCTCGTGGGGCTACGCAAAGTCACTCTATCTCTACGGTCAATACCTCGTTTACAAGCGAACCCGGGATCCGCGTTATCTCAAGTACATCAAAGACTGGATCGACATGCAGGTCGACGAACAGGGCGTCGTTAGAAGCACAAACGCGCAGGGAGAAGTCCGGGAAATCAAGTTCGACAATCTCGACAGCATGCTTCCCGGCAATCTCCTGCTGCTGCTTTACCAGGAAACAAAAGAACCGAAGTACAAGCTCGCCGCTGAACGCATCCGCAAGCGATTCGACACTTATCCGCGCACGAAAGACAATGGATTCTGGCATGCAACCGGCAAGACGCGCGAGTGGCAGCTCTGGGGCGACGGCGTTTTCATGTCGATGCCGTTTCTGGTGCGGTATGGAAACATGTTCGGCGACAGTAAGTACACGAATGACGAGGCAGTTCTTCAATTACTCACTTACTACACTCACCTGAACGACCTGCGCACGGGGCTAATGTTTCACGCTTACGACGAGAGCGGTCAGTCGACCTGGGCGGATAAAGACACGAAACATTCCGCGGAGTTCTGGTGTCGCGCGATGGGTTGGTTTGGGATGACGATGATTGAAGTGCTCGAACTCCTGCCGCGCAATCATCCGATGCGACCCCTGTTGATTGGCCATCTTGGATTACTCGTCAAAGCGTGGGCACGTTATCAGGATGAAAAAACCGGACTCTGGTACCAAATCGTCGATAAAGGCGATAACCCGAACAACTGGCTCGAGACGTCGAGCTCGAGCATGTACACCTACGTCACTGCAATGGCCGTCGATCGCGGTTATGTGCCGAAGAAATATGCAGAAAATGCGCGCCGCGGATATGAAGGCGTGCTGACGAAAATCAGTTTAGGTCGCGAAGACGGCCAAACGTATCTTGCCGACATCTGCGAAGGCACCAACGTCGCAGATCTCGCCTACTATCTCGCGCGCAAGCGCAATGTCAACGACTTCCACGGCCTCGGCGCGTTTCTGATCATGAACGAGAAGTTCATGAACAAAACGCTCCGAGGCAGCAGTCGCACACTCTTCCAACCCGTGAAACCAGCCACAAATCACGCGGATTAGTTTGCCTCGAAAACGGATGCTGAGTCAGATTAGATTTTGGTCAAGATTAAATTTTGCCGCATTTTGAGACAAAAAACTTGACCTCAGTCTAAATTGGTATTATAAGTTCGGCGCTTCGCCGGAATTGTTATGACCAATTTAGGTTCTAAGTTGAAGATTGTGCCGCCCGTGCGTTCCGGACAAACGACGGAACAGGTCGTGGCACGTGTCTACGAGCTGATCAAACGTGAGGACTTGAAACCCGGCGATCGACTGCCGCCCGAGCGCGAATTGTCAAAACAACTCGGAATCAGCCGGCCTTCGCTGCGTGCCGGACTGAGCTCGCTGATCTCGATGGGCGTGCTGCAGTCGCGCCAGGGTGCAGGCACTTTCATCGTCGATGGACCGCCCGCACTCGACAGTGAACCGCTGCGTCTGCTCGCTCAGCTGCACGGTTTCAGTTTTGAGCACATGTTTGAAACCAGGTCGATCCTCGAAGTGGGAGCAGCCGGTCTCGCTGCCGAACGCGCGACTGGTGAACAACTCGCAACGATGTCGGAAGAAATCGCCGACATGTTCGCAGCGCTCGAGGATCCACAACAATTTCTCGTTCACGACGTTGCGTTCCATCGTGCAGTCGCGGCGGCATCAGGAAATCCGACACTCGCGACACTCGTGGAGATGGTCTCCGCGATCTTATATGCACGACGTCGCGAAACGATTGAGCGTGCGCACGATTTCAAGGAAGCGCTCGAGTTACACCGGAGAGTTTATCGCGCCATTCGCGCGCGCAAGCCGGAAGACGCTCGCGAAGCGATGCAAGAGCACATCGTTCGCGCCCAGAGAGCTTTTGCGATCGAGGAAGAGCAACACCGGGCCAAGGTTGATAAGAAGTCAGAAGCGAAGTAGTTCTCTGTTGCACAGAGAAACCACCCCGAGGCGTGTCGGCTGCCTTCGCCGTAGTTCGAAAAGGCCGGCCATAACCGAAAACTAGTTTGCGATTTTGAGCGGATTAGCTCGTCGTCTTTTTAATTAAATTGTCCTAACTAGAGACAATTAGCTTGAAGGAGGAGTCTCATGTTCAGTTTTCTGCGTTGCAAAGCTACCGTGCTGACGATAGCGCTGCTTGCTTTTGCCACAGCCGCTCACGCACAAACCATTACCGGATCGATCTCGGGCGCTGTGATGGATTCGAGCGGCGGGATGATTCCGGGCGCCAACGTCACGCTCATCAGCGAGAAGACCGGACAATCACGTGGTTCGACCACGAATAGTGAAGGCCGCTTCAACTTTGCGGCCTTGCAACCGGGAACCTATGCATTGAGAGTCGAGCGCCAGGGCTTTCAAACACTCGAACAACGGGGAGTGATCCTGAGCGCGAACGAGAATCTCGCGCTTGGCGATCTGAAACTTCAGCCCGGTCAAGTCTCAGAGACCGTGAGCGTGGTGAGTGAAGGCGCGATCGTCGAACGCGAAAGCAGCGATCTGACAGCGCGTCTCACTGCAGATCAGATCAATCTGATCTCGACCAAAGGTCGCGACGTTACTTCGCTCCTGCGCCTCCTTCCAGGCACTTCCAACAACGACGATATCGAAGGCGCCGGTGATGGTTTCGGAACTGACCTGCCAAACATCTCGGGTCAGCGCGGACGTTCGACTGTTCCCACGATCGATGGACTCTTCGCAGGCGAGCCGAGTGGCTCAAACAAGCTGAGCATGACGATCAATCAAGACGCCGTAGCCGAGGTAAAAGTTTTGCGCAACAACTACGGCGCCGAGTATGGCAACAACGGCGGCGCGATTATCAACATCGTCTCCAAGGGCGGTGGTAAGGAGTACGCGGGTAGTGCGTACTACTTCCTGCGCAACGAGTCGTTGAATGGGAGTCCATTCTTCAACAACAAAGCAGGCTTGCAGAAACCGTTGTATCGACATCTTTATCCGGGCGGCAATTTCGGTGGACCATTGCCGTTACCGAGATTTGGTGAAGGCGGAAAGTTCTGGTTGAAAGACAGAGCATTCTTTTTTTTCGCGTATGAGAAGCCGCACCAGATCACGCCGAATGATCCACGCTTCGTGACTGTGCCAACAGCTCTCGAGCGCAATGGAGATTTCTCGCAATCAATCAACTCGAATGGCGCGCAGGTTTTTATACGTGACCCCCAGAATCCGGGTACTGGTTGTAGTGCCAGCGACACGAGTGGGTGTTTTAAAGATGCCTCTGGTCGCATCAACGTGATCCCACAAGCGAGATGGAACGCGAGCGGCGTCGCATTGCTCAACTATTTTCCGTTGCCAAATACTCTCGGTGGGACCGGCGGCAGCGCTTTCAATTACGTCTTTCAGAGCCCGACCGACGTGCCGAAGCGAAGCATGGTGCTCCGCTTCGACGTCAAACCTTCCGACAAAGACACGATCTACTGGAAGTATCAGTGGTGGACTTCTGACAACCTCGGCACCGGAACTTCAGGCTGGCCCGGCAACGACAACAACCGTTGGGGAATCAACTCCCATTACCTTTACAAAGACGATGGCTGGTCGGCGAACTGGGTACGAGTAATCAGTTCCAATTTCGTCAATGAGTTCAACTTCGGTATGCGTCACGACTCGGAAGGCTTCATTCCCGGGGACGGCGAAATCGAACGACTGCAACGAACCGCGCTCAATTACACCGCACCGCAACTGTTCCCGCAGAACAATCACCTCGGCACGATTCCACGCGCAACGAACTGGGGTGGCGTGCGTGGTCCAACGAACGGCGTGGCCAACATCAACTGGCTCGATCGCTGGGGTGAAGTCGGCAACGATTACATCCAGCCGTCGTTCGCCGACAACCTCTCGATCACGCATGGCGATCACAGTTTCAAGTTCGGGGCTTACTTCGAACGACTGAAGAATGGTGAAGCGCCGGGTGGTCAGTGGTCAGGCGTATTCAACTTCGCCGGCAACGACAACAACTACACGATCACGCTCGGCAACACCGGCTACGCTTATGCCAACGCCCTCATCGGCAACTTCCGAAACTACCAGGAATCGACCGCGCGGCCGTTTACGAACCTTCGTCTGACGCAGGTGCAGTGGTACGCGGCTGACCAGTGGAAGATGAACCGGCGACTCACCGTCAATTACGGTGTCCGGTTTGGTTATCACTCTCCGTTCGAACAGATCGATGGACAAGGATCGAACTTCGTTCCGAGCTTGTTTGATCCGTCGAAGGCGGTGGCGTTGTACGAACCGTTCTGCGTAGCTCCCGATCCGAAGCCTGTGCCTTGTCCTGTTGGTTCGCGGCGCGCGCGCGATCCGATCACGGGTCAGCTCTTTGTGCTCGCTGGTGCGACTGCCAACCTCGTCGGCGCGATCGTTCCAAACACTGGCAATCCAAATAATGGTCTACAAATCGGAACCGATCCCAACACGCCGCCCGGATTTAGAACGACGAGGCCAGTCGACATCGAGCCACGACTTGGTTTTGCGTGGGATCTCTTCGGCAACGGCAACACGGTGCTGCGTTTTCAGGCGGGCGTTTACCACGCACCGCGCGTCGGCGGCGGCACCACTGGCGGTAATCTCGTCAACAACCAGCCGGCCAATCGTTCCTACAGCATTGATTTCGGAAATATCAATCAGCTCGTGAACCTGACCGGCACCGCGATCACGAGACCTTCAACGGTGAGGGCAGTCGAACTCAATTCCAAGACTCCGACGATTTACAACTTCACCCTCGGCGTGCAGCGTGAGATTGGTTTCAAGACCGTGCTCGAGGTTAGTTATGTCGG
The DNA here is from genome assembly GCA_036006625.1 of Pyrinomonadaceae bacterium. GTDB lineage: Bacteria > Acidobacteriota > Blastocatellia > Pyrinomonadales > Pyrinomonadaceae > PSRF01. The sequence continues at coordinate 2,622 of DASYPN010000271.1, read as the reverse complement.
TTCATTTGCTCGTCACCTGGGCCAGACGGTCAATATCAACGACATTCCCGATGGCGCCAAGCTCGGAACCAACAACATCAGTCCGGTCACCGGGAGTCGTCTACCGGATGAATTCCTGCGCCCGTATCGCGGCTACGGCGACATTACAATGGTCACGTGGGCCGGCACGTCAAACTACAACTCGTTGCAGGTTCAGGCGAATCGACGTTACACACGCGGCTTCCAGGCCGGTTTGGCTTACACGTATTCGAAGTCGTTCGACTACGCGAACGACGATTCGTCGGATGTGTTCTTCGGGCGTCCCTTCAAGGCGTTCAACTACGCGCCTTCCGATTTCGATCAAACTCACATCTTCACAGTGAACTACATCTACGACGTGCCGAAGATAAGCCGGCACTTCGGCAGCAATGGTTTTGTGTCCGCTGTTCTCGATAACTGGCAGCTTTCGGGAACGACTTCTTACGCGAGTGGCAAGCCGAAGAATATTGCTGTCACTTATTCAAGCACCGCGGCGGTGATTTCACTCGGACAACAGTGTCCCGCCAATTCGACTGTGACTTCGACCACGGCAACGACACAGACTTGCACGCCAATCTCGGATTGGACAGGCGGCGGCATTAACGCTCGTCCGTTCATGCTGTGCGATCCGATGCAAGGTGATTTCGGCGTTGATTCAACCGGCACGCCTAGAGCTTTTAACGTTAGTTGTTTTGCGAAGCCGACGGCTTTGGGGCAGATCGGAAACATGCCACGCAACGCCGTGCGCCTGCCGTCGATCTTCAACAACGACCTCGCGTTCTTTAAGAATTTCAAATTCGGTGAGAAACGTGCGTTACAGCTTCGCTGGGAAATTTACAACATTTTCAATCATACGAATTTCCGCGACGTCGACGCGGGGCTTGCATACGGTCTGGTGGTCAACAACCCGAGCACGTCGACTCCGAAAGCGGCCTGCTCGTTGACTAACGTCTGCACGACGTCTTTCCAACAGACGAACGCCAGATTCGGAGCCGTCACTGCCGCTCGCACACCGCGCGTCATGCAGGCTTCGATCAGATTTAATTTTTGATCCGCGTCACCCGTGGCTAAAAAGATGATTTGAAAGGGGCGCGTCATGTTTTTACTAAAACGCACAATCGCATTGTTGATGTTGATTGGTGTAACCGCCGTCAGCGCCTTCGCGCAGGCGAATGCGAAAGTTAGCGGCACGGTTACTGATCCGAATGGCGCGGCCGTTCCGGGCGCATCGGTGAAGCTGATCAACCAGGCAACAAAGATCGAGTCTGCAACCACGAGCAACGAAGACGGCTACTTCAACTTCGTAAACGTGAATCCAGCGATGTACACGTTGCGCGTTGAGGTCCAGGGATTCAAAGGATTGCAGAGCGCTCCTTTTGACGTCGGCGTCAACGAAGCAGTGACGCAGAACGTCGCGTTGACGATTGGCGCGGTATCGGAGACTGTCGAAGTCATGGCCGGCGCTGAACTGATTCAGCAGGCCTCATCCGATTTAGGAACAGTAATCCCCGAGAAGGTGGTCCAGGACCTGCCGCTTAACGGCAGAAACTTTACCCAACTCCTCACTCTGACACCGGGCGTCACACCTGTCTCGACGTCGCAAAACCGAAACACCGGCGGCGTCGAGGGCAATGTCGGCATTCCCGGTTCGGGTTTCGCCGATCCGTCATTCCACGGGCAGGAAAATCGCTCGAAGCTTTACTTCTTCGACGGCATCATCAACACGAATGTGCGTGGACCGACGTACATCGTCATTCCAAATATCGACCTGGTCCAGGAATTCAAAGTCGTCGGCCATGACTCCCGCGCCGATTACGGCGGCGCTGCGGGTGGCGTCGTAAACATGGTCTCAAAGTCAGGCGGTAACGACTTTCATGGTTCCGCATTTGAGTACGTCCGCAACGATGCTTTCGACGCGCGTAATCCATTCGACGTTTGCACCACCGCGCGATGCAAACCCGGACAAGGCGTGCCCGATAGTCCACTACCATTTCGGCAAAACCAGTTTGGCGCGACTGTAACTGGTCCCATCTTCAAAAATCGTACGTTCTTCTCAGTCGGTTACGACGGCTGGCGTTACAGTCAACCGACACTCGCGTTGTCATACGTGCCGACAGCCGCGGAAATCAGTGGCGACTTCACCAACACTCCCTTCCGGCGTCGTATCTACAATCCATATTCAACGCGGCTTGTCGGAAATAACTTCGTGAGAGATGAGTTTCGCTGCGACTCTTCCGGTACTCCGCTGCCGGTAAATGCTCAGAGGCAACAGAACCAGGCGATCGGCTCTCCGTGTTTCAAGATTCCGCAGGCGTTGATCTTTGCGCCCATGCAGAGTTTCTTCAGCACGTATTCGCCGACACCAAATATGACAGGTGATTCGACAAACAACTTCGCGCAGATTCGCCCGTCGACTAACAACTCAAACAGTTTTCAGGTGAGGATCGATCATCACTTCAGCGACCGCGACACCATTTTCTTCCGCTACACGCAACAGAACGTCACGGTATTCAATCCGATCGGAACTGAAGGATCGACTGCCGGCAGCGGTAAAGGACGAAATTACGGCGGCGCGTGGACACATACGTTCACTCCGAGTTTCAT